>NZ_JAKMQF010000011.1:0-24974 GCF_025771405.1 Campylobacter sp. RKI_CA19_01116
AGGGGGGGGGTAAAAAAAGGACTGTGGATATTGGTTTATAACATGTGGTAAATTTTTAGAAAAATAGTGGGAAATGATAGAATATGAGTTATTATAAAATATGAAAAATTTCGTGTCAAATATAAAGAAAATAATATCTTAAATATAGATAATAAATAAGAAAGTAAAAGAGAATACAAACAATTAAAGATAAAACTTGATTTAGATAAATTTATACTCAAAATACTTGAAAACAATAAATGGATTAAGTATATTATCTTTTTTGTTTATTAAGAAGATTCACACTTAGTAAAACAATAAAACTAAAAATTAAAAGTATGAGGCTATAAATATGGGCTGTGGTAAAATCTAAATTTTCCATACTTTCATATATAGCAATACTAGCTACTTTTGTTTCTCCGCTTAAAGAGCCGCCTATCATTAATACTATACCAAACTCGCCCATAGTATGTGCAAAACTTATTACTAAAGCACTTAATATAGCTGGTTTAATACTAGGTAAGATAACTTTAAAAAGTGTGATGAAAGAATTTTTTCCCAAAGAAAAACTAGCTTCTATAATATTTTTAGAAATCATAGACATTGCATTATATAAAGGATTAAACATAAAAGGTAAAGAATAAATACAACTTGCTATCACTAAACCTTCAAAGGTAAAAGCTAAAGTGATATTAAAGTGTTTTTCTAAAAAATTACCCAAAAAAGAGTATTTTGAAAATAAAATCAACAAGTAAAAACCAACAACAGATGGTGGTAAAACCAAAGGTAGGGTTATTATGGTTTCTAGAATTTTTTTTGCTCTAAATTGCTTAAAAGTAAAAACCCAAGCAAGAGGTATACAAAAACAAAATAAAATTATACAAGTAATAATAGAAAGCTTTATGGAAACTAAAAAAGGTGTCCAATCTATACTTAATAATAATTGTGTCATTACTGAAACTTTCTCAAGTCAAAAAAGACTTGAGATTACTTTCCTAAATTTGGCTCCATTTCTATAATTTTCCAAGGAAGTCCTTGAGTATTTAACTCATCCATAAAAGGTTTAGCGTCAAATTCTTCCATGTTAAACACACCTTTTCCTTGCCAAATTCCTTTAGCGATTAACTTTGTTCCTATCATTGCAGGAACTCCGGTAGTATAACTCACAGCTTGCGCTCCAGTTTCTTTAAAGCATTCTTCGTGATTGCAAACATTGTAAATATAAACTTGTCTATCTTTTCCATCTTTTACACCACGAATCACACAACCTATATTAGTATAACCTTTAGTGCGAGGGCCTAAACTAGCAGGATCAGGAAGTAGTGTTTTTAAAAATTCTATTGGTATTATTTCTTTGCCTTGATGCATAACAGGCTTAATACCTAGCATACCAACATTTTCAAGACATTTCATATGAGTTAAATAGCTTTGCCCAAAAGTCATAAAAAATCTTATTCTTTTTAAACCTTTGATATTTTTTACTAAGCTTTCAAGCTCCTCATGATAAAGTAAATAGCTATCCTTTACCCCTACTTCAGGATAATCCCATTCCATTTTTATTTCCATAGGTGCAGTTTCTATCCATTTTCCATTTTCCCAGTAACGACCTTTAGCAGAAACTTCTCTTAAGTTAATTTCAGGGTTAAAATTAGTTGCAAAGGCATAGCCATGATCTCCAGCATTGCAATCTAATATATCTATATAATGAATTTCATCAAACAAATTTTGCTGTGCATAAGCACAAAATACATTAGTAACACCTGGATCAAAACCGCTACCTAAAAGTCCTAAAATTTCTGCTTGTTTAAATTTATCATTTCTTGCCCATTGTTCTTTATATTCAAATTTAGCTAAATCAGGATGTTCATAATTTGCAGTATCTACGTAGTGGATATTAGTTTGAATACACGCATCCATTAAGGTAAGATCCTGATAAGGTAAAGCTACATTTAGTAAAATTTCAGCTCCTGTTTTTTTGATAAGTTCTACAACAGCAGCAGTGTCATCTGCATCTATTTGCTCAGTTTGAATTTCTATACCCAAACGCTCTTTTATAAAAGCTGCTATTTCATCACATTTACTTTTAGTTCTACTTGCTAGAGTTATTTTGCTAAAAATATCACTATTCATTGCACATTTTACAGTCGCAACACGACTTACACCGCCTGCACCTATAATCAAAAGATTTTTCATTTATTTTCCTTAAATTTTTTAGAAAATTGTAACAAAAAAACTTTATAAAGCATTGAAATAAAAAATAAAAAATAATTTTTATAATGTTTTTTTAAACCAAAACAAGTAAAATGATAGTTTTTTAAATTTTTTAAGGACACTTATGAATTTACAAAGTGTGGAACTTTCTTATCCTATTGTTATTACTTTTATTACCTATGCATTTTTAATGCTTTTTATAGGTTTGTATTTTTACAAAAAAAATCAAAACAGTAAAGATTATTTTGTTGGTAATGCTTCCATGGGGCCTGTAATATCTGCCTTAAGTGCAGGTGCTTCTGATATGAGTAGTTGGCTTTTAATGGCTTTTCCTGGTGCTTTATATGCAGCTGGTTTGGGACAAATTTATATAGCCATAGGTTTAAGCTTTGGTATGTTTTTGAACTGGACTTTTGTTGCTAAAAGATTGAAGATTTTTTCTCAAATAGCCAAAGAATGTATTACAATTCCTGATTTTTTCGAAAATCGCTTTCATGATGATAAGCATATTTTAAGAAGCATTTGTGCGGTAGTTATTTTGGTATTTTTTACTATTTACATTAGCGCTGGATTAGTAAGTGGTGCTAAACTTTTTGAAAGTGTATTTAATTTGCCTTATATTTTTGCCTTGAGTATTGGATTTTTAGTTATTGTTTTATATACTTTTTTAGGTGGTTATAAAGCTGTATGCTGGACTGATATGATACAAGGACTTTTAATGATGAGCTCATTAATCATCATTCCTTTTGTGATGATTTTTGAACTTGGTGGCTTTGGCGAAGCTTTTTCTACTATAAATGATGTAAAACCCCAAGCCTTTGGTTTAGATGGTGGTGGTTGGCTAGTCGTAGTATCAACCCTAGCATGGGGGCTTGGTTATTTTGGTCAACCTCACATTTTAATTCGTTTTATCTCTATAAAAAATGTAAAAGAAATTCCTACTGCAACTTTTATAGGCATAACTTGGATGGTAATTTCTTTATTTGGTGCTGCTATGATAGGATTTTTAGGTATTGCTTATATAGCTAAATTTAATCTCACTTTAAATGACCCTGAAAGAATATTTATTGTAATGTCTCAAGTGCTTTTTAATCCTTGGGTGGCAGGAATTTTACTCAGTGCTATATTGGCAGCTATTATGAGTACTGCGAGTTCTCAACTACTAGTATGCGCTTCTAGCTTGGTGCAAGATTTTTATACACAAATCTTAAAAAGAAAAACAAATGATAAAAATATTACTTTATTATCACGTCTAGGTGTTTTAGCTGTTGCTTGCATAGCTTTTATACTTTCACTTGATACTCAAAGTCAAATTTTAAGTATAGTTTCTTACGCTTGGGCTGGTTTTGGCGCTAGTTTTGGAAGTGTTATTTTATTTTCTTTATTTTATAAAAATATGAGCAAAGAAGGTGCGATAGCTGGAATGATTAGCGGAGCTTTAACTGTTATATTTTATAAACATTTTGGTTCAAATTTTATAGCAATTTATGAAATCATTCCTGGATTTTTAGTTGCAAGTTGTTTTATTGTGATTTTTAGTGTGATTTTTAAAGCAAAAAAACATACGATAAAACACTATGAAAAAATGTTAAAAGAAATTTAAATGTTTAAATCTTTTTTTTATTCAAAAAAATGGGCATTGTGGGCTTATTTGGGTTTGTTTTTTTTACTAGCTTCTTTACTTGCTCAAACTTCCATTAGTGTTGCAATAAATGAATGGTATAAAGAATTTTATGATGTTTTACAAGATGCAAAAAATCATAGCATAGATGACTTTTATCATTTTATTAAGCAATTTTTATATCTAGCATTGCCTTATGTATTAATTGCTACTATCACACAATATTTTGGAAGTATTTATGCCTTTAAATGGCGTGAGGCTA
Organism: Campylobacter sp. RKI_CA19_01116; assembly: GCF_025771405.1. NCBI lineage: Bacteria > Pseudomonadati > Campylobacterota > Epsilonproteobacteria > Campylobacterales > Campylobacteraceae > Campylobacter > Campylobacter sp. RKI_CA19_01116. The sequence goes on from NZ_JAKMQF010000011.1 coordinate 4,074, forward strand.
TGACTTTTGATTATATTAAATTTTGGCAAAAAAAAGATGATAACATAGAAGGTAGCTCGCAAAGAATTCAAGAAGATATTTATAATTTTTCAAAAATCATAGAAAGCTTAGGATTGGCTTTTGTTAAGGCAATTATGACTTTAATTGCTTTTGTGCCAATTTTGTGGATGTTAAGTGCGCATGTTAATTTACCTATCTTGAAAGACATTAATGGATCCTTAGTATGGATTGCATTTTTGGTTTCTTTGGGAGGTCTTGTTATATCATGGTTTGTTGGCATTAAATTACCTGGTCTTGAATATAATAATCAAAAAGCTGAAGCTGCTTTTAGAAAAGAACTTGTTTTTGCTGAAGATGATAGAAAAAATTATGCGAGCGATGAAAGTATTTTAAGTTTATTTACTGGACTTAAAATCAATTATAAAAGATTATTTTTGCATTATGGGTATTTTAATATATGGCTTTATTTATTTGAGCAAATCATGGTTATAGTGCCTTTTTTAATCATGGCTCCAAGCTTGTTTTTAGGACTTATACAACTTGGAATTATCATACAAGTTGGCAATGCTTTTGATCAAGTTAGATCATCATTTAGTATTTTTATCACCAATTGGACAACTATCACACAATTGCGTAGCATTTATAAACGTTTAGATGAATTTGAAAAAAATATTGAATATAGAAAACATAAATTAATTTAAAATATGTCGTTTATTTTAAGCTAATTTTATAGTTTTGATTTGATATAATTTTGCAAAAATTTTATTAAAGGAGTTTTTTTGGACCCCAGTCAATCTTTAGACTTAAATCAAACATTACCCGCTGTTGCCTCAATTGATGTAGGCTATTCTACTTTTATGATTCTTGTTGCATTAGCTTTAGTGCTTTTAAATGGATTTTTTGTTTTATCTGAATTTGCTATTGTTAAAGTACGTAGATCAAAACTCGAAGAAATGGTAAAAGAAAAAAAACGTAATGCAAAAAAAGCTTTAGAAGTCACTTCAAAACTAGATACTTATTTAAGTGCATGCCAACTTGGTATTACGCTAAGCTCTCTTGCTCTTGGTTGGATAGGTGAACCTGCTATTGCTAAAATTCTTGAAGTTCCTTTGGCAAATTTAGGCTTAGCTCCAGCATTAATTCATACTATAGCATTTGTTATCGCTTTTGCTATTATCACATTATTGCATGTTGTATTAGGTGAATTAGTTCCAAAGAGCGTTGCTATCGCTATTGCAGATAAAGCTGTTTTATGGGTTGCAAGACCATTACATTTGTTTTGGTTACTTTTCCTACCTTTCATCAAAACATTTGACTTTTTAGCTGCAGTTTCTTTAAAAGTTATAGGTATTAAACCTGCTAAAGAACATGAATTAAGCCACTCTGAAGAAGAAATTAAATTTATTGCAAGTGAAAGCCAAAAAGGTGGAGTTTTGGATGAATTTGAAACTGAAATCATACGTAATGCTGTTGATTTTTCAGATACAGTAGCAAAAGAAATCATGACACCTAGAAAAGATATGATATGTCTTAACAAACAAAAAAGCTATGAGGAAAATATGCAAATAGTTTGTCAGTACAAACACACACGCTTTCCATATATAGATGGTTCTAAAGATATCATTTTGGGTATGGTACACATTAGAGATATCATGCAAAACGAACTTAGCAAAGATAAGAAAAATTTAGATGATTTTTTAATCAAAATGATCTTGGTGCCAGAAAATATCAGCATATCTAAAGTCCTTTTCATGATGAATAAAGAACAAGTGCACACGGCATTAGTAGTGGATGAATATGGTGGCACAGCTGGACTTTTAACCATGGAAGATATTATGGAAGAAATCGTTGGAGATATTAACGATGAGCATGACGATTCTAGTCCACATTTTAAAAAACTTGCAGAAAACATTTATGAATTTCAAGGAAGATATGAAATTAGCGAAGTAGAAGAAATGCTTGATATACGCTTTAATGAAGAGCTAGAACAAGTCACTATAGGTGGATATGTTTTCAATCTCTTAGGACGCTTACCGGTAGTTGGAGATAGAATAGAAGATGAATTCTGCTACTATGAAGTCAAAAAGATGGATGGAAATAGTATAGAACGCATTAAAGTTGTACGCAAGAATACTGATGAAGAAGAGTAAACAAACTCTTCTTTTACTTTCATACAGTCCTCAATCTTATCCATTCTAACCTACAAGGAAAATATATGCAATTACATGATGAAATTAATCAATTTATGCAAGAATGCAAAAGCATTATGATATCTTCTTTAAATTTAAACAATCAAACAATATGCTCATACGCACCTATTATAAAAATTAAAAATGACTTTTATATTTATATTAGTGAAATTGCTGAACACTTTGAAGGAATAAAATACAATAATAAAAACATAGAAATTATGTTTATAGAAGATGAAAAAGATTGCGTGTCAATCTTTGCAAGAAAAAGACTTAAATTTAGAGTAGAGAGTGTAGAAATAACAAGAGATAATCAACTCTTTGAGCAAGTATTAAATACTTATGAAAATGAAAACAATAAAGAAATAATCCAAGTCATTAAAAATATGAAAGATTTTCATTTATTTCAGCTGATACTAAAAAATGGAAGATATGTTAAAGGTTTTGGAAAAGCATATGAAATTAACGAAGGAGTAATTAATTTAATTAATTCAAAAGGACATAAATAATTCAAGATGAGCTTTTTGCTCATCTTGGTAGATTAACCATTTCTTTTTTTGATAATTTCTTCAGAAACGTTTTTTGGAACTTCATCATAGTGATCAAATTCCATAGAATAAGTAGCACGGCCTTGAGTTTGACTTCTAAGATCAGTTGAGTAACCAAACATCTCAGCCAAAGGACAAAATGCTGTAATAATTTTATTACCACCTCTTTCATCCATTGAATTTACTTGACCACGACGTTTATTTAAATCTCCAATAACATCACCCATATATTCTTCTGGAGTTTCAACTTCAACTTTCATCATAGGTTCTAAGATTACCGCACCTGCTTTTCTAGCACCTTCTTTAAAGCCCATAGAAGCTGCAAGTTTAAATGCCATTTCAGAAGAATCCACTTCGTGATAGCTTCCATCATAAACAGTTACTTTAACATCTTCAACAGGATATCCCGCTAAAACACCGTTTTGCAATGCTTCTTGTATACCTTTATCAACCGCTGGAATATATTCTTTTGGAATTACCCCACCTTTGATATCATTTACAAACTCATATCCATTACCTGGCTCAAGCGGCTCAAGTCTTAAGAATACATGGCCATACTGACCACGACCACCTGATTGTTTAGCGTATTTGTATTCTTGCTCAACTGTTTTTCTAATAGTTTCACGGTAAGCAACTTGAGGTTGACCAACTTCTGCTTCAACTTTAAACTCACGAAGCATTCTATCAACAATAATTTCTAAGTGAAGCTCACCCATACCTGAAATGATGGTTTGACCACTTTCTTCATCTGTAGAAACTCTAAAGCTTGGATCTTCTTGAGCTAATTTATTTAAAGCAATAGACATTTTTTCTTGATCTGCTTTTGTTTTAGGCTCAACAGCAACTGAAATAACAGGATCTGGAAAATCCATTCTCTCTAAAATAACTTTATCTTTTTCACTTGCTAAGGTATCACCAGTTAGTGTGTCTTTAAGACCAACAACTGCTCCAATTTCTCCTGCATATAAAGTTTTAATCTCTTCTCTTTTATTAGAGTGCATTTTTAAAAGACGACCAATTCTTTCTTTTTTATCTTTTGTTGAATTATATGCATAAGAACCACTTTCTAAACTTCCTCTATATACACGAACGAAAGTTAATTGTCCAACAAATGGGTCAGTCATAATTTTAAATGCAAGACCTGCAAATTCACCATCATCAGTTGATTTTACAGAAACCTCTGTACCATCTTCATACTCACCTTTGATATTAGCAACTTCATCAGGAGCTGGTAAATAAGCAACAACAGCATCAAGCAATGGTTGAACACCTTTGTTTTTAAAAGCCGTACCACAAAGCATAGGAACCATAGAAAGACTTAAGCATCCTGCTTTAATGCCTGCTTTGATTTCTTCTTGAGTAAGCTCTTCACCACCTAAATATTTTTCCATTAATTCATCGCTTGTTTCAGAAACCGCTTCTATCATTTTTACACGATATTCTTCAGCCTTTTCTTTAAGCTCAGCTGGAATTTCTTTTTCTACATAATCAGTTGGTTTGCTTTCATCTTCCCATACTAAAGCTTTCATAGTGATAAGATCAATCACACCTTTGAAATTATCTTCAGCACCAATTGGAATTTGAAGTGGAACTGGGTTGCCTTTTAAGCGATTTTTAATTTGCTCTTCTACATTAAAGAAATTTGCACCAATTCTATCCATTTTATTTACAAAAACAATTCTTGGAACACCATATTTATTAGCTTGTCTCCAAACAGTTTCTGATTGTGGCTGAACTCCACCTACTGAACAAAATACTGCAACAGCACCATCTAAAACACGCATTGATCTTTCAACTTCGATTGTAAAGTCAACGTGGCCTGGAGTGTCTATAAGGTTAATTTGGTGATTTTTCCAAAAACAAGTTGTAGCAGCAGAAGTAATTGTAATACCTCTTTCTTTTTCTTGTTCCATCCAGTCCATTGTAGCTGCACCATCATGTACTTCGCCAATTTTATGACTCATACCTGTAAAGAAAAGAATTCTTTCACTAGTAGTTGTTTTACCAGCATCAATGTGAGCTGCAATACCTATATTTCTAACTCTTTTTAAAGGAGTACTTCTTGACATGTTTTACTCCTCTTACCAGCGATAATGAGCAAATGCTTTATTAGCTTCTGCCATTTTATAAGTATCTTCTTTCTTCTTAAATGAAGCGCCTTTACTATTAGCTGCGTCTAATAATTCAGCTGCTAATTTTTCAATCATAGTTCTTTCACTTCTTTTTCTAGCAAAAGAAATAATCCATCTTATAGCTAAAGCTTGTTGTCTAGCTGGGCGTACTTCTACTGGAACTTGATAAGTAGCACCACCAACACGACGAGATTTAACTTCTAATAAAGGCTTGATATTTTCAATAGCATCATTAAAAATTTCTATACCTTTTTTTTCTCCACCTTTTTTATCGATAGCTTCTAAAGCACCATACATAATAGTCGTAGCCGTGCTTTTTTTACCATCATACATTAAAGAATTAATGAATTTTGTGATTACTTTATTTCCATAAATCGGATCTGGCAAGACTTCTCTTACCGGAGCTTTTCTTCTTCTCATAATTTTCCTTCAAATTTATAATTTTACTCAAACAAAATCAAATCTAACGGATTTGTCTGCAATCTTATTACTTAGCTGCTGCTTTAGGGCGTTTTGCACCATATTTAGAACGAGAAACAGTTCTTTTTGCAACACCTGCAGTATCTAAGGCACCACGAACAATGTGATACTTAACACCTGGTAAGTCTTTTACCCTACCACCACGCACTAAAACAATGCTGTGTTCTTGTAGGTTGTGACCTTCACCACCGATATAACTAATAACTTCAAAGCCACTTGTAAGTCTTACTTTGGCAACTTTTCTTAACGCTGAGTTTGGTTTTTTAGGAGTTGTTGTATAAACCCTAGTACAAACTCCCCTTCTTTGTGGGCAATTTTTAAGCGCTGGTGATTTAGATTTTTCTAAAACTTTTTTGCGCTCTTTTCTAACCAATTGATTTATGGTTGGCACAGTAATTCCTTTCATTAATAAAATAATAAACTTTGGATAATATCTAAATTTTACTTATAAAATTATAAACTATTAAGGTTTTCTTGGAGTTTTTCTAAAAACAAATAAATATGATAAGCATCATTGGTGGCATGATTAACATTAATACTAAAAGGAATGAGAAATTTTTTATTTTCTTTTATAATCTTTCCACTTGTTATAATAGGAAAGAAATACTGCTCTTTTTTTGGCAAGTGTAAAGAAAAATTTTCAAAAACTATCCAAGGAATAGCAGAAATATTAAAAAGATTATCTATAGGTTCTTTTAAAAACATACTTTTATCGTTTTTTATTAATTGTTTATCCTCTTCATATAAAGATAAAAAATCATTTAAATTTTCTTTATAGAAAGTCCAAAGAACAGAAAAAGTTTTAGAATCCTTATGAAAAATAGTATAAGAAGGATGGATAATATCATAACATATTAGTTGTTTGTTTTGATCTAAACTAAATTTAAAATTATCAAAAGCATTTATACTTTTACTAATAGTGTGGATAAAACAAGGGTAGAATTCATAATTATTGTTTTTAATAAAATAATAAAAAGAACTAATATCTAATTTAACAGTAATTTCAAACGAGCAAGGAATATTTTGAGTGTAAAATTCAAAATGATCCTTTCTTTTATATTTTTCCAAATCAATCACTTTGAACATAATACACTCCAAAAATCCTAGCAAAATCGCTAGGATTGAAAATTAATTTTGTTGTTTAAGTTTTAAATTTTGATCTCCATAAAGACCTGTACCAACAGGAATCATGCGACCTAAGATTACATTTTCTTTTAGATCTTCAAGATAGTCAAATTTACCTGCGATACTTGCTTCTGTTAAAACTTTTGTTGTTTCTTGGAATGAAGCAGCCGAAATCACACTATCACTTCCAATAGCTGCTCTTGTAACCCCAAGCAATACAGGCTCAGCTACAGCAGGTTCACCGCCATATCTTAAAATTCTTTCATTTTCTTCTCTGAATTTTCTTCTTGAAACCAAATCACCCACAATAAAGTTTGTATGACCACTATCAACAATTTTTACTTGTCTTAGCATTTGCGATACGATAATTTCAATATGCTTATCAGAAATCACAACACCTTGACCACGATAAACTTGCTGAATTTCAGAAATAAGATAATAATGCAATGCTTTTTCACCTAAAATTCTAAGCACATCATGACTTGAAATAACTCCATCGGTTAATTTTTCACCCGCATGAATAAATTCACCATCTCTTACTTGAATGCGTTTTGATTTATCAATTAAATACTCTGCACTACTTCCATCTTCTGCTTGGATAATGATTCTTTCTTTTGATCTTAAAGGTTTATCAAATCTAACAACCCCGTCAATTTCAGCCACAACAGCAGTATTTTTTGGCTTTCTTGCTTCAAATAATTCAGATACCCTTGGAAGACCTCCAGTAATATCTTTTGATTTAGCTGCTGCCTTTGGTGTTTTAGCTAAGATATCAGCTTGCTTAACCTTATCGCCATCGTTTACATAAATAACAGTTTTTGGTTCGAGTTGATAACGCACCACTTTATCGTTTTCACCTATGATTAACAACGCTGGACGCACTCCACTTGGTAAATACTCATTAATAACAAGTGATCTTTTACCAGTTGCTTCATCAATTTGCTCATCAGCACTATAGCCTGATTCAATATCTTCAAAGTTAATTGTACCTGCAACTTCTGCAATTACAGTATTATTATATGCATCCCATTCAGCAATGATAGTTTTATCTTCTTTGCTTGATTTTGCTATGATAGTTTTAGGATTATCCACAAAAGTACTATCATCAAATTCAATCACAGAATCTCTTGGTATATAGTGTCTTTTTGCTTCTCTATCATTTTCATCAGCAATAACAACAAAAACACCTTTTTCTTTAACTACATCACCTTTTTTAAGATTTCTAATTCTATCTAAACCATCCCCTTTAAGCATATAAAACTTCAAGGTACCTTTTGCACCAGCTACAATATCTTGAGTGATAGGATCGCCATCTTTTACTAGCAATTCACTCGCATAAGGGATACGGTTTGGTATATTCCAACCCTCTTTGATTACTTCTACAATACTTTCATTTTCAGCTACTTCAGCACCATCGCTATATGGAATATATAATTTACCTTCGATATTACCACTTACACCTGCAAGCTCATTAGCTTTTGCTAAGTCATACTTTCTTAATATAAATTTAGCTTCATTGTTTTTTGCTTTAACGCTAACCACCACATCCTCATATGCATGCTCAATATGGATAGTTCCTTTAAATGGAGCTTTGATTTTTGGCTCCACAAGTAAAATAGCAGCATTGCGATGATTAGCCACTATAGTTTTACCTTGTCTATCTTCATAGGTATTAAGATTATAAAATCTTACAAAACCTTCTTTATGTGCTACCACTTGACGATCTTGTAAATCTGTACTAGCAGTACCACCACTGTGGAAAGTTCTTAGTGTAAGCTGTGTTCCTGGCTCACCGATTGATTGAGCAGATATAATACCTACAGCCTCACCTGGTTTAACTAATTTTCCTTCGCCTAGATTAATACCATAGCATTTAGAACAAACTCCTTTTTTAGCTTTACAAGTAATAGGAGTTCTAATGCTTACACTCTTTACTCCACTTTCAACAATAATTCTAGCTTTTTCCTCATCTACTAAAGTACCTTCTGAGAATAAAATCTCATTAGTAATAGAGTCAATAATATTTTCAGCTAAAACTCTTCCTAAAATTCTTTCTTCTAAGGTTTCAATTACAACACCATCTGCGGTAATTTCATTAATCTCAACACCCTCATGTGCACCACAATCTTCCATTGTAACTTTTACATTTTGTGCCACATCGATAAGTTTTCTTGTCAAATAACCTGCATTTGCTGTTTTCAACGCTGTATCTGCAAGACCTTTTCTAGCACCGTGAGTTGAAATGAAATATTCAAGAACGTTTAGTCCTTCACGGAAGTTCGAAATGATCGGTGTTTCAATAATAGAACCATCAGGTTTAGCCATAAGACCCCTCATCGCAGCAAGCTGCGAAATTTGAGCTGCTGAACCCCTAGCACCAGAATCTGCCATCATATAAATAGAGTTAAATCCTTCTTTGTCTTTTTTAATTAACTCCATCATATCTTTTGATAAGATATTATTAGTACTTTTCCAAATATCAATAATCTTATTATATCTTTCACCCGAAGTAATCAAACCTAAATTATATGAATTTTGGATTTCTCTTACTTGTTTTTTAGCTTCTTCTATACTTTTTTGCTTTTGATCAGGCACAATAATATCAGCAATTGAAATAGAAATACCCGCTTTTGTTGCATATTCAAAACCAAGATCTTTTAATTTATCTAAAAAGCTAGCACTTACTTCAAGACCACCTTCTTTATAAACATAATCAACCAAAGCTGCAATATCTTTTTTCTTCATGACTTTATTCCACATATTTTCAGGAACAAAATCAGGCAAGATAGACTTAATGATTAATCTTCCCGCAGTTGTTGTGATTTTTCTTCCATCAACTACACTTCTAATACTTGCATGAATATCTAAAGATTTTGCTTCTAGAGCAATCATAACCTCTTCAATGCCTGTACAAATTTTATGCTCACCCTTAGCACCATCTTTTTCTAAAGATAGATAATAAATCCCCAAAACCATATCTTGAGAAGGTACAGTCACAGAACGACCACTTGCTGGAAGCAAGATATTCATAGATGAGAGCATTAATACTTTACACTCAGCTATTGCTTCTTGAGATAAAGGTACATGTACGGCCATTTGGTCCCCGTCAAAGTCAGCATTAAATGCTGCACACACCAATGGATGAAGTTGAATTGCCTTACCCTCTACAAGCACAGGATGGAAAGCTTGGATGGAAAGCTTATGTAAGGTTGGTGCACGATTAAGCATTACAGGATGACCTTTAACAACCTCTTCTAAACACTCCCAAACTTCATTGGTTTTATTTTCAATCATTTTTTTAGCTTGTTTTACAGTAGTTGCATAACCTTTTTCTTCAAGCTTAGCCAACAAATGTGGCTTAAATAATTCTAAAGCCATTTTTTTAGGCAAGCCACATTGATCCATTCTAAGTTTTGGCCCAACAACAATAACACTACGGCCTGAAAAATCCACTCTTTTACCAAGTAGATTTTGTCTGAAACGACCTTGTTTTCCTTTGATAATTTCACTTAAAGATTTTAATGGACGTTTATTTGCACCTTTAACTGCATTTGCTCTTCTACCATTATCAAATAAAGCATCGACTGCTTCTTGAAGCATTCTTTTTTCATTTCTAATGATAATTTCAGGTGCATCAAGCTCCATAAGTCTTTTTAAACGTGTATTTCTATTAATAACTCTTCTATATAAATCATTCACATCAGAAACTGCAAATTTTCCACCATCTAAAGCTACCAAAGGTCTTAAATCAGGTGGTAACACAGGTAAATTTGTAATCATCATCCATTCAGGACGATTTGGAACTACTTCATCACTATTTGTATTAGTATTTAAATTACTATTTAAGAAATTTTCCACCACTTTTAAGCGTTTGATGATAGTTTTTTTCTTTGCTTCTGAATTAGTTGCTGCAATATCTTCTTTTAATTTATTTAAAAGCTCAACAAGATCTAAATTTGCTAGCAAATCTCTAACAACTTCACCACCCATTCTAGCTTTAAAACCACTGCTTTCGTAGCGCTGCATTAAATTTAAATACTGCTCTTCATTTAATACATCACAAAATTCAACTTTTTTAGTATTTTCATTATCATAGTATGCATCACCTGGATTTTCTACTATATATGCTTCATAATACAATACGCGCTCTAAATCTTTCATCTTTACGCCAAGTAAAGTACCGATACGACTTGGCAAAGAATTTACATACCAAATATGAGCCACCGGTGTAACTAATTCAATATGCCCCATTCTTGAACGGCGTACTTTAGAACTAGTAACTTCAACACCACATTTTTCACACTTAATACCTTTAAAACGCATTTTTTTATACTTACCACAAAGACATTCATAATCTCTTACTGGTCCAAAAATTTTAGCGCAAAAAAGCCCGTCTCTTTCAGGCTTTAAAGTTCTATAATTAATTGTTTCTGGTTTTTTTACTTCGCCATAAGACCATGATTTGATTTTTTCAGGACTTGCAAGTCTTAATTGAAAAGCTTCAAAGTCTCTAGGTCTACCATCTTCTTTTATTTCGATAGGTTTAAATTTACTCATTATTCTCATCCTTATCAAAAATCTCAACATCTAAAGCAAGAGATTTTAATTCATTTGTAAGTACAAAGAATGTCTCTGGAATACCTGTTGCTGGAACATTCTCACCTTTTGTTAAAGCTTTATAAGCACTAAATCTACCTTCAACATCATCAGATTTTATGGTTAACATTTCCCTTAAAGTATGAGCTGCTCCATAAGCTTCAAGAGCCCAAACCTCCATCTCACCAAATCTTTGTCCACCAAATAAAGCCTTACCACCAACTGGTTGTTGTGTTACAAGACTATAAGGTCCAGTACTTCTTGCGTGAACTTTTTCATCTACCAAGTGGTGTAATTTAAGCATATACATACATCCAACATGCACACGCTCTGCCATTTTTTCACCAGTTCTTCCATCATAAAGTTCGCTTTTTCCGTCCATAGCTATTTTAGCCATTTCAAAAAGCTTACCAAATTCTTCAACCGTTACACCTTCAAATACAGGAGTAGCAAATTTCACTCCTTTGGCCCAATCTCTAGCATAAGAAATAAGCTGTTCATCATTTAAAGTTTGCACAAATTTCTTTTCTAATTCAAGTCTAGATACACTACAAATTTCAAGAATTTTTTCACGTAATTCTTTTACAAAATCTTTTTGTTTTCTATCAAAAATTTCTTGAATTTGATCACCTAGTCTCATACCAACAATCCCCAAATGACTTTCAAGAATTTGTCCTATATTCATACGACTTGGAACCCCTAGAGGATTTAAGGCTATATCAATAGGTCTTCCATCAGGTAAATATGGCATATCAACTTCTGGAACGATATTAGACACAATACCTTTATTTCCATGGCGTCCTGCCATTTTATCCCCAACTTTCAATTTTCTCTTAGTCGCGATATATACTTTAACAAGTTTTACTACCCCACTTGGTAAAATATCATCTTTTTCTAAAATTTCTAATTTTTCATCATGCTCTGTTTTAAGTTTTTTCTTCTCATTTTGGAAATGATTTTTTAAATCATCATATTCTTTTTGTACTTCTTTAGAATAAGCTTTAACTAAAGAATTTAGCGCAAAACGATTGATTTTTTCTAATTCTGTAATTTCTACTTTAGAGCCTTTTTTATATTTAACACCATTTATTTCTTCATCTGAATTTAAAGCTGATTTAGAAAGTAAAGAACATACTCTTAAAGTTTCTTCTCTATCCATCATTAAAAGTCTATCATGATGTTCTTTTTCAAGATTTAATTTTTCATCATCATAAGCTTTTATAGCGCGTGCATCTTTTTCATAACCTTTTTTAGTAAAGATTTTTACATCTACAACAACACCTTCTAATGAGGCGGTTGCATATAAAGATTTATTTACAACATGTCCAGCTTTTTCACCAAAAATAGCTCTTAATAATCTTTCTTCAGGTGTAGGTTTTACTTCACCCTTAGGTGAAACTTTACCTACCAAAATCATACCAGGCTTTATATGAGTTCCTATTTTAGCGATACCACTCTCATCAAGATGCGCTAAATCTTCTTCTTTTACATTTGGAATATCTTTTGTAATTTCTTCTACACCATCTTTAAGCTCTCTAGCCTCTACTTCTTTTTCATAAATATGAACACTAGTAAAAGTATCTTCACGTAAAATTTTCTCACTAATTACAATAGCATCTTCATAGTTATACCCATGCCATGGCATAAATGCGATTAAGGCATTCTTACCAATAGCAAGTTCGCCTTGATCCATACTTGGACCATCTGCAATGATTTGATCTACTTGAACAAATTCTCCTTTTTTAACAATTGGATGCTGTGTAAAAGTTGTATTTTGATTTGTTCTTAGATTTTTTTCCATTTTGTAATGATCTATAAATGGCCCATTTTCATCTTCGCCCAAAATAAAAATATTTTTATTGTCAACTTTTTCTACAATCCCTGCTCTTTTAGCTTTAATAGCCTCCCAAGCATCACGAGCAATGATTTTTTCCATACCAGTACCTACTATAGGTGCTTGTGCGGTTAGTAAAGGCACTGCTTGACGTTGCATGTTTGAACCCATTAAAGCTCTGTTTGCATCATCATGCTCTAAGAATGGGATTAATGACGCTGCAACCCCTACTATCATACCTGAACAAAGGTCAATCAAATGTACTTCTTCTCTTCTTGCTAGGATTGTTTCACCATCTTGTCTTGCTTCAACAAATTCCTCAACAATATTACCTTTTTCATCAATTTTAGTTGAAGCGGCTGCAATCACTAAGCCCTCTTCTTGAGTAGCAGTCAAGTAAACAATTTCATTACTTACTTTTCCATTTTCTACCTTCTTATAAGGTGCTTCAACAAAGCCTAGATCATTTACTTTAGCATAAGTTGAAAGTGTGTTAATTAATCCGATGTTTTGACCTTCTGGAGTTTCAACAGGACAAATTCTTCCATAATGCGTTGCATGAACATCACGTACTTCAAAACCTGCTCTTTCTTTTACTAAACCACCTTCACCAAGCGCTGATAAACGACGTTTGTGAGTCACTTCACTCAATGGGTTTGTTTGATCCATAAATTGAGATAATTGACCACCAGTAAAAAATTCCATAATTGTTACAGTAATTGTCTTAGGATTAATCAGATCATAAGGCATTACTTTATCAATATCTGTATTTAAAGCCGTAAATTTATCTCTAATTGATTTTTGCATTTTAGCAAGACCTACATGAAGTTCATTTGCTAAAAGTTCTCCAATTGATCTTATACGACGATTACCTAAATGGTCTCTATCATCAATATGACCTCTACCATTTTTTACTTTAATTAAATATTTTGCAGTTTTTACTATATCTTCATTGGTTAAAACCGTAACATATTCAGGTGTATCTAAGCCTAATTTATGATTCATTTTCATACGACCAACTTTTGTTAGATCATATCTTTCAGGATTGAAAAATAAATCATTCACAAAAGCTTTTGCAGCATCTTTTACTACTGGTTCGCCTGGTCTCATTACTTTATAAATTCTAATAGCTGCTAAATCATTCTCATCATCTATATTCTCAGTTTGTTTTAATAATTTTAAAGTTTCATTATCTTGAATGAAAGAATTAATAATAGCAGCATCTACTCCATTAGCTAAGTCATTAGCAATATCAAACTGTTTTTCCTCTTTAATTTTTGCTAGTTTTCCCTCATCTAATAGCGTTAAAGAATCAAATAAAACCTCACCAGTTTCTTTATTAATAATAGGATTAGCTAAATATCTATTTGTTAAAATTTCAACTGGATATTCAACCCATTTAACCCCATCTTTTACAAGCTGTTCAGCCTTTTTCTTTGTCATTCTTTTACCAGCTTGATGAATTACATTGCCTTTTTCATCTTTTAAATCATACTCAACTCTATCTAAAAAGTCATTTGGATTAAATTCAGTTAAGAATTTATCTTTTTTAACATGAATAGTTTGTATAGGGTAAAATAATTTTATAATGTCTTGTTTTTTATAACCAAGTGCTCTAAATAAAATTGTAATAGGCACTTTTCTTCTTTTATTAATACGCACATAAAGCACATCTTTAGCATCATATTCAAAATAAAGCCAAGAACCACGATCTGGTATGATTTGGGCCGTATATACTAATTTATTTGCAACAGTAGAACTTTCTTCTTCTTTAAATATAACACCCGGACTTCTATGAAGTTGATTTACTACAACTCTTTCAACTCCGTTAATTATGAAAGAAATTCTATCTGTCATTAAAGGGATTTCTCTAATATAAATTTCTTGTTCTTTAATATCTTTTATACCAATTTTTTCACCCGTTTTTTCATCTTTTTCATGTAAAGTTAAACGGATTTTCATTTTTAAATTTACAGAATAAGTCAAACCTCTTTCCATACACTCTCTAATAGTGTACTTAGGTTTACCTACTTCACTACTTACATATTCTAAACTTAATCTATTTTGTGGATCATGAATTGGAAAAATAGATTTAAATACTTTTTCAATTCCACTTTCTGAATTTTTAGCATCTATGTTTAAAAAATAATCAAAACTTTTCTTTTGTAATTGTAATAAATTTGGAATGTCTATTTGTTGTGGAACATTCGAGAAGTCTATTCTTAAACGATTTCCTGATTGTGAATTTAACATATTATTATACCCCATGGTAAAAGTATTGAAAGAAAGAATCCTAATTAAAGGAAAACAAGAAAGGATATAAAATCCTTTCTTTTAAAACAAAAAAATTATTTAAGCTCAACCTTAGCGCCAGCTTCTTCAAGTTGTTTTTTAGCTTCTTCAGCTTCAGCTTTGCTAACACCTTCTTTAAGAACTGATGGAGTTTGTTCAACAGCATCTTTTGCTTCTTTTAGTCCAAGACCAGTTAAAGCACGAACAACTTTAATTACATTGATTTTTTTATCGCCACCATCTTGTAATACGATGTCAAATTCAGTTTTTTCTTCAGCAGCACCGCCAGCAGCACCTGCAACAGCAGCACCTGCAACCATAACTGGAGCAGCAGAAACACCAAATTTTTCTTCAAATTCTTTTACTAATTCTGAAAGTTCAAGAACGCTTAGGTTAGAAATAAATTCTAATACATCTTCTTTAGTAATTGCCATTTTTTATCCTTTTTAAATTTTATTCAGCTTCTTTTTTTTCTTTTAATGCATTTAATCCAATTGTAAAATTGGTGATTGGTGCATTCCAAACTTGCAAAAGCATAGCAAGTAATTCATTGCGAGAAGGCATTTTAGCTAAAGCTTTAACTTTATCTACTGAAGCAACTTCACCATCAATAAATGCGGTTTTGATCTCAAATGTTTGATTAGCTTCGCTAAATTTATCAGCAACTTTTGAAACATTTAATTGGTCTTCACCCCAAAGATAAATATTTGTATCTTTAAGTTCCATTCCATCTTTGCCGGCATTTTTAAGAGCAATACTTGCTAAAGTATTTTTAATAATTTGAACTTTAACATCCATTTCTCTCGCATTATTTCTTAACTCTTCAAGTTTTTTAGTGTTTAAACCTTTGTAATTACAAACTACAACAGCTTCACTAGCCTTAAAACCCTCTTCAAGCTTAGAAACAAGTTCAATTTTTTGGCTTTTAGTCATCTTTACTCCTTTCCGACCGGTGATTTCAAGCAGAGCAGAAAATCTAATTAAGTCCTAAGACCTCGGCTATCTCCAATCTAAGATAAAAATTAGATAAAATAAAAGTTATTATCTTATCTAATTTTTATTAATGAGAGAAAAACTCTCATTAATTTTATTTTGTATCAAGCAATTCTTGAGTATCAAGAGAAAGAGAAGGACTCATAGTCAAAGAAAGACTAGCATTTTTAATATATCTTCCTTTTGCAGCAGCTGGTTTATGTTTATTAATAGCTTTTACAAATGCTGTCATATTTTCTTTTAATTGTTCTTGAGTAAAACTAACTTTACCCAAACCTGCATGGATGTTTCCTTGTTTATCAACACGGAAATTAACTTGTCCATTTTTAGCATTATTAACAGCTTGAGCAACATCCATTGTTACTGTACCTGTTTTAGGATTTGGCATCAAACCTTTAGGTCCTAAAATACGACCTACTTTACCTACTAGACCCATTAAATTTGGTGTAGCAATTAAAACATCAAAATTCATATTACCTTTTTGAATTTCTTCTACTAAATCATCGCTACCAACTATATCAGCACCTGCATTTTTCGCTTCATCAGCTTTTGCATCTTTTGCAATAACAGCAACACGAACTTTTTTACCTGTACCGCAAGGTAAAACAACACTACCTCTTACCATTTGATCTGCATGTCTTGGATCAACATTTAATTTTAAAGCAATTTCAACTGTTTCATCAAATTTAGCAGAAGCAAGAGTTTTTACTGTGCTTATTGCCTCATCCATTAAATAGTTTTTATTTGAATCTATTTTTTTTAATAATTCTGTAAATCTTTTAGTATTTTTAGACATCAATTTTCTCCGCATTTTATATAAAGTGCTACCGCCTTTTTAAACTCTTGGCGGTAAAGAGTATTAATCTACGATTTCAACACCCATAGAACGAGCAGAACCCATGATAATTTTAGCAGCTTGCTCTCTATCTTTTGTATTCATATCAGCGATTTTTTTATCTACAATTTCTAAAACTTGTGCTTTAGTTAATTTACCTACTTTATTTTTTAAAGGATTATCCGCACCTTTAGAAATACCTGCAGCTTTTTTAATTAAATCTGTAGCTGGTGGTTGTTTTGTTATAAATGTAAAGCTTTTATCTGCATAAACAGTAATAACAACTGGAATATTAAAACCAGCCATATCTTTTGTTCTTTCATTAAATGCCTTACAAAATTCCATAATATTAACACCTTGTTGACCTAAAGCAGGACCAACTGGAGGTGATGGATTAGCCTTAGTAGCAGCTATTTGTAATTTAATTTCTCCTACGACTTTTTTAGCCATAACCTTTCTCCTTTACTTACTATATAATCAAACTATTTTTTCAACTTGAGAGTATAAGATTTCTACTGGAGTTGATCTACCAAATATAGAAACATTTAACTTTAAAACGCCTCTAACCATATCATATTCCTCTACAATACCAACAAAGTTTGCAAAAGGACCTTCAGTTATTCTTACACTTTCTTCTTTATCAAATGAAATTTTAGGCTTAGGTGCTGCTTTATTTTTCACCTTTTCTAAAATAAGATTGATATCTTTTTCACTTAATGGGGTTGGTTTTTTACTTTCACCTATAAAACGACCAACCTTTGGTAAAGACTGAATTTTATGCCAAAGCTCTGTTGATAAGTCTATATTAGCAAATACATAGCCTGAATATAAACTTCTTTCGCTTATTTTTTCTTTACCATTTTTAAATTCAATCACATCTTCAGTTGGAACAATTACTTCTAATAATTGCTCTTGAATTCCATGATCTCTAACTAAATTTTCTATGGCTCTTTTTACAGCCATCTCACTACCTGCATAAGTTTGAATTGCATACCATTTATGATTCATTTTTCTATCCTATAATCTTAGATAATGAAAATGACATAATCAAATCAACTAATGCTAAAAATAATGAAACAACAGTAACAACTACAAAAACTGTAATATAAGCATTTCTAACTTGCTCTTTCAAAGGCCAAATTACTTTTCCTAATTCAGCTTTTGACAATTTAAAATAAGTTATTAGTTTTTCCATATTTTACCTTATTTTGTGGCAGGGCAAGAGGGATTCGAACCCCCAACCATCGGATTTGGAATCCGGCGCTCTACCGTTGGAGCTATTGCCCTAAGGGCTTTTTTTATAAAAGCCTTAACTTTTTAATTTAACTTCTTTATGAATTGTATGTTTTTTCAATCTTGGGCAATATTTTTTTAATTCTAACTTTTCAGTTGTATTTTTACTATTTTTAAAAGTGCTATAATTAATATCACCGCACTCTTCACATTTTAAACCAACTTTAATTCTCATTTTTATTCCTTAAAAAGCGAGATTAAATCTCGCTTATAATTATTTAATAATTTTAGAAACAACACCCGAACCAACAGTACGGCCACCTTCACGGATAGCAAAACGAGTACCTTCTTCAAGCGCAACTGGTGCAATAAGACTTACAGTAATTCTAACATTATCGCCTGGCATGACCATTTCAACGCCTTCTGCAAGTTGGATAGAACCAGTAACATCAGTTGTTCTTACATAAAATTGTGGTCTATAGTTGTTAAAGAATGGAGTATGGCGTCCACCTTCATCTTTATTTAAAATATAAACTTCTGCTTCAAAATCAGTGTGAGGAGTGATTGATTTAGGTTTAGCAAGAACCATACCACGAAGAACATCTTCTTTTTTAGTTCCACGAAGAAGAACACCAACGTTATCTCCTGCTTCACCTTGATCCATTTCTTTTCTAAACATTTCAACACCAGTTACTGTAGTGCTTTGTGTTTCTCTAATACCAACGATTTCAATAGTATCACCAACTTTAACAATACCTTTTTCAATTCTACCAGTAACAACTGTACCACGACCTGAAATTGAGAATACATCTTCGATAGGCATTAAGAAATCTTTATCTGTATCACGAGCTGGAGTTGGAATATACTCATCAACTGCTGCCATAAGATCTAAGATTTTTTTAGACCATTCACCATCTTGTCCAGCTTTTGCTTCTTCAAGAGCTTGTAAAGCCGAACCCGAAATAATCGGAGTATCATCTCCTGGGAAATCATAAGAGCTTAATAATTCTCTAATTTCCATTTCAACTAATTCTAATAACTCAGCATCATCAACCATATCAGCTTTGTTCATGAAAACAACAATATATGGTACACCTACTTGACGAGAAAGTAAGATGTGCTCTCTAGTTTGTGGCATTGGGCCATCTGCAGCAGAAACAACAAGAATAGCACCGTCCATTTGAGCAGCACCAGTAATCATGTTTTTAACATAGTCAGCGTGACCTGGGCAGTCTACGTGAGCATAGTGACGATTTTCTGTTTCATACTCAATGTGAGAAGTAGCAATAGTAATACCACGCTCTTTTTCTTCAGGAGCGTTATCGATATTATCATAATCTTTAAGCTCAGCCAAACCTCTTCTTGAAAGAACAGCAGAGATAGCAGCTGTTAAAGTAGTTTTACCGTGGTCAACGTGACCAATAGTACCAATATTTACGTGAGGCTTATTACGTGAAAATTTTTCTTTAGCCATCTTTTTCCTCCATATAAAATTTACAAACAAATACTAATTTATGTTTTATAATCTTTTGAAATCAATGGAGCTCATAGCGGGACTTGAACCCGCGACCTCTCCCTTACCAAGGGAGTGCTCTACCTCTGAGCCATACGAGCGCTCAGAAAAATTAAAAACATAAACTATAAAATTTTGGAAATTTGAAACTGCTAGAAATTCTGAATTTAAAAACAGCTCCCAGTTTCACTCTACCAAAATCAGGTTGGAGCGGGAAACGGGACTCGAACCCGCGACCCTCAGCTTGGAAGGCTGATGCTCTAGCCAACTGAGCTACTCCCGCAAAGCAATGGTGGTGAGTCGTGGATTCGAACCACGGAAGGCGAAAGCCAGCAGATTTACAGTCTGCCCTCGTTGGCCACTTGAGTAACTCACCATGAATAATAATGCTTTTTATTTCTGGTCAAACACTGCTATTAACAATGGAGCTGGTTAAGGGACTTGAACCCCCGACCTGCTGCTTACAAGGCAGCTGCTCTACCAACTGAGCTAAACCAGCAAAAAATAAAGTTGAATTATAATGTAATTTTGAATTAATGTCAAGTGTTTTAAATAATTTTGTATAATTTTTAAAAAATAAAGGATTTATTATGAAAATTTTATTTTCACCTAGTGAGGGAAAAAGTAAAATAAATACACATAGTTGTTTAAATGAAAAATCATTCATATTTAACAAGTTATACGATAAAAGACTTGAAGTAATTGCTAAATACAAAAAATTTATTAAAGAATGTGATGAAAATGTTCTTGAAAAATTTTTTGGTATCAAAGACAAATATGAACTATATAATCTTAGTCAAGATATATTAAAAAAAGATACAACTAAAGCAATTCAAAGATACAATGGTGTTGCTTTTGAATATTTAGATTATGAGAGTTTAGATGCAATAGCTAAAAAATATATAGATGAAAATGTATTAATATTTTCAAATCTTTTTGGTCCTATTTTAGCAAAAGATTTAATACCTTATTATAAATTAAAACAAGGAGAAAAAATCAAAGATTTTAATATAGAAAAATTTTATAAAGAAAATTTTTCCAGCGAACTTGATGATTTTTTAGAAAATGAATTAATAATCGATCTTAGAGCCAAATTTTATGAAAAATTTTACACCATTAAACAACCCTTTA
>NZ_JAKMQF010000012.1:0-18703 GCF_025771405.1 Campylobacter sp. RKI_CA19_01116
AGTGAGATTATTTATTTTTTTTAGATATAATCGAGCTTTATTTATATATTAAAAAAGGTTATATTTATGTTGCGCTTGTTTATTGTAAGTGTTTTATTTTTTAATTCACTATTAGCTTTTAATGTAAAATCTTTATTTACTTATACTTTTAATGATAACATTAGTTATGACTTAGAAAAAGCTAAAGAAATATATTTTAAAAATAAATGTAATACTTGTCATGGAGAGAATGGAGAAAAAAATTCTTATGGCAAAAGAGCTCTTAAAGACTTAAGTCCAGAAGAAATCAAAGGTGCTTTGAAGGATTATGCTAATGGATATTTTAAAAATCAATCAAGCGATAATATCCAAATGAGTTTGTATGCTAAAAAATTAAGTGATAGTGATATGAACCACATCATAGCTTATTTAAAAGGACAAAATTTTTCTATAGAGCTTAATCAAAAAGATCTTTTAGAAGAAGAGCCAGCACCAAAAACTAAACACAATACATTTTTAAAATAACAAAAAGGAGTTTTCATGAAAAAAAATCTACTGTTAGCTAGCTTACTTTGTGCTAGTTCAATTTATGCTGCAGAGGTAAAAATAGGGGTTGTTTTGCCGCTTACTGGCGCTTTAGCAGCCTATGGTAATGATGTATATGAGGGTATTAAACTAGCCAATACTTTAAATCCAAATTTAAAAAATGGAGATAGTATTAAAATTATAGCTATTGATACTAAAGGTGATAAAATAGAGGCAGCAAATGCTACTACTAGACTTATCTCTCAAGATAAAGTTTTGGGGCTTATAGGCGAAGCTGTTACACCAAATACTATGCAAGTTTTATCCATAGCCGAAGAAAGAAAAGTTCCTGCTATAGCTCCAGTTGCCTCAGGCGATAAGCTTTTAGATAAAAAAAGCTATGCTAGTAGAGTTTGTTTTATGGATAGCTTTCAAGGAGATAAATTTGCTAATTATGCCTATAAAGATTTAAATTTAAAAAGCGTGGTTGTTATAGTTGATCAAAGCAATGTATATTCATTGGGTCTAGCAAGAGCTTTTGAAAAAGAATTTAAGCAAAATGGTGGAAAAGTACTTAAAAAATTAACCATTTCTTCGGGCGATAAAGACTTTAAAGCTATTGTTTCGCAACTTAAAAGTATCAATCCAGACTTTGTTTATATGCCAATTTACCACCCAGAAGCTGCCTTAATAGCAAGACAAGCAAAAGCGGTTGGATTTAACAAACTTTTAAGCGCAGGAGATGGAGTAAATAATAAAACATTTATTGAGCTTGGTGGAGATGCTGTAAATGGAGTAGTATTTACTGATAGTTTTGATTATAACAATCCTCCAACAATTTTATCTAAAAATTTCATCAATGCTTATGAAAAAGATCATGGCACCAAAGAGCTTCCAGCATTTTCTGCTATGGGAGCTGATGCTTATTATGTAATGGTAAATGCAATGAATGAATGTGCTAGTAATCTTAATGCACAATGCATTAATGAAAAAATTCACTCAACCAGTAATTTTGAAGGTGTGGGTGGGGTTATAAGCATAGATGCTAGTGGTAATGCGAGTCGTTCTGTAGTTATAAAAGAAATACAAGATCAAAAACAAGTATATAAAACTATTATCAATCCTTGAAAGGTAAACTATGAAAAAAATTAGTATAGCTATATTATCTGTCATAGCTTGCAATATTATACAAGCAAAAGAAATCAACATTGGCGTAGTTTTACCTCTAACAGGTTCTACGGCAGCATATGGACAAAGTGCTTTAGATGGAGTGAAAATTGCAAATTCCATGAAAAACACTCTAAGTAATGGAGATAAAGTAAATTTAGTAGTAGTAGATACAAAAGGTGATAAAATAGAAAGTGCCAATGCTAGCACAAGATTGGTTTCGCAAAACAAAGCTTATGCGCTAATTGGTGAAATGCTAACAGCTAATACTTTGCAAGTGATAAGAATTGGCGAAGAAAAAAAGATCCCAGTGGTTGCTCCTGCAGCTACTGCTGATAAAATTTTAAATAAAAAATTATATGCTAGTAGAGTTTGTTTTATGGATAGCTTCCAAGGCTCATCTTTAGCTAATTATGTAAAAAATAAACTTAACTATACTAAAGCTGTAATAATTAGCGATCAAAGCGCGGATTATTCTTTGGGTTTAACTAGAGCCTTTGAAAAAGAATTTAGTAAGCAAGGTGGAAAAATTTTAGATAAATTTAGAATCACAGCAGGCGATAAAGACTTTAAAGCTATTCTTTCACAAATTAAAAATTTAAAACCTGATTTTATTTATCTTCCAGTATATTATACCGAAGCTTCTTTATTTGCAAGACAAGCAAAAGCAATGGGTATAAATATCCCTATGGGTTCAGCAGATGGAGTTGCTGATGAAACCTTTATTAATTTAGCTCAAGATGCTGCAGAAGGATATTTATTTACCGATAGCTTTGATTATAATAACCCACCAACACAACTTTCAAAAGACTTCATACTAGCTTATGAAAAAGAAAAACAAAGCAAAGAAGTTCCAAATTTCACAGCTATGGGTGCAGATGCGTATTTTGTGATTTTTGAAGCTATGCAAAAATGTGTTAATGATTTTAACAGTGAATGCATTAATAACAATATCCACGCTACTTCAAAATTTGAAGGTGTTAGCGGAGTAATTAGCATTGATAAAACAGGTAATGCTACGCGTTCAATTGTTATAAAATCAATAGAAAATCAAAAACAAATTTATAAAGATACGATTCTTCCGTAAATAAATTTTTAAGAGGTTCAATGGATAGTTCTTTAATTTTACAGCAAATTATAAATGGTTTTAGCTTAGGTAGCATGTATGCACTTATTGCTATAGGCTATACAATGGTCTATGGTGTTTTAAGATTGATTAATTTTGCACATGGCGATATCATGATGGTAGGTGCATACTCAGCTTTATTTTGTGTCACAAGTATGAATGTGCCTTTTCTAGGAGCTCTTTCTTTGGCTATGTTATTTGCAGCAGCTTTAGGTATAGCTATTGATAGAGTAGCTTATAAACCTTTAAGAAAAGCACCTAGAATTTCTTTACTTATTACAGCTATAGGCATAAGCTTTTTAATACAAAATGTATTTAATGTCTTATTTGGTTCAACCCCAAAATATTTTCCTGTGCCAAATTATCTTGAAACAGTGATTAATTTTAATAATATCAGCATTAGCATTAATAGTATTTTAGTGCCTATTTTGACATTTTTTATACTATTAGTGGTTTTATTCATACTTTATAAAAGCAAATATGGCATTGCTATTAGAGCTTTAGCTTTTGATATTCATACTGTAAATTTAATGGGAATTGACGCAAATCGTATTATCGCTATTGTATTTGCACTAGGCTCAGCTTTAGCCGCTATTGGTGGTATTTTTTGGGCTGTTAGTTATCCTTCTGTTGAACCTAGCATGGGAACTCTTATAGGACTTAAGGCATTTGGCGCTGCTGTTTTAGGTGGTATTGGTTCGGTTGCTGGAGCGGTATTAGGTGGTTTGATTATAGGATTTACAGAAGTTGTTGTAGTTGCTATTTTCCCTGATCTTTCTGGTTTTAAAGATGCTTTTGCGTTTATCTTTTTAGTATTGATTTTGCTTTTTAAACCAACTGGAATTTTGGGCATAAATTTTGAAAAAAGTAGGTTTTAAGATGGTTGCAAGAAAAATTACACATTTAAGTTTTTTTATCATAGCACTTGCTTTTCTTTTTGTATCTCCTTATTTTTTCAATGATTATAAAATAGGAATTTTAAGCAATATTGCTATTTTTGTTATCTTAGCAGTAAGCTATAATCTTATCAACGGGGTTACAGGACAATTTTCACTAGAACCAAATGGCTTTGTAGCTATAGGAGCTTATGTTGCAGCTTTAGTATTACTTACAAGTGAAAGCAAAATCGACCAGTTTTCTTTAGAAGATCCAAGTAGCTTTATTTTGATGATACATTCCCCAAGTTTTATTGTGGCTTTACTTGCTGCCGGACTTTGCGCTATGCTTTTATCTTTAGTTTTGGCTTTTGCAGTATTTAGAGTTAGAGGGGATTACTTAGCTATTGTAACACTAGGTTTTGGTATTATCATTAAACTTATGGCGATTAACTTTGCTTCTGTTACAAATGGCTCTTTGGGCTTAAACGACATTCCTAAACACACTACTTTATACTGGAGTGGTGGGATTGCTATATTTTCAGTTGTTATCATCTTAAATATTGTTAGCTCAAAATTTGGTAGAGCTATGAAAGCTGTAAGAGATGATGAAGATGCGGCACTAGCAATGGGTATAAACACCTTTAATATTAAAACCTTAGCCTTTAGTACTTCAGCGTTTTTAGAAGGTGTTGGGGGAGGCTTGCTTGCTTGTGCGCTAGCTTCAGTTTCACCTGAGCAATTTGACTTTTTATTTACCTTCCAACTTTTAATCATCATTGTTTTAGGTGGCTTAGGTTCAACTACTGGTGCTATCATTGGGGCTATTTTAGTAATAGGTGGAAGCGAGTATTTAAGATTTTTAGATGAAAGTATGAATATTTTTGGTTATGAAACCCCTGCTATGCCTGGTCTTAGAATGGTTGTATTTTCCATTGTATTGATCTTGGTAATGCTTTTTGCAAGAAGAGGAATAATGGGAGATAAAGAATTAACAGATATTTTATTTAAGTTTTCTAAAAGGAAGAAAAAATGATTTTAGAGCTTAAAGAAATTCATAAAAATTTTGGTGGAGTTAGCGCTATAGCTAATACCTCATTTGCTATTAAAGAAAGTGAAATTTTTGGACTTATAGGCCCAAATGGCGCAGGAAAAACTACGTTATTTAATATTATTACAGGAAATTATAAGCCAAGTAGCGGGGAAGTCTTTTTTCTAGGAAAAAAAATTGATCATTTAAAACCACACAAAATAGTTCATCTAGGTATAGCAAGAACTTTTCAAAACATAAGACTTTTTTCAAGCATGAGTGTTTTAGAAAATGTATTGATTGGTTTTGATAAGAGTATTAAATATAATATTTTCGAAGCCTTTTTACATCTTGGAAGATTTTCCAAAGCAGAAAAAAATGCAAAAAAAGCAGCTTATGAAATTTTAGAACAACTCAATATTGCTCATTTGGCTGATGAAAAAGCTACTAGTTTAAGCTATGGTCAGCAAAGAAAAGTCGAAATAGCAAGAGCTTTAGCAACAAATCCTAAACTTTTATTGCTAGATGAACCTGCAGCAGGTATGAATTCTACAGAAAGTGATGATTTGGCTGAGTTAATTTTTAACATAAGAGATAATAAAAAAATTAGTGTTTTACTTATAGAGCATGATATGAAATTTGTAAATAAACTTTGTGATAGGGTTATGGTGCTTGATTATGGTAAGACTATTTTTGAGGGAAAACCAAACGATGCGGTGCAAAACCCTGAAGTAATTAGTGCATATTTGGGAGATTTTAATGCTAGTAGTTAAAGATTTACATGTTTATTATGGTTTGATTGAAGCTGTTAAAGGTATTGATTTTACTATAAAAACAGGAAGTATAGTTAGCTTAATAGGCTCAAATGGCGCAGGAAAAACCTCAACACTTAATGCTATGCTAAATTGTGTTAAAAAAACCGGTGAGGTAACTTTTCTAGGTTATGATACTCAAAGACACTTACCGCACACTCTAGTTCAAAAAGGCATTGCTTTAGTACCTGAGGGAAGAAGAGTTTTTATCAATCTTACTATAGAGGAAAATTTAAAAATTGGTGCTTTTAATAATGCAGAAAATTACGAGCATTTAAAAAATCAAATGTATAGGCTTTTCCCAAGATTAAAAGATAAAAAAAATGCCCTTGCAGGAACTCTAAGCGGTGGGGAAGCTCAAATGCTAGCTATCTCAAGGGCACTCATGAGCGAACCAAAGCTTTTAATGCTTGATGAGCCCTCATTAGGTCTTGCTCCAAAAATAGTTGGAGAGGTTTTTGATATTATAGTCAAATTAAAAGAAGAAGGAATTACTATTTTATTAGTAGAACAAAATGCATTTTCAGCTTTAAAAATCAGCGACTATGCTTACGTTTTAGAAAATGGCAAAATCGCTATGCATGCACCTGCAAAAGATCTTATCGGTAATGATGAGATTAGAAAAAAATACCTTGGAGCTTAATTCATGAAAAAACAACTTTTAGCTTTTGGGGATATAAAAATTTCTATTTTTTTATTTTTAATTTTTGCCCTATTTTGCGCCCTAGCTACTTTCATAGAAAGTGCTTATAATACACCAACAGCTTGGGCAATGATCTATGGCTCTTCTTGGTTTGGCTTTATACAACTCATACTAGGGATTAATCTTTTAGTAGCTCTTTTTAAATACAAAATGTTTAATAAGAAAAAAATACCACTTTTAATCTTTCATATCTCATTTTTATTTATATTACTAGGCTCAGCGATGACTAGATATATGGGATTTGAGGGAAATTTACACATTAGAGAAAATGAAAAAAACAATATTATTGAAACTTCAAAAAGTTATATTTACATAGCAACCTTAAAAGATGATAAAGTATATAGTGCTTCAAAATCTGAATATATTGCAACCCTACCTTTTGTAAATGATTTTTCATTTGATTTAATCTTGCCTGATGAAAAAGCTCAAATTGCATATGAAAATTTAATCTTAGATGCAAAAGAAGTTTATATTGATGATAATAATTCTGCTCCACTTTTATCTTTAATGCTTTCACAAAATAACGAATCTAAAGAATTGCTTTTGCAAGCAGGAGATATTGAAAATATCAACGGCGTTAATATAGCATTTTTAAATGACTCTGTTCCAAGTCCTTATATAAAAATCGATAAAGATTTAAAACTTAGTGCTGATTTTGATTTAAAATACATGTCAATGAGTGATGGCAAAGAAAATATTTTAAAAGCAAATCAAAAAGCACAAGCTAAAGATTTAAGATTATATTCTTTTAATGATATTAATTTAGTGGTTAAATTTGCTTCCTTGCATGGCAAAAAAACTTTAGAAGGTATCAATCAAGCTCAAGATGAAAGCTTTTTTACTTGGTTTAAAAATAGTTGGATAGAGCTAGGACGCAATGCTTTGATTTCTTTATTTGGTGAGGCAAAATACTGGAATAATTCTTTATTAAATAATTTCAAAGATTTTGCACAAAGCACTAAATATATGCCAACTCAACTTTCAGATAATGCTATTAATGCTTTAAAATTAAAATTAAGCTATAAAGGAGAATCCAAAGAAGTTTTCCTAGTAGAATACAACTCGCCTATCCGTATTGATGTAGCAGGTCAACCTTTCTTTTTAAGATGGGGTCCTAAAGGAATAGAAATGCCATTTGAAATGTACCTAAAAGACTTTGAATTAGAACGCTATCCTGGCTCGATGTCGCCTATGTCTTATGCAAGTTATGTAGAAATTGACAATGCTGATAAGAAACTAGAATATAAAATTTTCATGAATAATGTTTTAGATTATCAAGGTTATAGATTTTACCAAAGCTCATACGATCAAGATGAACTTGGCACCATACTTTCAGTCAATAAAGATCCGGGTAAAATTCCTACATATATAGGATATTTTTTACTCACATTAGGAATGTTTTTAAATATTTTAAATCCTCATTCAAGATTTAGAACCTTAGCTAAATTAATCAACCAAGACACTCTAAAAAAAACAAGTGCTATTTTGGCTTTTATATTAGTTTTATTTGCAGGCCAAAATACTTACGCAAATGAGCCTATCAAGGTAGATGAAGCACACGCTAAAGAACTTGCTTCTTTGATAGTGCAAAAGCCTGATGGTAGAATGGTTCCTTTTAATACTTTAGCCATGGAAGTTTTAGAAAAAATACATAAAACAACGACATTCCAAGGGCAAAGCGCTGAAGCAACAATCATATCGATGATTTTTGATGGTAGTGCATGGTATGATAAAGATATTATTTTTATGCCGAGCAGTCGTTTGGTTAATGAAGAAATTTCTAAAATTTTAGAAATTGAGCCTAGAACCTATACTAGTTTTAAAGATTTTTTCACTACAGATTCATATAAACTACAAAAATATGTAGAAAATGCTAATAGAAAAAATCCAAACCGCAGAAGTGTTTTTGATAAAGAAATCATCAAGCTTGATGAAAGGGTTAATATTGTAAATTTAATTTTCTCAGGTGATATTTTTAGATTTATTCCTTTACAAAATAGCACAAATAATCAATGGGTGGCACCACGTGAAGCTTATATAGGATTAAAAGGTGAAGAAGGTGCAGAAGTTAAAAGTATTTTAGAAAACTATTTTAATGCAGTTAGTAATTCCATTGTACATAATAACTGGGATGAAGCAACTAAAAACTTAAATGTTATCAAAAATTACCAAGAAAAATACGGCCATGAAGTTATGCCTAGTGCTAAAAAAATTAGCACAGAAATCTTTTTCAATAAAAGTCAAATTTTTGTAAATCTTACCCCTCTTTATCTTTGTGCTGGATTTTTGCTTTTAATTATAGTTTTTATTAAGATGCTACTGCCAAAAATACGCATTGATTTTATTTTTAAATGTGTTTATGTATTTAATATCGTGGCATTTTTCATCCATACTTTAGGTTTGGCTTTGCGTTGGTATATAGCAGGTCGCGCACCATGGAGCAATGCTTATGAGAGTATGGTTTATATAGCTTGGGCTTTATCATTATCTGGAATTTTCTTTTCCAGAAAAAGCCCTATTGCACTTTCTTTAACTTCTATTTTAGCAGGGGTTACTTTAGGTGTAGCTCATCTTAGCCAAATGGATCCACAAATTACCAACTTAGTTCCTGTGTTGCAATCATACTGGCTAACTATACATGTTTCAGTTATTACTGCTAGCTATGGGTTTTTAGGACTATGTGCATTATTAGGTATATTTGTACTTGTTTTACTATGCATGCTAAAAATCAATGGTAAGCATAATGAAAATATTTTAAGAAATATTACAGAAGCAACAAGAATCAACGAAATGGCTATGATCTTAGGACTTTGCTTACTTACAGTTGGAAATTTCTTAGGTGCTATATGGGCAAATGAAAGCTGGGGAAGATATTGGAGTTGGGATTCTAAGGAAACTTGGGCTTTAATTAGTATTTTAGTTTATGCGGCTATTTTACACATTAGAATGGTGCCAAAATGGGCAAATCAATACACTTTTGCAGTTTGCTCTATGTTTGCATACTGGGTGATTATTATGACTTATTTTGGAGTAAATTACTTTTTAACTGGTATGCACTCTTACGCAGCAGGAGATTCAGTAAAAATTCCTGATTATGTGTATTGGGGCTTTTTATTTATGGTGGCATTAAGCATAGCAAGTTATTTCAAAAAATCTTATGCAAAAAAATTATAGGAAAGTTTTAAATGAATAATTCTCTTTTTGTATTTTTGATTATTGCTTTAGTTATTGTTATTATACTTGGAATTCTTTTAGTTTTATTTTTTACACACAAAGATAAAAACACCAATAAATCAAATATCACTAAAACTCCAAAAATAATTAACATTGAAGATTTTATATCTAAAGCTAATGATGCAAAAAATTCTCAAGAAATTCAAGCTTTGATTTTGCAGTTTTTAAACTCACAAAAATTAGGATCTAATCCAAAAGATAGCGCCACTAAAAGAAAACTTGATTTTATTAGTGCTATTTCAGCAAATGCCAATGCCACTCCTAAGAATATTTCGTTTTTAAATAATGAATTAAAAAAAAGATATAAAACTTTAAAAAACGAAATAGATGCTTATGAGCAAATAGGTTTAGCAAAAAGAAAAATGAGACAATCTTAAGGTTTTTTGATGAAAAATATTAGAAATTTCTCTATTATAGCTCATATTGATCATGGAAAAAGTACATTAGCCGATAGAATTATCAGCGAGTGTGGTGCAATTAGCGATAGACAAATGAGTGCCCAAGTAATGGATACTATGGATATAGAAAAAGAGCGTGGTATAACTATAAAAGCTCAATCTGTGCGTTTAAATTATAAACTTAATAACGAAGAATATGTATTAAATTTAATAGATACTCCAGGTCATGTTGATTTTTCCTATGAAGTAAGTCGCTCTTTGGCAAGTTGTGAGGGAGCTTTACTTGTTGTTGATGCTTCACAAGGAGTAGAAGCTCAAACTATAGCCAATGTTTATATAGCCTTAGAAAATGATCTTGAAATCATACCAGTGATAAATAAAATAGATCTTCCTTCAGCTGATATAGAAAAAGTTAAGCACGAAATAGAACATATTATAGGCATTGATTGCTCTAATGCAATTTGTGTTAGCGCAAAAACAGGTGTAGGTATAAAAGAACTCATAGAAACCATCATCACAAAAATTCCTGCGCCAAAAACCGATGATGAAGCACCTACTAAGGCTTTAATCTACGATTCTTGGTTTGATAATTATCTTGGAGCTTTAGCTTTAGTTAGAATTTATGAGGGAAATATAGCTAAAAATGATGAAGTTTTAGTTATGAGTACAGATAAAAAACATCTTGTACAAGATCTTTTTTACCCCCATCCATTAAACCCTATAAAAACCAAAAAATTAGAATCAGGTGAAGTAGGTGTTATCGTGCTTGGACTTAAAAATGTTGCTGATGTTCAAGTGGGCGATACCATAACACTAACCAAAAATAAGGCAAAAGAAGCCATTGGTGGTTTTGAAAAAGCCAAAGCTTTTGTTTTTGCAGGATTATACCCTATAGAAACGGATAAATTTGAAGATTTAAGAGATGCTTTAGATAAATTAAAACTCAATGATAGTTCTATTACCTATGAACCTGAGACATCGCTAGCTTTAGGATTTGGTTTTAGAGTTGGTTTTTTAGGTCTTTTACATATGGAGGTTATTAAAGAAAGACTTGAGCGTGAGTTTAACCTTGATTTGATTGCTACTGCTCCAACCGTTACTTATGAAATTTATCAAACCGATGGAGAAGTTTTAAAAATTCAAAATCCAAGTGAGCTGCCTCCAGTAAATAAAATCGATCACATAAAAGAACCTTATGTAAAAGCAACTATCATAACCCCAAGCGAATATTTAGGAAATTTAATCACTCTTTTAAATCGCAAACGTGGTATGCAAGTTAAGATGGATTATATCACTCCTGAGCGTGTTTTACTTGAGTATGATATACCTTTAAACGAAATCGTTATGGACTTTTACGATAAACTCAAATCACTCACTAAAGGTTATGCTAGTTTTGATTATGAGCCTATTGAATTTAGAGTGGGTGATCTTGTAAAGCTTGATATTAAAGTAGCTGGTGAAAATGTCGATGCACTAAGCATCATAGTGCCAAATGAAAAGGCACTAAGTAAAGGCAGGGAGCTGGTAAAAGCGATGAAAGAAATCGTCCCAAGACAGCTTTTTGAAGTTGCTATCCAAGCAAGCATTGGAAATAAAATCATCGCAAGAGAAAATGTAAAATCTATGGGTAAAAATGTAACTGCAAAATGCTATGGCGGGGATATTACTAGAAAAAGAAAGCTTCTTGAAAAACAAAAAGAAGGTAAAAAAAGAATGAAAGCTATTGGCAAAGTACATTTACCTCAAGAAGCATTTTTAAGCGTTTTAAAAATAGACTAAATCCCTAGTTTAAAACTAGGGATATAAATTTATGCATTGATATCTAAAGAATTTCCACCCAATTCATTGATTTTTTGAGTTACTTTTTCAATAGCTTTATCAATTGTCTCATAGCTGATATCAGGAAGTTTGCCACCCCACATTTTTTCCGCTTGCGCAAATCCTGCTTTTAGACCTTCTAAACCTTTTTGAAGTTTTTCCATATCATCACCAGCCCCATTAATAACAAAATCAGCCAATCTTTGAGATGTTTTTGCTACACCAAAATACCCATCTTCCCCAATAAGCTCTTTTGCCTCATCAGCATTTAAACTAAGTATATCTTTACCTTCATATCCTATAGCTTTAAAATCTACATTTGATAAAATAGCTGTTAAAGAATCCTTAGATTGAGCTCCTTGAAAAATCCCAGCTTGAGATAGACCATTAGATGAACTCATGCTAAATGCTTGTTGCATAAAACTCATAGCATAAAGTTCTGTTATACCTTTTCCGCCTATACTAGCAAGCTTACTAAGCTTATCCTCATCAATATCTTTTGTGCTATTAGCGCTTTTAGTATTGGCATCTTCAAGCTTAGTATTCGAATCAGCCTTCCTATTGCTAATCTGTGACTCCACTGCCACACGTGAATACGAATTTATTTGCATCCTTGCTCCTTTTTTTGTGGGTTTATAAAAATCGGATAAAAATTATTAAATTTTATATTAAGAAATTTATAACCACTACTATAATATAATTTCTTTTATTTATTGTATTTTTAAAATTTAGGTGATATAAATGCTTTTTAGAGATTTTTTTATAATCATTGTTGATCCGTATTTTAAAGATATCATAGAAGGCATAGAATCTCTCTATTAGCTTTATTTTATTCGTAAATTATCAAACAGAACGCAAAAATAAACGCTAATAAGGAAAACTATGCCATTACACAATTTTTACACTAATACAAATGCTACTATATTGTTTTGCAAATGTGCCCTGCCTAACATGGCAAGTGTTGCATTTATATATCTTTATATTATTATTGATGGAATTTTTGTTGGTAAATACCTTGGTACAGACTCATTAGCTGCCATGAATTTAGTAATGCCCTTTATTATGATAAGTTTTGCTTTGGCTGATATGATAGCCATAGGTTCATCAGTGCAAATAGCAATTAATCTAGGTAAAGGAAAAATCGAAAAAGCAAGAGCTATTTTTTCTTTTTGTATAGTTCTTATTTTTGCAATTTCTTGCTTAATGGGAATATTAGGATTTTTCTTAGCAAAACCTTTAAGTGCTTTTATGGGTGCTGATGAAAACATACAAAATTTATCCACTGAATATATGCAAATTTTTGCTCTTTTTGCACCTTTTACCATGTTAGCTTTTGCTATGGATAGTTATTTAAGAATATGCGGTAAAACATTTTATAGCATGGTGGTTAATATCACAGTAGCTCTAAGTAATATCATTTTGGATTGGCTTTTTATAGTTATTTTTGAATGGAGTTTATTCTCAGCTGCTTTAGCAACTTGTATAGGTATGTTTTTAGGAACTACTTTAGGCTTTATACCTTTTATTTTTAAAGACTTAATTTTAAAATTCAAAAAACCTATAATTCATTTAAAAATACTTAAAAATATTATTTATAACGGATCTTCTGAATTTTTTTCAAACATATCAAGTTCTATTTTTACCATACTAGCTAATGCTATATTATTAAAAATAGCTGGGAATCAAGCACTAGCGGCATTTTCTATTATACTTTATTTAAGCACCTTTGCTTTTGGTTTAATTTTATCAATGTGTGAAGCCATGCAACCTGCTATAAGTTACAACTATGGATATAAAAACATATTAAGAATTCAAGCTATTTTTAAAAGAATGTTTATAGCATCTGGTGTATTTGGAATATCTGTGTTTTTACTTGCATTTTTTTTCAACGAAATTATAGTTTCTCTCTTTAATAAAAATAATGATATTAGTTTTGCAAATCTAGCACAAAATGCACTTGTATTGTTTTCTTTTTCTTTTTTATTAAGCTGGCTTGGAAAACTTTGCGCATCTTTTTTTACCGCTTTAGATAAACCCATGCTTTCTTTAGCCATATCCATCATACAAAGTTTAGTATTACCTTTTATCTTTATACAGGTATTATCATATTATCTTAGCTTAAATGGAGTTTGGCTTGCTTCTTTTGCAAGCGAGGTTCTTATGGTGTTTATTGCTTCTTATTTACTATATAAAACTTTTAAAGATCTAAACTCTTAGCTAATTTTAAACAAGAGTTTAGATCTTGCTCTTTGCATATATACAAATTTTTAAAATTATGAAGTTTTAAAGCTGTACTTTGACCTATAACTACAACTTTATCTTCGTTTTTTAATGCAAAAAATTTCAAAAATTGCTCTATGCTTGAAGGAGCGCTAAAGATAAAAACACTAGGATGTTGTATTTTTAACTCATCTTTTTTGGGCTCTATGGCTACATTTTCATAAACAATTAATTGTTTTAAAGAGATATTTTCATTTAATAAAACCTCATCAAGGCCTGAGCTAATTTTCTTAGCTCTTAAATAAAGACATTTTTTATTTTTAAACTCAGATAAAAACTCGCTAGCTAAATTTTTACCATAAGCTTTACTAGGATATTTGATATTTTTAAAACCAAGTTCTTTTGCAAAATCAGCACTTTTTTGCCCCACAGCATAAAGTTTAATATCAAAATTAATTTTACTTTTACTTGACATTAATGCTTTGAGTGCATTCTTAGAGCTAATGATCAAACAATCAAATTCTTTTAAATTCACTTCAAAATCAAGAAATTTGATTTCATTTAATCTTATAGTCTTAACGCCATCAAATTCTTTATCCCCTATAAAATAAATCATTATTTTCCTATAAAAGTTTTATCAAAACTTGATCTTAAATTTAAAGTTGCCATATAAGGATCACTTGCTTGCATTATTGCTCTAACCACAGCTATACCTTGTATATTACAGTCTTTAAGCAAATTTAAATTAGTTTCATCTATCCCACCTATAGCTACAATAGGTAAAGAACTTAAACTAGCAATTTCTTTTAATCCATCTATACCAAGTACAACACAATCTTGCTTACTAGGCGTAGCAAAAACAGCCCCTACTCCAAGATAAGTAGCGCTTTGAGTGTTGGCAAGCTCACTTTTATGATTAATCGTAAGTCCTATGATTTTATCTTCGCCTAAAAGTTCTCTTGCTTTTTTTAAAGGCATATCCTTTTGTCCTATATGCACTCCATTTGCATTCACAGCCATGGCTATATCGATTCTATCATTTATCACAAAAGGCGTATTATATGTTTCACACAAAGTTTTAACTTTTAAAGCAAGATTATAAAATTCTAAAGTGCTAAGATTTTTTTCTCTAAGTTGTAAAATATCAATCTTGGCTTTCAAAGAAGCTTCTAAAATATTTAAAAACTCACTTTCACTTTTCTCACCCTTGCTTGCAACAAGATAAATTTTAAATGATTTCATATTTAGCTCTTTTTTTAATTTCTTCATCATTTAAATTACTTAAAGCATCGATTAAATTCACTCTAAAACTACCACTCCCACTAGAAAGTTCTTGAGCGATTTCACTAGCTATACCAAAACTAAGCAAAGCATACAAACTAGCTTGAAATTTATCTTCCAATGCTCCTGCAAAAACTCCACACAAAGAAGCGCACATACAACCTGCTCCAGTTATTTTAGTAGCCATGATTGAGCCATTATAAATTTTAGCAATATGCTCTTGATTTATAATATAATCAATTTTTCCAGTTATAGCTAAAACACGCTTAGTTTTATATGAGTATTCTCTAGCTTTTTCTAAAAACTCATCATTAATTACAAAAGTACTATCAACCCCTCTTGCTTTACCATCTAAACCTATAACACTAGCCATTTCAGACGCATTTGCTTTAACAATACTAATACCTTTTAGATTAAGCAATTCAAAATTAATCCCATCTCTTGCCTTACTCACACCCAAAGCGACAGGATCAAAAACTATAGGTTTATTTAATAAAGCATATTCTTTGGTTGCTTTTAACATAGAATTTGCTACAAGCTGATTAATTGTACCTGTATTTAATACTAAAGCTGAGCTTATTTTAGCAAAATCAGTTTGTTCTTCATAAAAATCAGCCATAGCAGCACTTGCTCCCATTGCTATAGTTACATTCGCACAATCATTAGCTGTAACATAATTAGTAATATGATGAATCAAAGGATTTTTTTCTCTTACTATTTTAATCATTTTTTATTCCTTATCAAATTGATAAAAATGATTTGTTGGACCGCAACCTTTTCCAAGCGCTAAGGAATTTAATATAGCCCCATATACATAATCTTTAGCAAGCTTTATAGCTTCATGCTTTTCTTTACCTAAGGCAAGATTACTAGCTATAGCTGAACTTAATGTACAACCTGTGCCATGTGTGTTTTTTGTGTTGATTTTTTCTGCTTTAAAAATACTAAATTCCTTTCCGTCATAAAAAACATCATTGGTGTTATATTTACTATGTCCACCTTTAATCAAAACACTTTTTGCACCTTCTTTGAAAAGCTTTATAGCAGCTTTTTTCATATCCTCTTCATTAAGTATTTTAAAATCACATAAAAATTCAGCCTCGGGAATATTTGGAGTAAGTACATCAGCTAAAGATAAAATTTCATCTTTAAAAAACTGACAATTTTCTAAAGGCATTAAAGCATAGCCATTTTTTGCAAACATCACAGGATCAATCACTACATTTTTAGCTTTAAAGCGCAATAAATTTTCTTTTACACAAATTATGATTTCCTTTGAACCTAGCATTCCAATTTTTACAGCAGCTGGCTCTATGTCTTCATAAACTGCTAGCATTTGCTCATCTATTATCTTAGTGGGTATATCAAAACAAGAAATCACTCTTGCAGTATTTTCAGCCACAACGCTTAAAACTACACTCATACCAAATAAATTATGAGCGCTAAAAGTTTTTAAATCAGCTTGTATGCCAGCCCCACCGCTACAATCACTTCCTGCTATAGTTAAGATAGGAATTTTAGTTTTTGTTTTTGCTTGTATCATTTTTATCCTTTTTTATAAAAAAGGAAAGTTTTTGCAAGAATTCAAAGTTCGCATTACCAAACTTCTCAAGGGTCGAAGTCTAACTTCCTCTCAGCAAAAGCTCCCCATTAATGAAAAATTATATCTTAGTTTTAATTAATCTTAAAAAATATTTTGAAATACTGCTATAATTTTGAAAAAACTACACAATTTTTGAGGAAAAAATGACTAAAATTATTTTTGTTTGCTTAGGGAATATTTGTCGTTCCCCTATGGCTGAATTTATCATGAAAGATCTTTTAATAAAAGCAAATTTAAACGATAAATTTATTGTTTCTAGCGCAGGCACTTCAGGTTATCATGATGGAGAGGATATGCACTATAAAACCAAAGCCATGTTAAATAGTAAAAATATCAACTCCAAGCCATTTTGCAGTCAAAAGCTAAGCTTAAAAATGTGTGAAGAAAATGATCTTATTATCGTTATGGATAATTCTAATTATAATGATGTAGTTAAAAATTTTCCAAATTTTAAACACAAAATTCACAAAATCACTTCTTATGCTTTAGAATTAGGATACGATGAAGTTCCTGATCCTTGGTATAGCGGAGATTTTAATGAGACTTATACTATACTCTCGCAAGCATGCTCTAAACTCTTAAAAACATTAATATAAAAATTTATCATTTAGATAATATTTGTACATTTTTGATTTTAATGTTATAATAAAACCAAATTTCAACATTGCAAATAAAAAAAGGAGGTTATTTAATGAAAAGTATTAAATTAAAAATTTCATTAATTGCTAATGTTATAGCTATCATCTGTTTGATAGTACTTGGAATTATTAGCTTTATTTTTACAAAAAAAGCTTTAAATCATGAGGTGGTTAAAGCTGAAACTAACTATGTAAAAGTTGCAGAAAAATCAATGAGAGATTTTAAAAGTCTCCATACTCATTCTTTAGAGCAACTTTCTCAAGCTATTTTAAGACTTCCATATAACGAACTTAATACTCAAGAAAAGCTTATGGAAAACACAGGTGATTTACTTAAAACCGTTAGAGATATAAACAGCTATTTGGCTGTCTATATAGCTCAATCAAATGGAGAATTAATAGTAAGCGATCCAGATAGCGATAGTAAAGGCTTAGACTATGGAATTTATGGAAAAGCTGACAATTATGATGCTACCACAAGAGAATTTTATATAGAAGCTAGAAAGAAAAATGGTTTATATATCACAGCAGCTTATATTGATGCAACAACAGGATTGCCATGTTTTACCTATGCTATGCCTTTAATTAAAGATGGTAAATTTATAGGGGTATTAGCAATTGATGTTTTAGTTAAAGACTTACAAGAAAAATTTAACGAACTACCAGGAAGAACTTTTGTATTTGATCATGCTTATACTGTATTTGCATCAACTGATAAATCATTAGTTGGTGGAGAGCAAAATCCAGATATAGTTACAGTAGCTAAAGCTTATGAAAATGCTGGAGATTATAATATTTTTAATTATACCACTCAAAATGGTGGCGATAGATTTGGTATTTGTGTAAAAATTGATGGTTATACAACTTGTGCTGGTGAAGATGTAGAAGTAATAGAAACACCTGCACTAAAAATAGCTTACATTCAAACTATTATAGTTATTTTTACAAGTATTGCAAGTATTGTTTTACTTTATTTTATCATCTCTTATTATCTATCACCTTTACAAGCTATACAAAATGGTCTTAGTTCTTTCTTTGACTTTATCAATCATAAAACTAAAGATTCTGCTATGATAGATGTTAAGAGTAACGATGAATTTGGAATAATAGCAAAAGCTATTAATGAAAACATCACCAAAACTAAAAATGCATTAGAACAAGATGCTAAAGCAGTAGAACAATCAGTAGAAACCGTTAGAGAGGTTGAAGGTGGTAATTTAGCAGCAAGAATCACTGCTATGCCAGCACACCCTCAATTGCTTGAACTTAAAAATTATCTTAATGAAATGCTTGC
>NZ_JAKMQF010000013.1:0-12739 GCF_025771405.1 Campylobacter sp. RKI_CA19_01116
AACCACCACTTAAAAAATATACCCTAGTAGCTAAGTCTTTAAAAGCTTTAGAGTGGATTAAACTTTGACAAGCCTTAGACTTTGAAGTGCTTGCAAATTCACTTTGACTAAAAGCATTTAAAGCCTCATCTAGTTGAGTTTTTATACTTTGATTTTTAGGATCTTTCAAAGCTTGATTTTTTAAATCTGCTATATTTTGGACTTTA
Organism: Campylobacter sp. RKI_CA19_01116; assembly: GCF_025771405.1. Taxonomy (NCBI): domain Bacteria; kingdom Pseudomonadati; phylum Campylobacterota; class Epsilonproteobacteria; order Campylobacterales; family Campylobacteraceae; genus Campylobacter; species Campylobacter sp. RKI_CA19_01116. The sequence goes on from NZ_JAKMQF010000013.1 coordinate 207, forward strand.
CTTTTTTGAGCATTATCTACCATAAGTGCTAAAAGCAAAATGCTTTCTTTATCTACAAAAAGCACTTTAAAACACTGCTCATCATTTCCCACACTAAAATCAAGTTCTTTGGTGGAATTTTGCAAATTTGATAAATCTTCATTTTTTATATTTGCTACATTACTCATCAAAGCTATACTTGAAAGACTTTCATTTTTTAACACATAAGAACTTACATCATTGATAAAAGTTTTTAAATTTCCTAAAGCTTGAGCTGTACTTGCTTCATCTTTACTCGCGCTAAATTTTGGCAGAGCAACTGCTGCTAAAACCCCGAGTATAATCACCACAAACACAAGTTCTATAATAGTAAAAGCCTTTTTCATAATACACCTTGTAAATTTTTCACCTTAGGGCTTATAAGATCATTTTCAATACTTACAAATTCTTTACGCTCATAAGCCTCACAAGCTGCCCTTGCTATCATCAAAGCATTATCTGAACAATACTCAAGCGGAGCTAGCAAAAGTTCACATTGATAGCTTTGGCATAAATGCTCTATTTGACTTCTTAGGTTTAAATTTGCACTAGCTCCACCTACTATACCAAAACGCTTAAATTTATACTCTTTAAAAATTTTTTCTAACTTGTTTAAAATATGCGCTATGGCTGCTTTTTGAAATGCAAAGGCTATTTTGCTTTTACGCTCTAAGCTTAGCTCTTCTTTTAAAATTTCCAAACGCACTTGGTTTTTAAGTCCTGAAAAACTATAAGCTAAGTCTTTAGAATGAAGCAAAGGTATGCTAAATTCTAAATCACTTTCTTTTACATTTTTAGCTAAATTTTCTATGATAGCCCCGCCAGGATAACCAAGCTCCATCATTTTTGCTACTTTATCAAAACTTTCTCCAAAGCTATCATCATTTGTTCTTGCTAGTTCTGTGATTTTACCTTGCTTATCGATAAAAAGTACCATAGTATGCCCACCACTTACAAGCAACACACCCATATCAAAACTAGCTTTTTTATCTAAAAACATAGAGTAGATATGTCCTTTTAGATGATTAATCGCTATAAGTGGTAAATTTAGACTAATAGCAAGCATTTTAGCCATAGCAACCCCACCTATCAAACTCACACTAAGACCAGGCTCATTTGTAACTGCTATGGCACAAAGCTTATCAAAGTATTTTTGGCATTTTTCTAAGATTTTAGGTAAGGCTTCACTGTGCAATCTTGCTGCAAGCTCAGGCACCACCCCACCATAAACACTATGAGCATTTTCTTGAGAAATCTTTGTATGAAAAATGCATTCAAAGCTGTTTTTATCTATGATAGCAATAGAACTATCATCACACGAGCTTTCTATAGCAAGGATTAAACTTTTCATTGAAATTCCACTAAAATCATACCGATAAATTTGTCCTTTTGCTCTGCTTTTTCTATAGCTTTTGCAGGTATGTTTGCTTTTTTGATTTCTTTAAAATTTGTCTTTTTTTCTAAGGCTTGATCTGCTAAATTTGCATTTTTTAACTCATAAAATTCCACTCTATAAATTTTTCTTTTTTTATCTAAAGAATAACGACTTTGCATTTGATTTTTGCTAATTTCTATACCACTTTCATCATTGCCCCTATCAAAACCTATGACATTAACCCTTACACCTACAATAGAAGGAATTTTAAAGCTATTTTTTACCATGATTTTTTGAGCAAAATTTGTTTGTATGTTTTTTCCATCTACTATCATTTCAACACTATCTAAGGCATTTGAAAACTCAAAGTATTCAGGATATAGTCTAGTTTGCAAGCGATTTCCGTAATTGACTGAGTATGAACTAGCGTTTGAAATCACCGCTGTAATTTCATTGCTTGCTTCATAATTTAAAGCTTGATTAACAGGGAAAGGCAAGAAATTTATAGCATTAGTAGGTTTGTCAAGATAAAGTAAAATTTTATCATTAAAAAGTCTTACCTCCAAAGGCTTTTCAATGGCTCTATAAACCCCATTTGGAGTTAGCTCAAAAGTTCTTTGAAATTCTATATTTGCCTTTTTTAGATAATACTCCACCGCCAAAAGATGATAATACACTCTTAAATGTGTTGGTAAATTTTTACTCGCTTCATTAGCAAAGGCTGCTTTGTGATTTGACACTACAAAATAAGTTAAAGCCTTTAGCATATCTTTATCATTACTTTCTTGGGTTTTGGTGTTTTTTAAATGATATTGATGTTCTTCTTTTACTAAGGCTTTATTGATATTTTCCACCGCTTCTTTAGCTATGCTTTCTAAGTCTGCATATTTAGTAGAATTTACTTCGCTTTGATCGATAATGCTAGTATTGCCCCAGCGGTTTGGATTTTTATCTTTGCTTTCATATTGTGGTCTATAAAAACCGCTTCCATCGTGTAAATTTATGACCATATTAACTTCAGGGTCTAAAATAAGCTTTTTTATACGCTCTATGGTGTGAAAATCAGGATCGCTTTCATCTATATGGGCAAATTTTCTATTTAAATCTCCAAAATTTCCCCTATTTCTAGCAATAATACTTTCAAAAGCCAAATTTGGCGCGACGATGATTTTACCTTTAGTGATATTATAATCACTCAAAAGCAAGCTAGCCGCATGAAACCCACCTGGCTCATCTCCTTGTATGCCTCCAAGGATTAAAACTGTGTTATTATCGTCTAAACTTTTTCCATTTTCTTTCACACTAAATTCTAAAGCAAAAACCACATTTATAAAAATCAAAACACTTAAAAAATATCTCACTTCATTTCCTTATCTAAATAAAGCCTTACTTGTTTATCGTACTCAAAAACATCTTCAATTTGGTTAATCTTTGGCACACCAAAATGATCTAATGCTTTAAAAATTCCTTTAGCGATATCTAAAAACTGCGCTTTATGAGCTAAAAATTGATACACCATATACTCATTTGCACTATTTATAATCACGCCCAAGTCAGGCTCTTTCAAAAGTTCATCTTTGAGTGAAAATATAGGATATTTTTTTAAACTAATTTTTTCAAATTTTAAACTTGACATAGCTAACAAATCTAAATTTTCTATAAAGCTTTGATCATGCTCATCTAAAATCGCTTGAGCTATAGATAAACGCATATTTGCATGAGAAAAATACGCACTTATACCACCATCTTTAAACTCGCACAAAGCATGCACTAAAGATTTTCTTTCTATCAAAGCATCTATTTGCTTAATGCCATAAAGATGATAAGCTTCGATGATTTCAAAAAGCTTATTACACATACTAGCACTATCTATGGTGATCTTAGCCCCCATACTCCAGTTAGGATGCTTAAGAGCTTCTTTTACGCTGACATTTTTTAAATCTTTGATTTTATAATTATAAAAGGCTCCGCCACTTGCTGTGATGAAAAGCTTTTTAATATCTTTTCTTTTATCTATCAAACATTTTAATGCTGCATGTTCGCTATCTATGGCTTTAATCTTAGAAGTATCAAAAAATTTCCCTGCTACTACTAGGCTTTCTTTATTTGCCAAGGCTAAAGTTTTACCAAGCTTTTGCACCATAAGACTTGAGTTTAACCCTGCAAAACCCACTATAGCATTTATCACCAAAGTGCTTTTACACTCAGCTATCATCGCTTTTAAGCCCTCTTGGCCACAAAAAATCTTATCATGATCAACCAAGGTTTTATCTTTTTCATCTTGGATACATACAAATTTAGGCTTAAAAAGAGCTATTTGCTCATTTAAAAGCTTGATATTTTTACCACAAGATAAAGCTTCTATGCTTATGTTTTTTTCTTTGGCAATAAAAAGAGTATTAACCCCTATACTTCCTGTGCTTCCAAGTACAATCATACTAAAGTTGCCATTGCAAATGCTGCAATGATAACAGCATCAATTCTATCTAAAACTCCCCCATGTCCTGGGATTAAATTACCGCTATCTTTAATGCCTGCTTGTCTTTTAAAATAACTCTCAAGCAAATCCCCTATCACAGCAAAAATAGCTACGATTAAAGATATATAAATACTTTTTACCAAGCTAAATTCAAAAGAACCTATGATAGTTCCTAAAATCCCTGCACAAACTATGCCACCTACTACACCTTCTAAAGTTTTATTTGGGCTTGTTGGAGAAAAAGCTCTCTCGCCAATGAGTTTTCCTATAAAATACGCCCCGCTATCACAAGCAACGACAATCACTATAAGCCAAAATAATACAAACATACCCTCATAGCTTAATACTTGATAAAGCATTAAAATAGGCAAAGTAGGATATATATAAGGCATAAGTTCATTTAAATTTTCACTTTTTTTATAAACTAAATATCCTAAAATCAAAATCAAAGCCATAAGGCCTATAAAGAAAGGTTTATCTAAAAATGCTCCTATTGCAAAAATACACAAAGCCACAAAGGCACTTGCATGTTTGCTTTTAAACATAGCTTTTGCTTCATTAAATGCCAAAAACAATAAAACACCAAAAATAGCAAAATTAATCAAAAAATTATCTACTAAAGCAACAACAGCTATTACAGCTATCATCACAATAGCACTAAGAATTCTTGTCTTTGAAAACATTTTTATCCTTTCTATATACTTAAATCAAGTAAATGAGAGCTTTTTTTAGCCACTTCTTGCTCTTTTTCTTCTTGCTCATCTTTTTCTTCTTGTTCTTGATGATGTTTAGAATGCTTCTTTTCTTCCTCTTGTCTTTCTTTTACCTCATCACTTACTTCGTGAGTTTGATTAACTTTTTCAAGTTTTTCAACCGCCTTTTCTTTTGCTTGAAACTCACTCATATTTACCAAAGTCGCAAAAGAGTCTTTTGCTAGTTCATTGCTCACTTGTGCTGAATGCACCGGTGCATTTTGGTTAGCATAATTAACACCACCTATGGGACTTATAGGCATATTCACTCCTTTAAAATGCTTATAGTCTTATAATTTGTATAATTTACAAAAGCCTTCTCTCTAACTTTAACAAAATTCTTGCTCGTATAATCGACCAAATAAGTTCCAGAACTTAGCTTGGAAAATTCCACACAAAGCTTTGCGGCAAATTCTAGCACTAATTGACTTATTTTTAATTTATTTGAAGTAATGATCACATGTGCACTAGGATAATCTTTCACATGCAACCAAATATCATCTTTTTTAGCTATTTTTAATAAATACTCATTAGCTTTTTCATTGCGTCCTACGCTGATTTTAAACTCATCAAAATAAAAGCTACTAACCCCTGCGTTTAACTCTTCTTTTTTGGTTTTTTTACTTTTTTTAGGCATTAAAACTTCTAATTCTCGTAAAGAAGCGCTTTTAGTGATTAAATCTTTTAAATTGATTAAAAAATCAAGTTTTTCACTTAAAATTTCTCTTTCTATATTAATATTTTTAGCCTTTTGTTTTAACTTTTTAGCTATTTTATAAAATTCATTCGCACTGTTTTTAGGTGTATCTTCAAGCTTAAAAGCAAGCTCATTTGAATTAAAATCTTGCAAAATAAATTCTCTTTGATAATCTTTTAAAGAATTTAAATTAGCAAATAAAACATCTGCTTTTTGGCTTAACTCTTGAGCTTTTTTTAATAAATTGCTTTCTTGTTCTAAATTTTCTACACTCTCTTTAAGGGTAAAAATTTTTTTATCTACATTTAAAAGTTTATTTTCTTTTATATCTTTTAAACGCTCTTGCTGTAACTTTTTAGCGCTTTCTTTAAAATACACATTAAAATCATCAATCTTTACAAATTCTTCTTTGATCTCATAAGCTTTTAAAGCTTGGAGTTTTTCGCCTATTTTTACAATACGATAACTTTTATCTATATGACGCAAAGCTTCTATGATAATATCATTAGTATCTGTGATGATGACATTAGTGTTTTTTCCTGTAAATTCAAAATAAATCTTAGCCCCATAAGCTTTGTAAGATTTTTCTGATAAAACTTCAAAAGATAAAATTCTATTATTTTCTAATACTTCTAAATTTAAAATCTTTGCATTAGAGAAGTATTTTTTTAACATAAAATCAAAAGGCGCGTTATAGACTTTTACTTGGAGCTTATCTTGGTAAATTCCACTTTTTCCGCGTGTTAAATCTAGTATAAAAGCTTGATGATCTAAGCTAAGCTCTAAGATATTATCATCAAGACGTTTGAGATAATTTAGCCTTTGAAATTGTTTAAAATAATCTTTTATTTGTATTAAATCTGTATATTTCATAAATGTATTATAAAATATTTTGATGAATTTATGAGGTTTTTATGAGTGAAAAAATTCCCTATCCTTGCGTGATTTTATGTGGCGGAAAGTCTTCACGCATGGGAAAAGATAAAAGCTTATTGCAAGTAGATGATAAAAACTTAACTCTTTATCAGTATGAAAAAATGTCAAGAATTTTTAATCAAGTTTTTATTAGCGCTAAAAAAGATAAATTTCATCAAAAAAACTTAGCACTTATTTTAGATGAGGATTTAAATAACTATTCCCCACTCATTGCCTTAAATTCCATACTCAAACATTTTCAAAACACCTATGTATTTATCCTTAGCGTGGATAGCCCAAACATAAGCAAAGAAAGTATTTTTAAACTTTTTCATCATCTAAAATCACAAAATATACTCTTAGCAAGCACAGAAAAACACAAGCATTATTTATGTGGATTTTATCATGGTAGAAATTTTGAAAAAACTTTGCAATTTTTACAAGAAAATAACCACAAACTAGCTCTTTTTTGTGATACAATGAAAGCAGAATTTATAGATTTTAAAAATGAAAATGAGTTTATAAATTTAAATTATTTTAACGAATACAAAAAGTGGCTTCATGAAAAAGACAATCTTACCCATAATATGTGCTTTTAGTGCTTTAGCAAATGAAGATTTAATCAATCAAGCCTTAGAATATGAAAGACAAGGTGAGTATAAAAAGGCTATGCAAATTTATAAAAGCTTAGCTTTAAAAGATACAGCAAAAACAAAAAATTTAGAACTTTCTCTTAACAATGAGCAAAATGCAACAAAAGAACATAAAATAGATGATTTCAACCCAAGAAGCGAAGCTTTAGCAAATTACCTTGGCACAGAAAAATCATACAATCCTTTTGGTATTAGCACGCATAATCTTAGTTATTTTATGCCTGTTTCTTATAGTTTTAGCAAAAGAGATTATAAAAGCACTGAAACTAAATTTCAAGTAAGTCTTAAAAAAACTCTTTTTGAAAATCTTTTGGGTTTAAACGAAAGCTATAACATAGCTTATACACAAATTTCGTGGTGGCAGCTTTATGAGCATTCATCACCTTTTAGGGAGACTAATTATTTGCCTGAATTTTTCATCAATTTTCCTATAAGTGGGCATGGAGCTTTTGAAAATTTAAAAAATGTACGCGTTGGTTTATTACACGAATCAAACGGGCAAGATGACCCAAAATCAAGATCTTGGAATAGAATTTATCTAAGCAATGCATGGTTTTTTGGGGACTTTGTGTTCATACCTAGGGTTTGGCTAAGAATTCCTGAAAAAAGCTCAGAGGATGATAATCCTGATATAGAAAAATATTTGGGTAATTTTGATATCAATCTTGCTTACACTCAAGATGATTATTTTATCAATATCTTATGGCGTAATAATTTAAACTTTGCTAATAACCGCGGTGCAGTGGAAATAAGCGGAGCTTATAAAATCTCCAACAATGGCTTGTATATTTACACTCAGTATTTTAATGGTTATGGTGAGAGTCTTATTGAGTATAATAAATCTTCAAGCAGACTCTCAAGCGGAATTTTACTAATGTATTAAAGCAAACAAAACGCTATAACACTACCTAAGATAAGCAAAGAGCCATTAAAACATAAAAATGTTGGTATACAAGTATCTTTAATGTGATCACCTTGCTTATCTGCATTAAGCCCTACACTCACTCCCAAAGTCGTCTCACTAGCAGGCGATCCTGCATCGCCTAAAGCTCCAGCAACACCGATGATAAAAATAATCGCAGCAGGTGAAAAACCAAGCTCTATACATATAGGGCAAAATAAGGCAGCGATGATAGGAATAGTGCCAAAAGAACTGCCTATACCTATGGTGATTAAAAGCCCTATGGCTAGCATGATAAAAATAGCCAAAAAGTGACTTTGTGCCATAAAAGGCACGCTTGTTTTTACAAGCTCAGCTATACCACCACTTTGTTTTAAAACCTCCCCATACCCTGAAGCAACAAGCATTACAAAGGCTATATAACCCATAATCTTAAGCCCATCATCAAAGACTAGATTAACTTTATTATACTCTACTCCACCTAAAACCACCATCAATACAAAACCCAAAAGTCCAGATAAAGGTAAATTATGCGTTAAAATTTGCAAAATTAAAGTCAGCAAAAGACCAGCTAAAACGCCCCATTCTTTTTTACTCATTTTTAAATTTTCAAAATCCATTTTGGCAATTTGTTCTTCTTGATATTCTCTTGGTTTAGCATAAAATACAAACACAGCCAAAAACAAGCCAACTAGCATACAAATAGCCGCAAAAGCCATAGTTTGAGAAACTTCCCCTAGGCTAATTTGCACTCCATTTGAATTTAAATTATCCACAAGCAAAGTTTGAAAAATAAGCCCAAATCCCAAAGGTACCACCATATAAGGTGTGGTAAGTCCAAAAGTTAGCGCACAAGCTATGGCTCTACGGTCTATTTTTAATTTATTAAAAAGCTTTAACAAAGGTGGGATCAATAAAGGCACAAAAGCCACGTGGATAGGGATTAAATTTTGTGAAAAACAAGCAATAAATGCCAAAGAAAGTATAAGTAAGTATTTTTTATGTGAAATATAATGCGAAACTATTTTAATCAAATATGCTGTTAAATTAGTTTTTGATATAGCAGCAGCCACCGCTCCAAGTAAAATATAACTTAGTGCTGTTTGTAAATTTCCTTGCATACCGTCAATTAAAACTTTCATAGAATCCATCATAGCTTGTGGAAGTTGAGTAAAAAACTCCATCAAAGTTAAATGCTCTATATGCATAAATTTAGACCAAACGCCTACAAAAAGCCCAGAAAGCAAAACACTAAGCAAAACATTAAACCTAAAAAAACACAAAAGCGTCATTAATACAACGCCTATAAATACCGGATTAGTTAAAAGCATTACATTCCTTAAATCAAAATAATTGCACATTTTAAATAATTTTCTTTAAAATACCATTTAAGTTTAAAAAATTTAAGCAAAAATTGCAAAATAAAAGCATAAAATGATAGTTTTTACTTTAAAAAAGGATACAAATGAGAAGTGACGCGATCAAAAAAGGACATTTAAAAGCACCAAATCGTTCTTTACTTAGAGCATGTGGCTTAAATGATGATGATTTTAACAAGCCTTTTATAGGTGTAGCAAATAGCTATATAGATATCATCCCAGGACATTTTTTCTTAAATGAATATGCAAAAATCATTAAAGATGAAATCCGCAAAAATGGTTGCATTCCTTTTGAATTTAATACTATAGGTGTAGATGATGGCATTGCTATGGGGCATGATGGTATGCTTTATTCTTTACCAAGTCGTGAAATCATAGCAAACTCTATTGAAACAGTGATGAATGCACACCAACTTGATGCACTAATTTGTATCCCAAATTGTGACAAAATCACTCCAGGTATGCTCATGGGGGCTTTAAGAGTTAATGTGCCGACTATTTTTGTGAGCGGTGGGCCTATGCGAGCAGGAGTAAATAAACACGGAGAAAAAATCAGCCTAAGTTCTGTTTTTGAAGCAGTGGGGGCTTATGAGGCTAAAAAAATCAATGAAGAGGATTTAAAAGATATAGAATGCAAAGCTTGTCCTAGCGGTGGATCTTGCTCGGGTATGTTTACTGCAAATTCTATGAATACTTTATGTGAAGCTATGGGCATAGCGCTTGAAGGAAATGGAACTATTTTAGCACTTAGCAAAGAAAGAGAAGAGCTTTTAAGAAAAGCTGCTCGTAGAATTTGCGAGATTGCTCTGGATGAGCGTTTTAAAATTCGCAATATCATTACTAAAAAATCCATCAACAATGCTTTAGTTGTTGATATGGCTATGGGTGGAAGCTCAAATACTATCTTGCATATGCTTGCCATTGCTTATGAAGCGGGTGTAAATTTGGATATAAAAGAACTCAATCACATCAGTGCTAATGTGGCTCATATAGCCAAAATTGCTCCATCTTTAAATACTGTTTATATGGAAGATATACACAAAGCAGGTGGAGTAAGTGCAGTAATGGCTGAAATAGCTAAAAAACCAGGCCATATTTTAGAACTTGATACTCTAGATATTAGCGGAAAAACTTTAAAAGAGCGCATTGAGAATGCTAGCATTAAAGATGAAAATATTATAAGAAAAATAGACAATGCCTATTCGAATGTAGGTGGACTTGCTATACTTTTTGGAAATTTAGCAGAGCAAGGCTGCGTGATAAAAACTGCAGGTATTATGGGTGAACGTAAATTCAAAGGTAAAGCGGTTTGTTTTAATTCTCAAGAAGAAGCCATTAAAGGAATTATAAAAGGTAAAGTTAAAGAAGGCAATGTGTGTGTGATACGCTATGAAGGACCAAAAGGTGGACCTGGCATGCAAGAAATGCTTAGTCCAACTTCATTGCTCACAGGCATGGGACTTGGTGCTAAAGTAGCACTTATAACAGATGGTCGTTTTAGCGGAGCTACAAGAGGGCTTAGTATAGGTCACATTTCTCCTGAAGCTGCAGAAGGTGGGCTTATAGCGCTTTTGGAAGATGGTGATGAGATAGAAATTGATGTGGATAATTACAGTATCAATGCAAATTTAAACCAAGATGAAATCACCAAACGCAAAGCAAACTTTAAAATGCCAAATAAACAAATAAATTCAAGATGGCTTAAAATGTATCAAAAACTTGTAAGCAATGCTAGCAAAGGCGGGGTTTTAGACTTAGAATAATTTTCTTAATTTCTTAGAGAAATTAAGAAATATCTTTTAAATGTGAAAACAAAAATATGAAAAATTATGTTAAAGTGGCCGGGAGAAAGGGATTCGAACCCCTGGAGGTGTGACCCTCAACGGTTTTCAAGACCGCCGCTTTCGACCACTCAGCCATCTCCCGAAAGAATAAAATATCAAGTGTTAACATCGCATTGGAGGCGACATCCGGATTCGAACCGGAGATCAAGGCTTTGCAGGCCCATGCCTTACCGCTTGGCTATGTCGCCTTGAGTTACCAAAAAGTGGTGCCCGAGGCCGGACTTGAACCGGCACGGAAGAAAAATTCCGAGGGATTTTAAGTCCCTTGTGTCTACCAATTCCACCACCCGGGCGGGTGATAATGGAGCGGGAAACGAGATTCGAACTCGCGACCCCAACCTTGGCAAGGTTGTGCTCTACCCCTGAGCTATTCCCGCATGTAAAATTGAAATTATATCTATTAAAGCTTAAAGATATATAAAAAATAATTTAAAATAATTTAAAAAATTACAATAAACAAATAAACTTATTAAAATTAATAATATTTTTATAATCAATATGTTATAAAACTGGATTTGATTTAATCAATTTAAAATATTGCAATGGAGGTATTTATGTTCAGCTTTAAAAGCTTATCAAGTAAATTAACATTTATAACCTGTTTGTTAATTATAGCAATTTTAACCGTAGTTAATGTTATAAACTACTATGAATCTAAAAAAACAATCAATGATTATCTGTATGAAATACAGATGAAAACAATGCTAGATGTTGCAAAGGTATATGAACTTTATGGTAGTTCAAAAAGAGCAGCAATAAACTCTCTTGGACACTCGATCTCTTCCAAGCCAAATATGCATCAAGACGAAATTATAGATATTTTAGGCACCTTAAAACAATCATCAGATTTTGAGCTTGTTTACATTGGATTTGAAGACACTGGTAAAACTTACAGATCTAACAAAGTTATTAGCGATATCACAAGTGGATATGATACTAAAAATAGACCTTGGTATAAAGAAGCAAAAGCTGCTGGTAAACTAATCGTTACCGACCCTTATGTCTCTGCTTCTAGCGGTCAAGTAACTGTAACATATGCCGCACCAATTTATTCAGATGGCAAATTTATAGGTGTTGCAGCAGGAGATTATGACCTTTCAAGGTTTTCAACCGATGTTTTATCACTAGGACACTCTAATAGTTCTTATGTTGCAGTTTATGATAGAGAAGGTGTTATAACCTTCCATGAAGACAAAGAAAGAATGCTTACTAAAAACGATTTAAGTATTAATATAGCAAATGCTGTAAAAGCTAATCCTGATTTAGTTGATCCAAGTAAAGAAGAAACCTTATTTTATGCTAAAGATGGCACAGGTAAAACTCAAGTCGCAACATGTACACAAAGCTTAAACCCTAAATATATAATCTGTTCTATCACAGAAGAATCTGTATATACTGACGCAGTAAATAGATTGTTATTTCAACAAATTATAATTGCTATTATAGCTATAATAATAGCTTTACTTCTAGTAAGATTTGCTATTATTAGAAATTTAAAACCTATTGCAATAATTACTTCT
>NZ_JAKMQF010000014.1:0-9061 GCF_025771405.1 Campylobacter sp. RKI_CA19_01116
AGAAAACTTTGGAATCCCTAACCTATCTAAACATAATATTGAATTTATATCTACTCATAATGATGAAGAATTAGAAAAATATCTTATGAAATTATATAATTTAGATATAAATTATCAGGAATTTTTGGGGAGTATATATGAATGATGTTTTATTAATCTTTCAGTAAATTTTATGGGGGATAATTTATCGAATTTTTTAGCAATTTCTTGAGATGATATTAAGCCATCTTTCAATAATTCTTTTCCATTGGTGTATAATTTAACACCGTGTTTCTGTGAAAAATCTGAGATTATCAACGCAGTTGAATTATATTTAAATATCTCATAAGGGTTAAGAGGAGGTATTGATACTCTATTTGATAACCTATCAAACATTTGTATAAACTTATCTAAGTTTGTTTTTTTAAATTCAACCTTAAAATCTTCCATTGCTTTTTCATTATATTCTTTTGCTGGTATAAGATATACTTCTCCCATAATAAGTTCTGAATTTCTTAATCTCAGATTAAGAGTCTCTGCGAAAGTTCTTTCCATAAGGGTATCAAAATTTTTATTCAGTGAAGATAGTTGGCTTCTAACTCCTATAACAATTGATTTTTCAATATCATAGTTACGGAATAATACTACTATATCTTGTTTTTTGTTTTTTAAATAACCCTCCATTGTAAGTTCTGGCGAATTTTTACCTATTGGGGGAAGAATTGCAAACTCTGTGTTTTTATAATGCTTTTCCAGTTCTTCTTTTAAGCTAATTTTAACTACTTCATGTATTTCAAATATTAACTTTGAACTTCTAATATAAGATTGTTTTCCTTTTAAGCCTCTTTTTCGTATTATACTGTGTAATTTTTTCTGAATGTTATTTAATCTATTTTGAAGCTCACTGATTTTCATTGAATAATTCCACTAACTTAATATCAAGCCCTTTACATATTTTTACAAGAGTTAAATATGAAGGGTTTCTTTCACATCTTTCAAGCATACCAATATAAGTCCTATCAAGATCGCTTAGATATGCTAATTGCTCTTGTGTTAGTCCTTTTAATAATCTTTTTTCTTTTATAGTATTTGCTAATATTTTTAATTTTATTTTATTTCCATCATTCATTATTTATAATTATATTTTTTCATAAAATAAAAATTCAACATACTATAGTCTGTTTTTATATCAATTATCTTCTTCAAAAATAACAAAGAATTTTACAGGAGTATTAATTGCTAAAATAATTAGAATATTTAGTAGTTATTAGTTTAAAACTATATCCTTTCAAAGGAATTTATACTTTTATAAAAGTGTTATTAACAAAAATATTTTTAGCTCAATTATTAACAGATCCAATCTTTAAGTTTTCTAAAATCTTAAAATAGCAGAGCCCTATTTTTCCATGATTTTAAGTTTTAAATATTTTATTCCTAAACTTAAATACAAATACAAACAGTATTCAAATAATGAAATATCCATATTTTTTTAAAAAAACAAATATTGAAAATAATAATTTTCAATATAAAATATAATTTATATCTTATATATATTTATTATATATTTTATATAAATAATTTATATCTTATATATTGATTAACCCCCATACCTATTTGTAAAGCACTTTCTTTCACGCGATCATACTCATCTTGCGTGAAACTAACTAATATTTTTTTATCTCTTTTTTGTGTTTTGATTTTGTCTCCACGAGCATCATTAATAAAACTAATGCTTGCTTTTTCTTTATTAATACTTTTAAATCCCATCTACCAATCCTTTATATTTCTATATTATTTTTTATTGTTTGCAAAGCTTCTTGATAAAATTTTTCAAAATCCATCAAAGCCTTATCATTTTTATCACAAAATTCACAAATGCTCTTTCCTTCTATGACAGCTCTTTTATAAGCTTGTCTTTCATATAAAACACTTTCCAATAAAAAAACATCATTCAAACAATAAGTTTCTTTTTTTTCATGAATATAATCTATTAAATTATTTAGTTCTTTAATTAAAAATGGATTAGGAGAAACTCTATTAATTAATATTAACAGTATAATATTTTTATTTATCGATTTAACTTCTTTATATACATTTAACATATGATCAAGAACACTTACATCATATTGACTAGCTATTGTAGGTATAATTATAACATCGGACAAAAGCATAGCTTTTCTCATTTCTTTACTATCTCTACCACCTGTATCAATAATAATAGCATCATATCTATTTAATTCATTGTTAAAATTATTATTCAATAAATTAATATCAAAGCTATGCTTAAAATTTTGTTTTAAGTTGGAACTATTTCTAATATCAATAAAAACTTCAGTAGATCTCTGCGGGTCGCTATCAAACAACAAAACACTATCACCATCTTCAGCTAGTCTTAAAGATAAATTAACAGCTAAAGTACTTTTTCCACTACCACCTTTTTCGTTACAAATAGATATAATCATTATATATTCTTTATATATTTATTATGTTATAATTATATATATAATAAATAAATTCTATATTAAATAAGTATATTTTTTCAGTCTTACCTATAATTTAAATATATTAAAGAAATAAATCACATGTATATAAAAATATCAAATCTAGAATGTAAGTCAAATTAAAAGCTTTCTAACTAAATTTGATAGTTCTAAATTTTCTTCAATAAACCATAAATCATCTATTGCTTTTATTCCAAAGTTGCCTAATTGAATAAAGTTTTTCGGTATAACATATATTGGCTTTTTTAAATTATAAAAATAATTCAGTTCATATTTACACCATTGTGATTTTTTTGAATTATCTGATTCAACAAAAATCATTGCTTTAGATTGTTCCATTCTTTTTTCCAAAACTTTCAAAGTTTCCTTGCAAAGTAATTTTCGTTTAAGGTAATCATTATCACATATCCAATCGCAAAAAACATTTTTATTATTTCTATTTAAAAAAGCTATTAATTTTTGAATTTCTTCACCATCTAAATAACTATGCGAAATAAAAAAATCATACTCCTTTATTTTTTGCTCTTCTTTTGCATTATTTATACGATATTCAAGTTCTTGAGGGTTTCCTTTTATACGGGAACGTTCTCTTGCATAAATATTTTTTAAAAATTCCTTCCTCTTTTTATTTTTAGTATGAATTTGCATATATTTTTGTTTTCTAAGTCTTGGTTGATAATTAAAACTTTGCAAATGATAAAATGCGCTTACACGCAACTGTTTATTTAATTCCGTGTCATTTAATTTAAAAAAAAATTGAATTATTTTATTTGAATAGTATTTTTTCAGCTCTGCAAGAATATACATTCTATCACTTTGTGATGTATTTTTTCTTTCATAAAAACCAATAAGTTTATCAAAAAAACTAGGACACATTTGTTGTGTTTTTGATAATGCTTTATTTATTTTTTTATCTATTCTATCTATTTTTGGAAACCTTTTATCCCATAATTGGTTTTCCATATTTTGCTTATATATTTCATTATATTTTTTGTAATGTTGTTCTTGATATTCTTTATTTATAATTTTTTTAAATAGAGAAACATTTTTTATCAAAGAATTTGGTTTTTGCATGTTGTATCTAATTCTTTTTTTATGTCTCTTAATATGTCGATCTTTTATTGTGTAATAATTATATTTTATTTCTACGGATTTCCACTCATGTGGGTAATATTTTTTTAGTAATTCAATTATATCTTCTTTTGTATACACTTTTGGTAAAATTGGCACAATAGTTTTAAGTTGACAATTCCACATATAAAGTATATCTTTTATATCTTTTTCAAAAATATGTTTAGTTACTCCAGACAAAATCATACCTTATTAAAAAAATTAATTTAAGTCTTATAAGTAAAAAAAGATAAATCAAAATGGTTACAAATAAATATAAATACTAAAATAACAAATATACTTCCATAAAATGGGAGTGTACTTACAGAGAAACAAATTTTAAAAGTTGATTTAACATCTTTTTTATATTTTTCTGGATCTACATTAAAAAAATTTTCATCACTATACATTCTTGTAGCAATAATCTCCTCATATTTTTTTCTAAATAATCTTTCTTGTCTTAAATAATAAGAATCTAAAATCCAAAAAGCAATAAGAGGAATAAAAGCTATATATTTATACTCAAATTTTAAGATTAATGTGCTTATAACTAAAGCCACTGTCCATTTTTTTATTTCTAAAGAATTTGTAGCCATTCTTTTTATAATTTCTTGTAAATTTTTTACTTCTTCTGTAAGAATTTTTAATTTATCTTCTATTTTCATTTCTAGTAACTTTCTGATAAATTTTTTCAAATTATAGTATTCTTTGATTAAATTAGTTAAAATTTATCTTAATTTTTTATATTTGTCTTCTTTAAAATATATATTATTTTTTAACAGATTACATGTTAAACTTATTATATATTTTTATATTATTATATATTTTTATGGATACTTTAAATCACTATATAACAAGATATAGATAAATATTAAGGGTAGAAATTAAGAATATTAAGGGTAGAAATTAAGAATATTAAGGGTAGAAATTAAGAATATTAAGGGTAGAAATTAAGAATATTAAGGGTAGAAATTATTGACAGTCTATTTTTAATATATTATAATAAAATATTCTCCTTGAATTTTACTCAAGTCGGAAATCCATAAAAAAGAGAGAGAATGAGTGATATTATTAAATATCATAATGATTTTAATAAAATTCAGTTGCCAAGTTTTAACGAATTAGAGCAAAATTTATTATGTGCAATTTTTTTACAAATTAAAGAAAAAGGTCATAAAGAAACAATTAAATTTCCTGTTTTAGAATTGAAAAAAATTGCATTACAAGGTAATTTAAAAGACAATGAGCATTTTAAAAGCCTTATGAAAAACTTATTTTACAAGTTTTTTAAGGCTGATTTTACAATTTTGATTAAAGATGAAAAGGGTAGAACTGGTGAAACTTTTGTTAATTTATTTGAAAAGGTAACTTTTTGGAATAGTGATAAATTACTTGAAGAGATAGAAATAAAAGTTAATGAAGATTTTAGTTATCTGGTTAATTCTTTGACAAAGGAATTTACATCTTTTGAATTAGCCGAATTTGTAGCATTAAGTGGAAAATACACAAAAACTCTTTATCGCCTTTTAAAACAATATAGAACAACAGGAAAAGCTTATTTTGAGTGGAGTGAATTTAAAAGAATTATAGATATACCAGAAACTTATCGCCAAAGTGAAATTGATAAATGGATTTTAAAACCAGCCATTAAAGAACTTACTAAAGAAAAAAATCTTTTTGATCAAATCAGAGTGCCTTTTAAAAATCTAACTTTTAAAAAAAAGAAAATAAAATCAAGAGGAAGGGGTGGTAAGGTTGTCGGTATTGAATTTACTTTTAAACCAGAAAACATTACAATACAAAAAATCGAAAATGAAATAATAAAGAATGCAAGCGATGAAGATAAAATCTTAATGACTTGCAATAACTTGTGTCAATCAAAAATTAGATTTAAATACGAAGAAAAAATCTATCAAAGTAACTCTTTTGATTTTTACGATTTTACTTTTAACGCAGTGGAGTTACAAGAAGATGAGCTTGGAAATTTAATTTCATACAATACTAAAATTTGGAAATGTAACGACAAAGAGCA
The DNA here is from genome assembly GCF_025771405.1 of Campylobacter sp. RKI_CA19_01116. NCBI lineage: Bacteria > Pseudomonadati > Campylobacterota > Epsilonproteobacteria > Campylobacterales > Campylobacteraceae > Campylobacter > Campylobacter sp. RKI_CA19_01116. The sequence goes on from NZ_JAKMQF010000014.1 coordinate 5,623, forward strand.
ATTTTTTAAAATGATCAAAACATTCACAAGCAATATATATTAAAAATCCGCCTTGAGTTTTACTCTTGGCGGAAATCCACATAAAGGCTTTGCTATAAACATAGCAAGCACAGCAATTATATCTAAATAAAAAGGAGAAAAAAATGAAAAATTTTAAAAAAGTTATTTTAGGTGCGGGGTTAGTTTTAGCTTTGGCAGGTTGTGGTGGAAGCAGTTTGCAAGAATTAAGCCAAGAAGAGATTAAAGAAATGGGTGGTAAAGTTACTTTAGATTATGTTAAAGAGGTTAATAAATTAAAAGAAATTTATAGCTTAAAAAATACGGCAGAAGTTTTTGGCGAAGATTATGATAATTTAATTAAAAGAAAAAAATTTTCTCACAAATTTGATTTTTGGGTTTATGGAAAAACAAATGATAATAAAATTATCCCAGTAGGTATCAATTGTAATAATTATGATGAGAATATCAAAATAGGAGAAAAAATTCCAAATTATTCTAAAAAAGATTGTTATGCGTTTCCATTAGAATACTTAGAATATGAAAAAGTCAAAAAACAATTAGAAAATCAAAAAAAATAGTTTTTTAAAATTAATTTAATCAGAAAAAAATACAAAGAAAATTGAAATTTTTTCATCAAAAAATGATTTTAAAAGTTCGTAATTTTTGATTAAATTTTTCCAAATTTTTTTTAAAAACTTTTCACTAAAATTTTTTTTCGCATTGAAATTTTTTGAACGATATTTCTTGAAAAAAATTTTAGTGATTCCAAGAAAAAAAATTTCTAATTTTTTTATTTTTTTCACAAATGAAAAAAATCAGTCTTTAAAGTGCCATTTTATCGCACTTTTGACTTAAATTACGCCGGTAAAGGCGGTTATCCTGCATTATTTCCGGAATTCAACTTTTTTTATTACCTTTTTTATTTGAACTTTTCTAATTTTTTTTGAACATTTCTTTTTAATTTTTCTGTTACATTTTTAATTTTATTTTTGCTTTTTTTTGTTTTAGATATAATCAAAAAAAATAAAAAAGGAAATTAAAAAAATGTATGATTATTCTAAATACGAAAACGCAACTCCAAAGCAATTAGTTTATGCACTTTCTTTAGCAGAAAAAAGAGCAGAAAAATTAAATTTACAATTGAAAGAAAACGAAGAGCTTTTTAAATTTTTGCAAAAGAAATTAAAAAGCTCTTTTAGCACAAAAAAAGTAAAAAAAAGAGAGAGAAAAATACCTGAGTTAGATGAAGCAATTGAAGATTACAAAAATGGAAATGTAGAAACTTATAAAAATTTTAAAGAGTATAAAAAGGCTATGGATGTCTTATAAAATTACATTGTCTAAAAAATATAAACAAAACTATAAAAAAGCAAACTCAAAAGATAGAATTTTAATCGATAAAATTGTAGAAAAATTAGCCAATGATGAAATTTTAGAACCAAAATATAAAGATCACGCACTAAAAGGAAATTATATTGGCTTTAGAGAATGCCACATAAAACCTGACTTATTACTAATTTATCGCAAAAACAACGACATTTTAGAATTATATCTAGCTAGTTTAGGAAACCACAATAACACTTTTTAGCAGAATACAATCATATTCTTTCAAAAATAGCCCTAAAATCATCTAGTAAATGTTTAAGAAATTTATTTAAGCTTTATTTTCATGTAAAGTACTTGCTAAAATTCGCATAAAAATATGGTAAAATGATGATTATATCTTGATTTTAGGAAGATAAATTTTGACAAATAAATGCCAAAAAAAAACTATATCTAATATTATAAAAAATGCAAAAAAATATTTAGATGAAAATACTTTAGTATCTACATTGATAATGTTTTTTGCAACTAAAAATAAGATTTCAATCTCGGGAAATGAATGCATAAAATATAATAAATTTGATTTGCTATTTTTAAAAAAATTAGAATTCAAACTTTCTGTTTTTGATATATATGAACTAATATATTCTTTTGAGTGTATTATTGATAATAAATTAAAGAAAAATTATGGAATAGTATATACTCCAAATTTTGTAACCAAATATATAATAAACTATTGTTTAAAACAATGGAAGAATAAAAATGTTCCTATTTGTTGTGACCCTTGTTGCGGAAGTGGCTCTTTTTTGATAGAATGTATAACTCAATTATCACATAAATATAATATGTCGCTAAAAGAGTCCTTGCAATATATTAAAGGAATAGATATCGATAGTAAATCTGTATCTTATTGCAAAATTATTATCGAATTGTTTCTACAAAATCACAACGAGGAATTACAAAGCTTAGATAACACTATCATCTGTGCTGATACTCTACTTTGTGATGAATCCACTATATTTAAAAAATTGGGTATTTCTCACATTGATATTTTAGTTACAAATCCCCCTTATGTAAAATTACAAAATATAGAAAAAGATTATAAAAATCAATTAATTAATAAATATAAAAATTTTGCTTCTGGAAGTTTCAGTACAGCCATTTTATTTTTATTGGCAAGTGAAAAACTACTTAAAAAATCCAAAGGAATACTTGGTTGCATTACGCAAAATAATCTTTTTACTTCTTTAGCTGCTGCAAATATTAGAAGTTGGCTATGTGAAAATAAATATATTCACACAATTATTGATTTTAGAGATAAAATTATTTTTAATAATATATCTGCATATACTTGTTTGTTATTTTTAGATTTTAGCAAAACAGAAAATATAAATTTTAGTTGGAATACTGGGACCCAAGAAAGTTTAAGAGAAAATATTTCATTTTCTTCCATACAAACAAAAACACTAAATCCAAAAAAATGGAGGTTGGCGCCAAGTATTCATTTAGATAATATACATAAAATAGAACAACAAATGCCTTTAAAATTAAAAGATATTGTGGATATAAAAGTAGGATTTGCAACATTAAAAGATAGTGTTTTCTTATTAAAAACAGAACAAATATGCAATTTTGAAAAAGATATATTAAAAAAAGCGATTAAAATATCAGAAATTAATAGCGAATCAGATTTACATCATAATCAAAGATATATTATTTTTCCATATAAAATAGTTAATGGACAATACCAGCTAATAGATGAGTATACTATGAAAAAACAATATCCACTAACTTATTCTTATTTCTTACAAAATAAAAAAACACTAGAAAACAGATCAGGATCTGACAATTCTGATCTGTTTTATAGCTGGGGTAGAAAACAAGGGATGCAGATATTCCGAGAAAAATTAATAACAAAAACTTTCAACATATCACCTAATTTTATATTAGATAAAACTGGTTCTCTATTTTGTAACGGATATGCACTAATTCCAAAAATACAATTAGACATATCTGTATTAAAAAAAATATTAAATTCGCAAGTTATGAACTATTATATGAAAATAACATCTTTTAATATAGAAGGAAATTATCAATGTTTTCAAAAAAATTTCAT
>NZ_JAKMQF010000015.1:0-6783 GCF_025771405.1 Campylobacter sp. RKI_CA19_01116
CTAAACTCACTAATAAGTAATTGTAAATCTTCTTCTTTAATACCTAGTTTTTCAAAGCTAGTGTTTTCATTAGTGATAACAAATTTGTATTTGGTTATTACTTTTTTAGTGGTAGGGGTGTTATTGTTAGAATTAGTATTGGTTTGGTTACTTGTATTAGTAGTATTATTATTAGAACTATTGTTAGTTTGATTATTTGTATTAGTAATATCACTATTATTAGTTGAGTTAGAATTATTATCATTTACACTAGTGTTAGTTTTATCATTGTTTGTATTAGTAGTATTAGTGCTAGTTTGGTTATTTGGGTTGGTAGTGTTATTAGTTTGATTGTTAGTTTCCTCATTAACTTCCTCTTCTTGATTTAGTTTTTCTTTTAATTCTTTCTTTTTTTCTTCAAAGTCTTTTTTAGCTTCTTGGCTTTTTATATAATCATCTTTGGTTTTTAGATTTTCTTTGATAGCTTTGTTTTGAGGGAGGTTTCTATCAGGGGATAATTCTATAACCTTTTCTATATCATTTTTAGCTATGGTAATACTTCCATTATTAGCATAGACTAAAGAACTAAGTGCTATAGTGCTAAATAAGAGTTTTTTCATGGTTGTTTGTTCCTTTTGATTTGTTTTTTTTAAAATTAAGAGTTTTTATTTTTTAATATTTATTATTGATTAATCAAAATATTATTTAATACGAGTATTCATTAATATACTCGTTATATATACACTAGGATTTATCCTAGTGTATATAACTACATTCCACTTACTATGCATGGATTCATAGTTTTAGAATTATCACTTACTATACAAATTTTACCTTTTTGCATAGGTGAAGCTTCCTCAATATCATTTTTATCTTCTTCCTCTTCTAATGTTTTACTACCTATTGAATTAAGTGAAGCAGTTTGTTCAAACACCAAAGAATTATCTGAGTCATTGCTTGGTGGCTCTACTGGATCAATAGGTTTGTCAGGTATCTCTATTTCACCACCTCCACCATTTTCACTGTCTTTTATAGAATCCAAGATAGGGATTTTGACATTACTAACCTTATCAAAGTTTCCATTGAGCGTAAAATACTCATATTGGTTTGCTTTAGCTTTTAATGATTCAAAATCATCTATAGAAATATCACTTTTGTTTTTATCAAGTTGTGCTAAAAACATAAGATTTTCTATTTTAGAAGATATAGAACTTAATTCTCTATAAAAATTATTTAGTAAATCTTCACTTAAATTTTTATTGCTATTAATTATGGATACTATTATGTTATACCTAGTTGCAAGTTCATCGATTTGTTTTTGATAATTTTCTTTATTATATTTATCTTTTAAATCATTAATATTCTCCACTTTGCTTTGTAAATCTCTAATAAAACCTATTAGTTTATCTTTATTTGCTATAGTGATGTCATAATGATTTTTAGCATCTTGCTTTAAACTGTTAAATTTATCTTGCACCCCTTCTTTAAATTTAGAGTCAATCTTGTTATTTTGTGAGTATGCAAGTAAGAAATCCATGCTTTGCATTAATTTTTCAGCTTCGCTTGTTTTATCATCATATCTATCATCTAACAAAAACTCTGCTATAAACTGTACTTTTGATTTTCTATCTGTTAAATTCCCATACGCTTCTAAAAGCTTTTTTAAATCACTATTTGCATTAATAGCTAAGTATTTTTTTAGATCTGAAATGATTTCATCATTAATGATGTCTTCATACAAATCTTCATTATCTAAAAACACATCGTTATCAAGATCAACCCTAGATACCTCACTAGGTTTTGTAGGATCTGTTATAGAAGGGATTTTTGATGTGAATTCACTATATTTATCATTATTTATATAACTGACTTCGCTTGCTCCACTAGTTGAAAAACCCCCAAAGTCATTAGCATAATGATATACTGTATTAGAATTATTTATTCCAACTTTATTAGCTACAAATAAGTCTGTATTTACAGTCTTATTTTGATAAGACTTAGCATTTATAGAAGATCCTTCTTTAAAATATAGCGAAACATTCTTTATGGAGCCACCACTATTTGAACATCCCCAAGAATTAGCACCATTACATCCTAAAAATCCACCAATGTATATAGAATCTGTAGATTTTACATCAATATTTATCTTACCTTCTAAAGCTATGTTTTCTAAATTTGCACTATAGTTTTTTCCCGCAAATCCACCTACATAAGCTACACCTTGTTGTTTTTTATTATCTACTTTTATACTTTCTAAATTCTTGATGTAGATATTGCTAAGCTTTGCATTTTTACTTCCAATTTCACCTATAAATCCACCCACATTAGCAAAAGATCCACTAGAGGTTACATCTATATTTTTCACATCTTCCATTTTTATATCTCTGATGTAATTACCACTATACAACTGCCCAGCAAATCCTCCAACAAAAGCTGGTAAATTTGGATTACCCTTTACAATAATATTATCTATATTTTTAATAGATATTTTTTCAAAATTTCCTCTTACATTACCTGCAAAACCGCCTACATTTAAAGAGCTCTGTCCTTTTTCAGCTCTTATATTTTTAATAGTATATAAACTAATATCTGAGAAATTGCCTCCGGCAAGTCCTGCAAAACCACCTATAAAAAATAAACCCTTATTTCTACCTATTGAAGTAATATCGGAGATGTTTTTTAGCTCTATTTGCGAGATAGTATTGTTTTCAGTTTTTCCAAAAACACCACCTACATAATCAACATTATTAACATTTATGCTATTCATTCCATAATCAACTCTAAAGTCTTTAATGGTAGAATCTTTCACATATCCAAAAACTCCCACATAAACATGATCTTCTTTATCTCTATTTGGTTCTGCAGTAAAATCGATCTTAATATTTTTTAGACTAAAACCTTGTCCATCGAAATTTTTATTAAAAACTTTTTCATTATCATAGCCAATTATCATATTTGTGCATTGCCCATCAATACAATAATTAGCATAGTTTTCGCCTTTAAAATCTATATCATTAGTAAGTCTATATCCATTAGCAGTCTCTCTAAAGCCTTTTTTATTATCATTCCAACCTTTAACAAAATACCACCAATCCTGCACAGAACCTATATCAACATAGTTTTTATAACTTTTATTTAAATTACTAATATTATCAAATTCATTATATGTTCTTTCAGGATTAAAATAATACCCCATAGCACTTAAATACAAATCCCCTTTATTTGCATGTGATGTTTCTATACTAGGTGTTTTTACGGTTGAAATATCTGCATAAATTTCATTTGCATCAAGGTGAATTTTATTTCCGGCTTTAATTTGATTTAATGTTCCTTTATCAGCTTCTGCCTTGAGTATGATTTTATTACCTTGTAAGATTAAGTTTTCTTTGACATCAATATTACCCATATTAACCACATTGCCAAGTTTATCGCCTTTAAATACAGGAGAAAAGTTTGATCCCATTTTAAAGAAATTCTCATAATCTGCGTTATTTAATGTACTAGTTGATGCCACAAAGCGATTAGCGTCAATCCTACCTGTTTTAGTAATGATCACCCCATTAGGATTGATTAAAAATACATTATTACCACCTGCATTTAATATACCAGCTATGGTAGATTTTCCGGCTCCATGAGCAATGTTTAGGTAGTTTTTACTATTACCTCCAAATTCTACCTTTTCACCATTTGCTATATTAAAACCACCACCCCATTGTATGACAGAATTTTGTCCAAGTCCGTTAATATTCATATTATTACCATTAGAAGTTATAGTCCCACTAGTCCCATGAGTAAATTTACCTCCACTAGGTAAAGCCATTAGTGGAGAAAAGAGCATTGATACAGTTATGCCTGAGAGTATGATGTGATTTGTGAAGTTACTTTGTGTTTTCATGATTTTATAATCCCCCAACTATACAAGGATTCATAGTTTTAAAATTATCGCTAACTATACACGTAAGGCCTTTTTGTTTCAAAGAAGTTTCATCAATCTCTTCTTCGCCATCTTCTTCTTCAACAGCATGATCTCCGATTAAATTAAGTGAAGCTGTTTGTTCAAATTTTATATCAGTTTCTGGCAATTCTGGCTTATTTGGATTATCTACATCAGGGCTTTGCGGATTATGTACAAAATCCAATGCAAAATCCCCCACAAATTTAAAATTAGTATAGCCGTATTCATTTTTTGCTATATTTTCATCATTAAGCTTAGTAGCTATGCCATTTACCATATCTCTTTGATTTTTTAATGTTGTTGCTAAAGAGTTGATTCTATCAAGACTAGCTAGATATTCAGGATCGTTTATTTTTCTTTTACCTGCTTCTATTTCTTTAACATAAGAATTATAAATTTTTAACTCTTTTTCATATTCTGCGTAAGTTTTGTAAAAAGAATTTTTACCATCTTTAAAAAGATGTTCTTGAGCTGCTACATACTCATCTTTTATTTTTAAAGCTTTGTTGTAATCTTTATAAATTTCTTTTAATTCAGTAGTTTGATCAAATCCTGAATTTTTTTCTTTGAGTGTATCAAGAAAATCCAAACTTTGCTTAATGGAATCTAACGTAATCTCAACCCCGTTTACAGTGCTTACATGAAATACAATCTCACCAAATTTATTGATACTTACTCTATATTTTCCATTTAAGATATCATCTAATATAGCTTGAACTACTTCTTGATTATACCATTCTTTTTGAAACTCAACTTTTTCACTCTTTATAGCTTCTACATCTGGTTTTTCATATGGAAATAAACCTGGTATATCACCATCATTTTCTGGTATTTTGTTAAATTTCGGCTTGGCAATATTTGCTATTTTTTCTTCAAAATCCTGTTTTAATTCATCGGTATTATAGCCTTGATCTGTTACTCCTGTGTTTCCATAAGTATCATTTAGTGTTCCATTTTTATAATAGACAAATATATTATCATAGCTTTCATCAAAATCATTCTTTTGGGTTGTAAAGAAAAAATTATTTGTAATTGTAGATCCAGTAGTTGTGATTGTAGCTTCTGGATCAAAATATATGAAAATATCTTTAAAATTTCTTTTAAAATTTGACTGTCCATATTCATAATATCCCATAAATCCAGCAGCACTTCCCCATCCAGAACCATTGGCGCTAATATTCTTTAAATTTTTTATAGCTATATTGCTAAATTCAACACCATCTTTTTGATAACCTGCAAAATTACCTTCACCTATAAACCCACCAGCAGAAGCCGAAAATCCTGCAGTATTTGCTTGAATATTGGATATACTATCTAATGTAATATTACTCATTTTTAAATTAGAATTAAATGTATATAAATAACCCGCAAATCCACCGGCATAAGCATGACCGCAAAATTCACCATTACAGCTAGCTTTAATAGAATCCATTCCGCTAATCTTTATCCTATCAAAAGCAGTAAAAATAGAAATAGGCATATCAACATCAGAATAATTTATACGTCCAGCAAAACCTCCGACCATAGGTGTTCCTTGCATAGCATTTGAAATAGCCTCAATACTTTTAATATTTTTAAGTTCAATATTACTTACTGATCGAGCATTATCTAAATTCCCAGCAAAACCACCAACATAAATAAATCCATATTTTTCATCGCTTGCTTTAATATAATCAATATTTTCAATAACTATATTGTTAAATTTACCAGAAATACTTTTTTCTGAATATCCAATAAGTCCACCGATATATTGCGCATTATCTGTTTTTATATATAGATTTTTATAATCAACAGTCAAATCAGATATTCCACCAAAATTATATGTTTTTCCAAATATACCTACATATTTAGGCTTAGTTTTAACTTCTTTTACTGTTGTATCTATATACATATTACTTAAAGTAAATCCTTGGCCAAAAAATTGTTTATTAAAAGCATTATCATCTGAATAACCTATAATCATATTAGTACAACCAAAGTTACTCAAGCAATAATTCGCAAAATTCATTCCTTCAAAATCCAAATCTGTTGTAAGTCTATAAAAGGTTGGAGAATTTTCTCTAAAATCTTTTCTTTCATTCCATCCTTTAGCAAAGTGCCACCAATCTTGCACAGAATTTATAAAAACAGTTCCTTCTACAACAAAATCCTTACCGCCACCTTCCTTAAGAGCTAAAATTGTGTTTCCTGCACTTGTATTATAATAATACCCTGTAGCATCTAAATACGCATGACCTTTTCCATGAATTTCTATCGCTCTTCTACCAGGAGTATGGTGATTTAATGAATTAGCATCTATACTAGCAGCATTAACATAAACTTCATTACCTTGCAATGTTATATTACCTGCTTTGATTTTTCCAAATTTAACGCCTTTATATTCTGGATCATATTTAGTATCAGCCTCTAAAAGCACTTTATTACCTTGTAACAAAAGACTATTTGCTGTAATATTACCCATATTTACCACATTACCACCATTTGGCTTAAACACCGGAGAAAAAGCTGCACCTTGTTCTTTAGTTAACTTTGCAAATTTCCACATATCATCATTACTCATAGACGAAGTCGAAGCCACAAAGCGATTAGCATTGATAATTGATCCGCTCTTTTCTATAATAACCCCATTAGGATTAATTAAAAATACATTATTACCACCTGCATCTAGTATGTTTTTTATAGTAGATTTACCTGCACCATGAGCAATGTTTAGATAGTTTTGCCCATCCCCTTTAAAATTTACTCTTTCACCAGCGCCTATATTAAAACCACCACCCCATTGGATAACATGATTACCACTTGTTGTCGTTCCAGTGATATTCATAGTATTGCCAGATGTTTCTATCTTT
>NZ_JAKMQF010000016.1:0-5000 GCF_025771405.1 Campylobacter sp. RKI_CA19_01116
AAACAACTAAACAACTAAACAACTAAACAACTAAACAAACCTAATTTTTCAGATCAATAAAAAAGCAAAAACATAAGCAATAAAAACTAAAAAAACCAAATTTATCAAACTCGCTATAAACATTTTAAAGATAAAACAACTAAATCCCCAAACAATATAAATCCAAAAGCCAAATCACTAAAAACACAAACAACTAAAAACAAAAATAAAAAACCATAGCAAAAAAATAAAACAATAAAGAATAAAAATAAATTAAAAAATAAAAAGGAATACAATTAAATAAAAACCACAAAAATAAAATAATAAACCTAAAAACCGTAGAATAGATTAAAAAATCATAAAAATTTAAAAAAATAAAAACAAACTATTGCTAAAAAATTAGTAGCCACTCAAACTAAAACATCTAAAAAATAAAACAATCCAACTAAATAACTAAATTTTATAAATTAAAAAAACAAACCAATTTAATAACTAACAATAAAAAACAAACATAAGATTATATATAAAGTAAGAATAATAAGAGAATTAACAAGTCCGCAATGAGCTACTTTCCCCCTGCCAGTAAGGCGTAGTATCATCACCCACGATGTGCTTAGCTTCTTGGTTCGGGATGGAGCAAGGCGTCTCCACATCTGTATAATCACGGACATTGTTATTTAAATATTCTATTTAATATAGCATAATAAAAGCAATTAATAAGATTTAAATATAAAAATCATTTTTATTTTTAGCTTTCATCTTATTCTTATATTTAGATGTTTTATTAAACTAAATCACTTTACTGTTTTAGAATACTTAAAAAACAATGTTAAGAGCAAGTTCTAATACAAACTTTACTTGTAAGATTTTATAAACTTAAGAACATAATCTTTATATAAATATTTCATATAAAAACATTCAAAGCTTTATTAAAAACCTTAACAAGGAAGTGATGCTTAAATAAGATAAGCCAAACGCTCTATTAGTACTGGTCAGCTAAAGGACTTTCATCCATTACACACCCAGCCTATCAAACTAGTAGTCTTCTAGAGAGCTTAGAGAAGATTCATCTTAGAGTTGGCTTCACGCTTAGATGCTTTCAGCGTTTATCCGTTCCAAACTTAGCTACGCTGCGATGCTCTTGGCAGAACAACAGCTACACCAGTGGTTTGTTCAACCCGGTCCTCTCGTACTAGGGTCAAATCTCTTCAATCTTCTTACGCCCACGGCAGATAGGGACCGAACTGTCTCACGACGTTCTGAACCCAGCTCGCGTACCGCTTTAAATGGCGAACAGCCATACCCTTGGGACCTGCTCCAGCCCCAGGATGCGATGAGCCGACATCGAGGTGCCAAACCTCCCCGTCGATGTGAGCTCTTGGGGGAGATCAGCCTGTTATCCCCGGGGTACCTTTTATCCTTTGAGCGATGGCCCTTCCACACAGAACCACCGGATCACTAAGACCGACTTTCGTCTCTGCTTGACTTGTATGTCTTGCAGTTAAGCTGGCTTATACCTTTATACTCTACGAACGATTTCCAACCGTTCTGAGCCAACCTTTGTAAGCCTCCGTTATTATTTGGGAGGCGACCGCCCCAGTCAAACTACCCACCAGACATTGTCCCACTTGAGGATAACTCAAGCTGGTTAGCTACCCAAATAAGAAAGAGTGGTATCTCAACAACGGCTCATATACAACTGGCGTCATATACTCAAAGCCTCCCACCTATCCTGCACATTCTTATCCAAATAGCAGTGTCAAGCTGTAGTAAAGGTCCACGGGGTCTTTCCGTCTTGCCGCGGGTAGGAGGAATTTTCACCTCCACTACAATTTCACTGGATCCCTCTTTGAGACAGCTCCCATCTCGTTACGCCATTCATGCAGGTCGGTATTTAACCGACAAGGAATTTCGCTACCTTAGGACCGTTATAGTTACGGCCGCCGTTTACTCGGGCTTCGATCAAGAGCTTCGCTAATGCTAACCCCATCAATTAACCTTCGAGCACCGGGCAGGCGTCACACCCTATACATCCTCTTACGAGTTAGCAGAGTGCTGTGTTTTTGGTAAACAGTCGGGAGGGACTCTTTGTTGTAAGTTTCTTCGCTTTCGGAGTAAATCCTAATACGAAGCGAACCACACCTTATACCGAAGATACGGTGCTATTTTGCAGAGTTCCTTAAAGAGAGTTCTTCCACGCGCCTTAGAATACTCATCCCACCCACCTGTGTCGGTTTACGGTACGGGCAACATTAGCTAAACTTAGAAACTTTTCTTGGCTCGACGGCATCAGCAATTCTCCTCGCTGTCCGAAGACTTTGAAGAGCCTTTCAGTTCTCGGAGTATTGTTATACGGATTTGCCTATATAACCTCCTACGACCTTAGACTAGCTCTTCCATCCGCTAGCTTGCTTAGCCCTAAGCGTCCTTCCATCGCACACTAATGTTGGTATTGGAATATTAACCAATTTGCCATCGTCTACCCCTTTCGGACTCGACTTAGGACCCGACTAACCCTACGATGACGAGCATCGCGTAGGAAACCTTGGGTTTACGGCGTTAATGATTCTCACATTAATTATCGCTACTCATGCCTGCATGCTCACTTCTATTCGCTCCAGCACTCCTTACCGGTATACCTTCGGCGCAAATAGAACGCTCTCCTACCACTTGATAAAATCAAGTCTACAGCTTCGGTACTTACTTTAGCCCCGTTATATTTTCCGCGCAAAATCACTAGACCAGTGAGCTATTACGCTTTCTTTAAAGGATGGCTGCTTCTAAGCCAACCTCCTGGTTGTTTAAGTAACTTCACATCGTTTTCCACTTAAGTAAGATTTAGGGACCTTAGCTGGTAGTCTGGGTTGTTTCCCTCTTGACGACGGATTTTATCACTCGCCGCCTGACTGCTGTGATTACATATAAGGTATTCGGAGTTTGATAGGGTTTGGTACATTGGTGTATGCCCTAGCCCATTCAGTGCTCTACCCCCTTATACTACGACACAACGCTATACCTAAATATATTTCGGAGAGAACCAGCTATCACGAAGTTTGATTGGCCTTTCACCCCTATCCACAAGTCATCCGGGGGCTTTTCAACGCCTATCGGTTCAGTCCTCCACTAGTTCTTACACTAGCTTCAACTTGCTCATGGATAGATCACTTCGTTTCGGGTCTGCAGCATCTGACTTAAGCGCCCTATTCAGACTCGCTTTCGCTACGGCTTCGCGTGTGCTTAACCTTGCCAGACACCACAACTCGCAGGCTCATTATGCAAAAGGCAGTCCATCACACTGTATTACTACATAGTGCTCTGAATGATTGTAAGCAAATGGTTTCAGGTTCTATTTCACTCTGATCACCTCAGTTCTTTTCACCTTTCCCTCACGGTACTTGTGCACTATCGGTCTGGTAGTAGTATTTAGGGTTGGATCGTGGTCGACCCAGCTTCAGACAGGATTCCTCGTGTCCCGCCCTACTCAGGATACTGCTAGCTAAGGTTTGGTTTTCGTATACGGGACTATCACCCTCTATGGCTACACTTTCCAGAGTGTTCTACTAACCTCACCTATTGCACATTGCAGTCCTACAACCCCCAGTGCAAGCACTGGGTTTGCCCTCTTGCGCTTTCGCTCGCCGCTACTGACGCAATCTCTATTGATTTCTTTTCCTGTAGGTACTAAGATGTTTCAATTCCCTACGTTCGCTCCATTATGGTAGTATATATCTCTATATACTGGGTTGCCCCATTCGGAAATCTACGGATCAAAGCTTCTTGACAGCTCCCCGTAGCTTATCGCAGTCTAGTACGTCCTTCATCGCCTTTACCAGCCAAGGCATCCACCATTCGCTCTTAATAGCTTACCTTTTAAATTCATTCTAAAACGCATCACTTCCTTGTTAAAGTTTTTATGATAAGACTTTACTATCTTAAGACGGAAAGCATTTAAACACTTAATAAAACTAAATAAATTAGCCTCACTAAGCTGTGAGTTTAAAACTTGTCTTTAACTAAAAGCTAAAGAAAAGATAGCTAGGTTTTATCCTTTAACAAGTCCTGTAAAATTGTTTTTATTAAAACTTGCTTGTGACTCTTAACAATGATAATTCAAATAACATTAAATAACTAATCTAATATATAAAATATTCTATTATTTATTTAGCTTAGGTCTTAAAACCTAAAGGAAGTATATATAAAGAGTTTAAATAATTTAAAAACATAAGCAATAAAGTATTTTACTTTATTTACTGCTTTATTATTAGCTATATACTTGCTTTAAGTTTTAAAACTTTAACTTAGAATTGATAAACAAATCTTTTTTATGGTGGGCCTAACAAGACTTGAACTTGTGACCTCACCCTTATCAGGGGTGCACTCTAACCAGCTGAGCTATAGGCCCTTAATAAATGGTGGAGAATAGCGGGATCGAACCGCTGACCTCCTGCGTGCAAAGCAGGCGCTCTCCCAGCTGAGCTAATTCCCCAAAATTAGCTTTTCATCAATCTTTGAAATCTAAACAAGGATGATTGAGTCTATATATGAACTGATAGTTGTGAGACTTATCAGTTTGTACTCTAGAAAGGAGGTGATCCAACCGCAGGTTCTCCTACGGTTACCTTGTTACGACTTCACCCCAGTCGCTGATTCCACTGTGGACGGTAACTAGTTTAGTATTCCGGCTTCGAGTGAAATCAACTCCCATGGTGTGACGGGCGGTGAGTACAAGACCCGGGAACGTATTCACCGTAGCATGGCTGATCTACGATTACTAGCGATTCCGGCTTCATGCTCTCGAGTTGCAGAGAACAATCCGAACTGGGACATATTTTATAGATTTGCTCCACCTCGCGGTATTGCGTCTCATTGTATATGCCATTGTAGCACGTGTGTCGCCCTGGGCATAAGGGCCATGATGACTTGACGTCGTCCACACCTTCCTCCTCCTTACGAAGGCAGTCTATTTAGAGTGCTCGGCCGAACCGTTAGCAACTAAATACGTGGGTTGCGCTCGTTGCGGG
>NZ_JAKMQF010000017.1:0-5145 GCF_025771405.1 Campylobacter sp. RKI_CA19_01116
AGGTGGTTTAAGTGTAAATTTAAAGCTTAAAAATAAGCTTTAAATTTTTATTAATATTCATATTGATTTAATTCTTCTTGAGTGCCAAGTAGCATTAGTATATCATTCAAATAAGCGGTAGTTTCTAAATTTGGCATAATACTCCAAGTATCATGCTGTTTGTGTGCAATGACTTTTAAGTTTTGACCAATAGATTGCAAAGTTTTTCCTGCTAAGTTTTCATCTACTAAAAGTTTTGCTACTTTGATAGTATTGGCTGAAAGATCTATGATCTCAAAATTTGGATTAGTGATAAGAATTTTAGCCAAACGCTTTGCTGATTCTTTTTCAGGATAGATGACTTTATTAACCCCAAGTTTTGAAAGAATTTGCCCGTGTGTAGAAGAGTTTGCCTTGGCAATGATGTTTTTTACTCCTATTTCTTTTAAAGCCATGAAAGTGAGTATGCTTGATTCTAAATTTTCACCTATGCTAAGTATAACAACATCTGCATTTGCATAACCTGCTTCTTTTAAAGCTATAGTATGAGTAGAATCTAAAATATAAGCAAAATCTGCATGATCTTGTAATTCCTTAACCGCTTCTTCATCAATATCAGAAACAATAACTCTCTTACCTTGATCAATAAGCTCTTTTGCTAAAACTGAACCAAACCTTCCAAGTCCTATAATGCCATAAGTTTCTTTTTTCATAATATTATCTTTCCTTTTGGATAATTCAAATATTTTTCTTTTTCTTTAAAAAATATACTAAATAAAAATGCAAGCACACCCACTCTACCACTAAGCATTAACAATATGATAAGTAATTTACTTTCAGAGTTAAAAAGTGCACTAAGTGATAAAGTCCCACCATCTCCTACTGAAACTCCTACTGTGGCAAACGCTGAGCTTGTTTCAAAAAGCAAAGGTAAAAAGCTTTTATCATCTTCAATTAAGGATAAAATTAACACACAAGTGATGATATATACAATAGAACTTACTGCTATAATAAAAGCCTTATTGATAGTTTCTGTAGGAATTTCAAAGTTGAAAATTCTTGCATTACTATCTTTGATGCTCCAATAAGCATAGATTAACAATACAGCAATTGTAGTTACCTTAATACCCCCAGCTGTTCCACCAGGCGCACCACCTATAATCATAAATAAAGATCCAAAAAACAAGCTGGCATCTTTAAAGGTGCTAAGATCAAGAGTATTAAACCCTGCCGTTCGGTAATTTACCGCTGTAAAATATGCACTCATAATTTTATCAAAAAGTGAAAATTCTCCTATGCTTTTTGGATTATGGTATTCAAATAAAAAAACTACTAAGCTTGCAAAAACAATTAATATAACAGTAGAAATTAAAACAAGTTTTGTATGTAAACTTAAGCTTGCAAAACGCTTTTTAGAAAAAAAGTATAATTCTAATAATACAAAATACCCCAAACCTCCAATGATAATTAAAGAGGTGATAACAAAATTAATCCAAAAATCATCTCTATAAGGCATTAGGCCACTTTCAAATACACTAAATCCTGCATTATTAAAAGCAGAAATAGAGTGAAAAACACTAGCCCATAGAGCTTCACTTAAATTCATATCAAGCTTAAATCTTAAAAATAACAATAAAGCACCTAAAAGCTCAATAGCAAATACAAAAAATAAAACCTTTTTTAAAAATCCTACAAGGCCATCAGCTTCAGGATAGATCAAGGATTCTCTTAAAAGATTTTTTTCTCCAAAACTCATCTTTTTGCGCACTAAAATATATAAAGCCATAGCTATACTCATATAACCTAAGCCACCTATTTGAATAAGCAATAAAATAACAAGTTGTCCATAAAAGCTAAAATCTAATGAGGTGTTTAATACAATAAGTCCTGTCATGCTTACAGCTGAAGCACTGGTAAAAAATGCATCTAGAAAAGATATGGGCTTAGTGTGCATAATAGGAAGCATTAGAATAAAGGTGCCAAAAAGTGCAACTAGGATATAACCTATAAATAAAATTCTTATATTTTTTCTATCTAAAGTTAATTTTGTCATTTTGATTCTTTAAAATTAAAAAAATATTCTACTTAAAATTGGTTAATAAGTAAAAAGAGAACTTTCCACATTTTAAGTGGAAAGTTGAAGTATTAAAGCATTCCTACTGCTAAGAAACCTAGAGCAACAGCTATAACTATAGCTAATACACCAGGGATAAAGAATGCGTGGTTAAATATGAATTTTCCAATTCTTGTTGTGCCTGTGTCATCCATTTGAACTGCACCTAATAAAGTAGGGTAAGTTGGAAGAACGAAAAGTGCTGAAACAGCAGCAAAACAAGCAACGAGCATATAAGAATCTGCAGGATTTGTAGCTGAAATTCCTAATGCAGCAATGATAACTGGAACAATAGCTTTTGCAGTAGCTGCTTGAGAGTATAAAAGCATACTAGCAAAGAAGAATGCAACTGCAAGCATAGCTGGAGTTTGTTTAACCCATTCACCTGCTACTTCTTTAATACCTGCCTCATGACCTGCAACGAAAGTATTTCCAAGCCAAGCAACACCAAATACACATACACAAGCTGTCATACCTGATTTAAATACACTTGTATCTAAAATTTTTGCAGGTTCAACTTTACAAAAGATTGTGATTAAAGTTGCAGCTGTTAATAAGAAACTCATAATTGCAGCATCTCTTGGAATAACTACTGGATCAATCCATTTGATATTATTAGAAATTGCTGTAGCATAAAGAACAACCGCTAATACTGTGAATAAGAAAATAGCAACTGAAAGTTTTGCACCTGGTTTGTCTTCGCTTTGTAAAACATCAGAAGCGCTTTTTACAAGACCAGCTTTTAAGCGTTCTTGATATACAGGGTCTTTGCTAAGATCCATTGGAGTGATTAAGCTTACAATGAAAGCTGTAATCATACAAGCAGCAAAAGTAGTTACAATCCAAATACCAATTAATGCAGGATAATTCCAACCAAGTGGCTCTAATACGCCAGTCATATAAACAACAGCAGCACTAACTGGAGAAGCTGTAATACCAATTTGTGAAGCAACAACCATTAATGAAAGTGGAGCTGATGGTTTGATGTTTTGTGATTTTGCAACATCAATAACAACAGGCATTAATGAAAATACCGCATTACCAGTACCTGCCAAAATAGTAAGTAACCAACCGCAAGCTGGTGCAAGATAATTGATAAATTTTGGATGTTTACGTAAAATTCTTTCGGTAACTTTTACCATATAATCCAAACCACCTGCTTGTTGCATAGCAGAAATCGCAGCAATTGCTGCAGCAATGATTAAGATAACATCCCAAGGAATATTACCTGGCTTCATACCTAAAACAAGACCTAAAATAACAACACCCAGACCTCCGGCATAGCCTATCGCTATGCCACCGAGGCGGATACCTATGAATATTGCCCCAAGAAAGACAACAAGTTGTAAAATAATCATAATATCCATGATTAAACTCCTAAGTTATTAAGCTTTTCTTTTCTCTGTCATATGAGGATTTAACATATTTTCTGGTGTTAAAATTCTTTCAATTTCTTCTTTTGGAAGATATCCTCTTTCAAGACAAATATCGCCAACTGCTTTACCAGTTTCTAAAGCCTCTTTAGCAATACTTGCAGATTTTTCATATCCTAAAACAGGATTAAATGCTGTAACAATACCGATTGAGTTAAGTACAGATTGTTTGCATGCTTCAGGATTTGCTGTTAAGCCTCTTACAGCTTTTTCAGCTAGAGATTTCATTGCATTTTCAAGTAATACTATAGAGTTAAATAATCCATAAGCAATACCTGGTTCAAATGCATTAAGTTCAAATTCTCCTCTTTCAGAGCAAAGCATAATAGTAACATCATTTCCTATAACTTCATAGCAAGCTTCACCTACTGCTTCACAAATTACTGGATTTACTTTACCTGGCATGATAGAGCTACCTGGTTGCATTTTTGGTAGATTAATTTCACCTAAACCACATCTTGGGCCTGAATTCATTAATCTTAAGTCGTTTGCAATTTTAGATAATCTCACTGCTGCAGTTTTTAACGCGCCACTTACATGTACAAAGTCAGCTGTATCTTGAGTAGCAGCGATAAAATCTTCAGCTGGTTTAAATTCAACACCAGTAATTTCTTTTAATTTTTTCTCAACCACAAATTTGTAATCAGGGTGGCAGTTAATTCCTGTACCAATAGCTGTTGCACCAAGATTTAAATAACTCATTGACTCACGAGCTGCTGTGATTTTTTCAATATCACTTTTAATATAGCTAGCAAAAGCGTTGAAAGTATTTCCTAAAGTAGTAGGAACCGCATCTTCAAGCTCTGTTCTACCCATTTTAATGATATCTTTGTATTCTTTAGCTTTAGCTTCTAATTCAGTTTTTAAAAGTTCCATAGCTTTTAAAAGATCAGTAAGTTTTGCATAGGTAGCTACTTTGATTGAACTTGGATAAGTATCATTTGTAGATTGACCTAAGTTTGTATGATCATTTGGATGAAGATATTGGTACTCACCTTTTTTGTGTCCCATACTTTCAAGAGCGATATTAGTGATAACTTCGTTGGTGTTCATGTTTGTACTAGTACCAGCACCACCTTGGATCATATCTACTACGAATTGATCTAAAAATTCACCAGCAATCAGTCTATCGCAAGCTTTAGCAATAGCATCAGCTTTGTCAGCATCAAGAACCCCAACTTCTTTGTTAGCAAGAGCAGCTGCTTTTTTAACTTGAGCGAAAGCTTTTACAAAATAAGGATAATCTTGTAATCTTCTGCCACTCATATGGAAGTTTTCTAGTGCTCTAAAAGTTTGCACTCCATAATAAACCTCGTCAGAAATTTCCAACTCGCCAATAAAGTCGTGTTCTTTTCTTGTTCCCATGATGTACTCCTTGTGGGTTTTATTTAAGTTTTGTTTATAAACTTAATGAGTATTATATAACAATTTTTTATAAAAGTTTCATAAATTTTTCTGAATTTATCAAAAATCAATAAAAATATATAAAATAAATTAGAATATTGATATTCATTTTATAAATATAATGCTTTTTTGGTAGGTATTTGATGTTTGTAGTGTTTATTATTGCTTTTATTGTTTATTTTTTAAAAATTTATATTTACTTTTTGTATAATTTTA
>NZ_JAKMQF010000018.1:0-3569 GCF_025771405.1 Campylobacter sp. RKI_CA19_01116
TTTATACTCAAAAAACCTAATAGGATCTAATTTAAATTCTACTTTTTGTTCTCCAACATGCTCGACATAATAAAAACTTATATTAGTTTCTTTAACACTAAAATCACCAATACTACTAAACTCTAAAACAACTTCACCCTTATCATTAACATTAAAGCTGTCTTTTTTAGCTTTTACTCCATTACTTCCAGTAATTTTATCAATAGTGGAATTTGGTAATAAGCCACTTACTTTAATACTAAAATCATCTATATAATCTATAGTTTTTGCTTGAGCTTTAAAACTCGGATATTCTATTTTAGGAGTATAAGTTTTCGATTCATAAGGCAATTCTTTACTTAAATCTTTACCCATAGTATTTACACTAATGATAGGATTAGCTTTAAATGGATCTTTAGAAGTAATGGTTGCTTTAGCTTCACCATTATTATTAAATACTGCTTCTTGATTACTTAAAGTAGCGTCTCCTTTTATATTCCATTCTACTTTCTCATTAGGTTTACCACTTTTTAAAGTTACTTCAACATGATCAAGTTTTGGATCTTTTAAAGCTTTGATGTTTTCACTTTCATAAGCATGGATTTTATCTTTACTAAAATTAATGCTTGGGGTATATTGGTGGAGTTTGATCTCTCCACTTACTTCTTGAGTACTAGCTGTGCTTTGATGATAAGTAGCAATGATTTGTAATCTTTTAATACTAAAATCTTTTACTCCTTCAAATACTACCTTACTTTCACCTTTATCATCAGCTGTACTTTCTTTGTCATTGCTAATTCTTAAAGTTTTATTGCTTTGTATATCTTTAGCTTTCCATGAAACTTTTGTTTTTGGCATTAAACCTTTAAGTTTTACTTCAAAGTCGCTTTTATAATCAATCATTCCTTTTTCAAAGTCTTGATGAGTCACAGGATCTTTTCCAGTAGGAAGCTCCATAGTAGCTGTATAATTTTTAATTTCTAAAACTTTACTTTTTTCTTTTACTAACTCATCGCTCATATTCTTAGCAATGATTTTTACTTTTTCATTTCCGCTAAGTCCTATGATTTCTACATTGCTCTCACCCTTTTCATCAGCTATTAAATTAAGCTCTTTAGTGGTTTTATCTTTATCAATAAATAAAGCATTATCTCCTTGTATGCTCCATTTAACTTTTGTAGAATTAGCTTTTAAGTTTTTATAACTTGCATGAGCTTTTTCTTTATTGCCTATAGTGGTTTTATCTAAGATAATATCATTATCTCCATAAATTGCTATTTGAACAAAGGTTTTTAAAGTAACTCCTAATACATTAGCAATGATTGTTGCTTTTTCTTTATCTTTCATATTTGCATCAGGTTTATAGATGATATTTGAATTTCCATCTTTATCAGTTTTATCTGAATTTGGAGTTTTTTCCAAACTTCCTTTGCCAATTAATTTCCAATTTATGTCTAAATCACTTGCTAAATCACTTCCTGCAAATGTGATTAGAGATTTTTCATGTCTTTGTATATTAGAAGGTTTGGCAAATATTCTAAAGTCTCCTTTTGGAGCTATAATAGTAATAGGAAAACTTTCTTGAGCATTCCCTGCTTTAGCAATTAAATTGGTTTGATGGACTCCATAAGCATGGATTATTTTTACAAAAACCTTTCCATTACCATCAGTAATATAATGATTTCCATTCTTTAAGATTACACTTTTTTGTTCAGGAGTTACACTCATAGCAACATTTTTAACTGCTTGGTTAAAACCATTTTTTAGCATAATACAATGAGTATTATCCCCTAAATTTCCACAATAAGAAATATGATAAGCATTGTTAATAGCTTTATACTCAAGCACCATAGAATAATCTCTATCTATAAAATTGGTTCTAGAGCCTTCAATGGTATTATTTATACCTGCAAATTTAGGATCAAAAGCATGTTTGAGGGCATCTTTGTCTAAAGGTATATTAAAATTCATAGCTATATTTGTACCTTGTTTATCACTTTCATTACTTCTTTTATGGCTTAGCGAAAAAGTTAATGCTGGATAAGGTGAATAAATAATACCTCCTTCATACACTAAAGGATTTTTTTCTAAATCTTCAAAGCAGCTTACATTGCCAAATGGAGCTACTTTTTCTCCATACCACTTACTCATATTAGCAAAAACAGCTACATTGCTCATAGAAGGAAAAGCATATTTAACACCCATATCCCAACCATTAGCAGGACGCTCTAAAAAAGTTAGATCATTATTAGTATTTTTAAAATCATAACTATTAACCCAATCACTTAGTCTTTGATAAATATTAGCATGGAAAGCTAATGTATCTAGCATACTTTCAAAGCCCAAAGACATTCTTTTATGTTCTCTACTAAAATCATGATCATAAACTAGGTTTAATCCTAGCATGATATTTCCTGAATTATTTAATGCTAGTGCATTAGGATAATATCTTATACCACCACCAAAATGACCTATGATTCTATTATTATCATATCCACCTATACCGCTTTGTAAAAAGTAAGATATTTTTGGATTATCTTCACTCATAATAGGTAAAAGAACTTTAGCATTACCACTTAAGCCACCTCTATCATTATAGTTTAGATTAAACTCACTATTAATGGAGTGATTAAGAGCATGTAAATATTCTTGGATTAAAGTATTAGCTTGTAAGCTTAAATAATTGCTTGCTAAATCTCTAACGATTTCTTCTCTTTCTTTACTATCTTTGGCATTATAAGCATCACCAATAGTTTGAATAACATTAATAACCTTATTAGATAATTCTTCATCTTCTTTACTAAGATTAGAATCTTTCTTTGGTTTTTCTTCTAATAGCTTTTTAACTTTTAGATCAATATTGTTATGATCTTTAGCCTGACTTAAGCTATTAACCGCAAGAGTTTGATTGTTGTCTATAATGATTTTATCTTGATTTTTTAAAATCATTATTTGAGAAAAAAGAAAAGTGTGAATGAGTAAAACAAGTAAAAGTGTTTTTTTCATATCCCCCCCCCCATAACCTACATTTAATTTTTATCTGTGATGAGAATATGATAACACAAAAAATACAAAAGTGATAAAAAAGTTATAAAAATATTGAAAAATAGCCAAAAAACTATCAAATATAATAATTATTTATAAACTATAATCAAAATTACTTTTATTTTTTATTAAAAAAATACATATAGATTTATTATTATTTACATAAAACAAAAAATTACTTTTATTTACTTTTTTAAGATAATGGACTAATAGGCTTTTATATCTTTTATATTTATACTTTATTATATTGTTTAATGTATTTGTAGATATGAAAAAATAGTATTTATATAAGCATATAAATTGTATTTATTATATTTGGTATATAAAGTATAAATACTAAGCTTATATATAGTAATAAATAAAGAGTATAAATATCTTATTATACTATTTAAATAATTATAATATAGTGTTTTTATATAAATTTGATAATAGTTGTTATAATCTTAAAATAACTTATTAAAAAAATATATTTAATTATAGTTTATGTGTTTTTATAAATTAGGTAATAGGTAAAACAATATATGGAATGTTTAATGGAAGATGAA
>NZ_JAKMQF010000019.1:0-3243 GCF_025771405.1 Campylobacter sp. RKI_CA19_01116
ATATACACTAGGACTTATCCTAGTGTATATAACTACATTCCACTTACTATGCATGGATTCATAGTTTTATAATTATCACTTACTATGCAAATTTTACCTTTTTGTTTAAATGCAGATTCTTCAACTTCTTCGGTCTCTTCTTCTTCATATTCAAAGGTAGGTGTTTGTTTTTGTGAATCAGCTATTTGGCGAGAGATTTTTTCATAGTCACCATCTTCACCACCTCCATCAATAGGTCTATTAACATCAGGAGTTATTAACAAAGGAATAGTTTTGAAATCTCCAGCTATGATAACTTTTTTAAATTCGTTGTTATCTTTAAAATCTTGAAGTTGATCTTTATAGTCAAGTAATTGCGCATAAAGATTTTTAGCTTCATTGTTAAGTTTTATGATAGTATTTTTAATATTTATAAATGCAGGATCATTTTCATTTTTCAAGCCTTTTTCTATTAAAACTATATAATCATTATAAGCTTTTATAAATTTGGCTAATTTTTCTTGATTTTCATCAAGCAAGTATTCAATATCAAAACCTTTTGATACTATATTTTCATTAAGAACTTTAAGCTCATTATATAGTTTGTTTTTTTTGTTATTAAAGTTTATAAATTTAGCGTCAGCATTTCCGAAAGATTTTTCAAAACTATCTTTTACTGTTTCATTAGTAAATTTAGCTTTGTTTATATCATGATCTTTATATGCATTTAAGAAGCTCAAACTTTGCAATAATGCCCTAGCATCATTTTCTTTTACACCTAAATATGTGGTTATAAATTTAACCTGCTCATCTTCTGTTTTATTTGATATATCACTATACTCATTTAATAATTTAGCTAATAATCTAATATCTATATTATAATGAACTTTATCAATATCATTTATAATATAATTCCATATATCATCGCTAATTAAATCATTTTCACCTAAAGTAGCTGTTTCATCTTTAATCTTTTCTACATCAGGTCTAAAGATATCTTCACTTGGTTTTACTTCAAAATCAGTATTGAAACTAAAATAGCCATCTTTTTCATGTAAGCCATAATCTTTTAGATCTGTTGTGATTTTATTTTTAAATTCGGTGTATTTGCTATCATAATCACCGTTGTTGTATGAAATCTTATTAAATCCATTCGTAGTATCTGCAATATCACCTTTTTCTGTTATATTTGGATGATATATAAAAATATTTTCATGTTTAGAGTCTGTTTTAGAAACGGCATGGAAAAGTCCAGCATATTCATTTTTTCCACCACCATTTGCTTCGATTTTTGCATCAGGACTAAAGAATATATAAATATTTTTAAACTTATCTCTACCTTTATCTCCGTCCACAGCAACAAATCCACCGGCTCTTGTTTTACCATCCATATAACCTGTTCCATCTGCTATAACAGAGCCTATATTGTTTAAAACTATATTGGAAAAAATTTGCCCTGTACTTGCTGAATAAGCCATAAAACCACCAGCATAGCTTGTTTCTGCTTTTTCAATGCTTTGGCTATGAATTTTTTTAATATTATTTAAAACTATATTAGAATAATAATTTTGACCACCTGAATATCCTACAAATCCCCCTGCATTAGCATCATCTTTAATCCAAATAGGAAGATCTGTGTTATCATAAGTTCCATTATTTTTAGCTTGTATCAAATCAATATCATTTAATACTATGTGATTAAACTCATTAATTCTATCTCCGCTAAAATCTCCTTGAGTTGAATTAAAAATAAGTCCTACAAAACCACCAACTCTTGCTCTTTCAGTATCTGTTTCTGCCATGATATTATCAATATTATGCAAAACAATATTATCAAATTTATGTCCTATATTGCTATAATTATAAACTCCAGACCATAAACCCCCAGTAAAGCCACCTACATAGGCTAAATCACCTTTACCATAAATCTTACCTATATCTCTAAGAGCTATGTTGCTAAATGAGCTTCCTTTCATATAGCACCAAATATCTTCATAGCAATCCACACCATCCCAATCATCTAAATCTCCACCCCAATCTGTAATAATGCCAGCAAAACCACCCACATAACTAATATGATTTTTTGATTCTGCTTTTATCTCTTTAATACCTTTTAATGTGATATTACTTACATCACTACCATCCATAATCATACCGGCCATACCACCTGCATAAATAATGCCATCGTTTGAACCTATAATACTTCCTTGATTATAATCAACATTAAGATTTTTTAAAGTAGCAGCTCTTAATACGCCAAAAATACCTAAATATTCTGGTTTATTTTCTAAGCTTGTTGTATCTATATTGATATTACTTAAAGCAAAACCTTGACCATCAAAAATTTTATTAAAATAATTTTTATTGTCATAGCCAACTATCATACTAGTATATTCATCAGCATCTTTTTTACCATCACCATTTAAGTCAAACCAGTAATTAGCATAGTTTTGCTTTTTAAAATCTATATTAGCGGTTAATCTATACTCACTAGCTGTATCTCTAAAACCTTCTTTGTTTTCATTCCAACCTTTAGCAAAATACCACCAATCTTGCACAGAACCTATACCTACATATTTATCTACCTTAAAATTACCATTTTTTTTGCTTATTTTATTAAACACTTTAAAAGAATCGGGGTTGTAATAATATCCACTAGCGTTTAAATACATAGAACCTTTTGTTTTAGCATCAACATTTATTGATTGTATTTTGTCAGCATTTACACCAGCAACATTAACATAAACTTCATTGCCTTGTAAGTTTATATTTTCAGCATTGACTTTTCCAAATTTAATGCCATTGTGTTCTTTGTCCCAATTAGTATCAGCATCTAATACTACTTTATTACCTTGTAAAGTAACGTTTTGAGCATTAATAGTACCCATATTTACTACATTGCC
Source organism: Campylobacter sp. RKI_CA19_01116 (assembly GCF_025771405.1). Classification (NCBI taxonomy): domain Bacteria; kingdom Pseudomonadati; phylum Campylobacterota; class Epsilonproteobacteria; order Campylobacterales; family Campylobacteraceae; genus Campylobacter; species Campylobacter sp. RKI_CA19_01116. The sequence goes on from NZ_JAKMQF010000019.1 coordinate 2,883, forward strand.
ACCATTTGGTTTAAACACTGGAGAGAAAGTATTATAAGCAAGTTTTCCATCTGCAAACTCTTGCATACTTTTATTATCCATCGATGAAGTCGAAGCCACAAAGCGATTAGCATTGATAGTTCCTGTTTTAGTAATGATTACCCCATTAGGATTAATTAAAAATACATTATTACCACCTGCATTTAATAAACCTTCTATCATAGATTTACTAGTACCATGAGCAATGTTTAGGTAGTTTTTATCTTTACCTCCAAAGTTTACACTTTCACCTTTGCCTATATTAAAGCCACCACCCCATTGTATGACTGAGCTTGGTCCATTACCTATAATATTCATATTATTACCATTTGTAGTTATACTC
>NZ_JAKMQF010000002.1:0-269425 GCF_025771405.1 Campylobacter sp. RKI_CA19_01116
AGTTGTTTTTATGGCTTAGATTTGTGTTGTTGGTTATTGAATTGTTATTTGGTGGGTTGTGGGAGGGGGTTATTATTTTATTTTTTATTGTTTTTATTTAGTGGTTTAGTCAGCTTGGTTATTGACTACAGATGGGCTTTAATTCTTATTTTTAGTTGTTTGATTTAGTTTTAGGTTTTTTATTATTCAGCTTGTAAAATAAATTATTTTAGTGTTAGGATGGTATAGATTTTGTTTTATAAGTAGTGTATTTGTAAGTGAGTTTGTGGTGGATTTTTGGGTGAGATAGTAGTTTTCTAGTAGCAATACTTTAATTTGATATTTGAAGCCATTGTGGTTGATAGGTTTTAGTTTTTACGTCTTTGTTTTTATTTGTTTTAATTGCTTATATTTTTTTATTAATCTGATAAATTTGGTTTTTACGTATTTTAGTTAGGTTAGGATTATGTGTTATGAAAATAGTAAATTAGTTGACTAATTTAGTTATTTAGTTGAATTGGTTTATTTTTAGCTTTTTTGTTTTTGGTTGTATTATAAAGTGTTATACGTGATTTTAATTTATAATAAAATCTATAATAAGATACAACATATGGATTGAAAAATCTAGCTTTCTTAGAAGAAAATTATCTTCTAAGAAAGAATGTTTTATTCAGCACCTTTTGGAGCTGTAAATGCTGTTATTTCAGGCGGTAATCCTTTGTATTTTTCTATATTTACTAAGCTTGTATGAGAAATGTTTCCGTTTGCTAATTCAGAAGTTGGCATATCAATAGTCAAGACATTTACGTTTCCGTATTTGCACATTCCTTCATCATTTGGGTCATACCACCCACCTTCGCATAATCTTACAACATTTGGCATAATGTCTTTTGTTACAACAGCACCTGCGAGAACTTGACCTCTTTTATTGAAAACTCTTACAATATCGCCATTTTTGATTCCAAGTTTTTTAGCATCAATTGGGTTAATCAATATAGGCTCTCTACCATTTACCGCATACTTTTCACGCAGTGAAGTATGGCACATTTGTGAGTGGAGTCTATTTGTTGGGTGATTGGTTAGTAGATGAAAAGGTGTTTCCTTGGTAGCATTTCCTAGCCATTCTATCGGCTCCATCCACATTGGATGTGCTTTGCAGTCTTTATAGTTATACTTTTCGATTGTTTTTGAGTAAATTTCTATCAAGCCTGATTCAGTACCTAGAGCATTTAAGATAGGATCTTCGATAAATTCAGAAAATCTAACCCATTCCATGCTTTCTATAGTTGGAGAAAAAGTTATAGGCTCGTTTTTCGCCCAAAATTCTTCAAAACTTGGCATTTTTGGTTCAAATACATCCCCATAAGCTTGAGTTTGTTTTAAAGCGCTATTGTAGTATTCTTTGATAAAATCTTTTGCATTTTTACCATTTTCAGTATAAGCATTAAATACATCATCTCCATACACTTTACAAATATCAGCAAAAATTTCATAGTCATCTTTGCTCTCGCCTATTGGTAATACCGCTTGCTTCATTGGAACTATATTCATATTAGAATAATCACCACTCATGGTAATATCATCTCGTTCATAAGAACTTGTAGTAGGCATTATAATATCTGCCATTTTGGCAGTTGGAGTCCAATAAATTTCATTTACAACTATAGTTCTTGGTTTTTGCCATGCTTTTACATTATTGTTTGTATCTTGATGATGAACTAATGGATTTCCACCCGCCCAATAAATAAAGTCAATATCAGGATAGGTTATCTTAGAACCATTATTGTCTATAACTTTTCCAGGATTTAACAAAGCATCGGCTATTCTAGCTACTGGAAAAGAATAACTAGCAGCATTTTGTAGCCATTCGGCACCACCTTGACTAACTCCTGCTTTTGGTAGCCCCTTAAATTTTCCATTTTCCCAAATTCCTACAGCTCCTGCTGTAATACCTCCTATAACACCACCTTTGCATGATGGAACCCCACCATTACTATAGTGATAGCTTAAGCCAAAGCCACCTCCTTTAGTACCAATTTGTCCTATCATTGAAGCTAGGGTTATTAACATCCAATGAGGTTGTTCACCATGATGAGCTCTTTGCATACCCCAACCACTCATGAGCATGGTAGGGTTATCATAAAAGCTTTCAGCTAGTGTTTTAATGGTTTTTTCATCAATCCCGCAAATTTTGCTTGCCCATTTTACATCTTTTTTAATACCATCATTCTTGCCATCTAAATAAGCTTTAAATTTATCAAAACCACTTGTATAATTTTCTAAAAATTCATAATTGACTTTATTTTTTTCTATCAGATGACTAGCCATACCTATCATCATAGCAACATCTGTATTTGGTCTTGGGGAGATCCATTGTGCATTTAAAAATTTAGCAGTTTCAGTTTTTATAGGATCTATACAAATAACCTTGATCTTGCTATTTTTTAATTTTTCAAAATACTGCAAACCCCTTTGGTCGTTTGAAGTCCAAGCTATTCTTAAAGTGGTGATAGGATTAGCACCCCAAATAACTACTATTTTAGAATGTTCTAAAATATTTTCCCATGAAGTTTGTTGTTCATAAACTTCAATGGAGCCTACAACATAAGGCATGATCACTTGAGAAGCTCCGGTTGAGTAATCTCCAGTAGTCCCTACAAACCCACCTGTGACATTTAAAAATCTATGAAGTAATATTCTACAATTTTGCATATTTCCGCTAGATTTCCACCCATAACTTCCACCAAATATAGCTTGAGTTCCTTTTTGCTCTCTTGTTTTTTTAAGTTCTTTTGCTATAAGTTTTATAGCCTCATCATAACTTACACGCACAAATTCATCTTTTCCTCTAAGCTCAGGCTTTGGATTGTCAGGATTTTCAAGATAACTTTTTCTTACATAAGGATATTTCACACGTGATTTATAGATCATATCTGCTGTATAGTGTTGTAAGAGATTGTCAATTTGTGTTACTTTTTCCCATGGCTCACTTTTGATCACAATGCCATCTTTAATGGTAAGCTTTAAAATTCCCCAATGTGCTGCTGTTATCACGCTTCCATTTTTTACTAAACCTGAATTTATAGTTGAAGCTTCAACGCTTTTTCCCATAACCAAACTAGGAACCAGAGGTAATACACTTAAACCAGCACCAATTTTTAAAAATTTTCTTCTATCAAGCCCCATTTTATTTTACCTCCTTAAAATCTTTTGCACTTTTTTGTAAATACTGTATCACTAACCAATGATCTTTTTTATCAATTCCTGTTCTATTTACCATTGATCTAAAAGTAGCAGGCCAACTATTAGCGCTAAATTCACTTTCTTTATGAACACTATGACAAATTCCGCAGTTATTCATATAAAGTTCTTTTGCTTTTATAAACATTTCTTTATTGCTTTTTGCAAAATCTTTCTTATCAGTCCAAACTTCTATGGTAGCTTTATCCCATTTGCCATTTTTACTTTTAGTGTAAGTTTTAAAATCAAGTTTTGTATTTTTAGAAAATGCAGCAACTATGATTCTTTGACTATCGTTGTAATAAAGTACAGAAGGCGAAGCAGGATTAACATAGCCTGTGATCTTGACTAAAACTTTATTTCCATTAGTTTTTAATACTTCAAAAGGATTTGTAGGTAGCAATCTACCAACAGCTTTTGTGTCATTTTTGCTTAAGTAAAGTGAGCTTACTTCACTTGTAAAAAATTCATTTTTAGCACAAACAAAAGAAACAAGTGCTAAGCAGAAAACTAAAATTTTTCCCATTTTGCCTCCTTGACATTTTTTTGATATAAACTTATTGTATATCAATAAAATTAAAAATTTCTTAGTACAAAAAATGTAAAATTAAATATTATTTAATAATTTTTTATTGATTATCAGTTTATTTGTTTTTATATTTTCACAAAGTCTTTTCAATCCTTTAAAGTAAATTTTAGTAAAATACAAAATATTCTTTATAAAGGTTAAAAATGCACTTTACTTTGTTAAATGAAAAAGATTTTTTCAATCCTTACTACCGCAAAAAGCAAATTATGCAAAATGAATTTGACACTTTTAGCAAGGCTTTAACGCAGTATATAGAAAGGCTTGAAAGCTCACAAAGCGAAAACGAAGACTACCTAGTCGCCAATGCACTTAGTCCATTTTTAACCACGCTAAATTTCAAAACCCACATCAAAACCAAACAAAAAGGCAAAAGCGAGATCGATTTAGCTATCGCTAAAGATGAGCTTAGCAAAGACTTAGAAGTTCTCATCGAAGCTAAAAAGCCTAACTCAAAAGAATTCATCACCCACACGAAGCCAAATTCTAAAGCCTTGCATGAGGCCATTTTGTATTATTTTAGAAATAGAGAACATAGCTTTAGTTTGAAATTTATCATCATCACAGACTTTTATAAATTTTACATTTTCAAAGCTAGTGAGTTTGAAGAGCTTTTTTATAAAAACACAAGCTTTAAAAAGCTTTTTGAAGAATTTCAAAGCCCAAATTCACTTTTTAAAGGCAACACTGATGAATTTTACAAAGAAGCAAGCAAACTTATAGAAAATTCCAAAGAAAGCTTAAAAGGCTTTTTCATCGATTTAGCTTTTTTAAAAGACAAGCAAAAGTCAAATTTCAAAAACCTAGCAAGCATTTTTAAAACCTTCCACAAAGACTTTTTGCTAAATGAATTTAGCCCAAATGACGCAAACTCACTAAACAACGCATTCTATAAAGAGCTTTTATATATCTTGGGTTTAAGCGAGAGCAAACAGCTTTCTAAATTCATCATTACACAAAGTGAGCAAAGCAAACAAGCCCAAGGCACGCTTTATCATCTCATAGCGAGCAAGCTTCCAAAGCATGACTTTGAAGAGGTGCTAAAATTCATCATACTTTGGTTAAATCGTATTTTATTTTTAAAGCTTATTGAGTCTAATTTGGTTAGATTTAACGATGATAAAACCCTTAAATTTCTAAACTATGAAAAAATTCCAAATTTCACCACCCTTTCACACCTTTTCTTTGATATCTTAGCTAAAGAAAAGCACACAAGAGCACAGAGTAAATTTAGCTATTTGCCTTATTTAAATTCATCACTTTTTGAAAAACAAGCCATCGAAAAAACCATACTAGAAATCGCCACTTTAGAAAATGATGCCTTGCTAGAGTATCACCCACACACGCAGTTAAAAGATGATAAAGGCAAAAGCAAAAAAGGCAAAGTAGGTTTGCTTGAGTATTTGTTTGAGTTTTTAGACAGCTTTGACTTTGGAGCAGATGAACAAAGCGAAGAACTCATCAAGCAAAAAGAACTCATTAACTCAAGTGTTTTGGGAAATGTCTTTGAAAAGCTAAATGGCTACAAAGAAGGTAGTTTTTATACCCCAAGCTTTATCACTTCATATATGTGTAAAGCAAGCATAGAAAAAGTCGTGCTTGATAAGTTTAACCATACTTTTAAGCTAAATGCCACCAAGCTAAACGAGCTAAGAACCCAGTTGCGTCAAGAAAAAATCCCTCAAGAGCAAAAACTAGCCTTGTTAAATTCCATACGCATTTGCGATCCTGCGGTGGGAAGTGGGCATTTTTTAGTTTCAGCTTTAAATGTCATGCTTATGGTGCATTATGAGCTTGGTTTGTTTGAAGAAGACTTTTACCTAAGCGTGCAAAATGATGAAATTTTAGTGCAAAATCATAAAGGCCAGTTTTTAGAATATAAACGCCCTGATTTTGACAAAGACAAAACCCACCTTTGTCAAAAAGAACTTTTTGAGCGTAAAAAAGACATCATAGAAAACAACCTTTTTGGAGTAGATATCAACCCAAACTCATGTGAAATCACTAAACTAAGGCTTTGGATAGAGCTTTTAAAACACAGCTTTTATGAAAGCTTTGATGATACAAACTATCATGATCTTAAAACCCTACCAAACATCGATATCAACATAAAATGTGGGAATTCGCTTATAAGTTATTTTGAAATTCACAAAAGCCTTTCTCACTACCCCAACATCAAAGAACGCATGGATAAATACAAACGCATAGTCAAAGACTACAAAGAAGGCTTTTACACCGATAAAACTCTCATCGCAAAAGAGATCAAAAACCTCAAAGAGTCTTTTAAAAATTTCTGCTTAAAAGACAAATTTGCCAAAGAGATCAAGCAACTTACCAACGGCGCTAATGAATACTCTAAAAAATACGGCGATTTTTTAGCACAAGATGAAAAAGATGAGAATTTTAGAGCATTTTTCTCTAAAAATATGTTTGAATTTGACTTTGATGAAAGTGCTGCTAAGAAAGAATTTAAAAAGCTTAAAAAGCTTTATGAGAGTATATTTGACTTAGAAAGTGCAAATCCTTTTGAATGGCGTTTTGAATTTAGCGAAGTGCTTGATGAGGGCGGGAATTTTAAAGGGTTTGATCTCATCATCGGTAATCCACCTTACATCAGACAAGAAGACATCAAAGAACTAAAGCCAAATTTAGCCAAAAACTATAAGGTATATAAAGGCACAAGCGACATTTATACTTACTTTTATGAGCTTGGGTTTAATGTACTAAAGCAAAATGGTGTTTTGTCTTTCATCACTTCAAACAAATACACAAGAGCGGGTTATGGAGAGCCTTTGCGTGAATTTTTACTCAAAAACACCACACTTTTAGAATACATTGATCTAAATGGTATAAAAGTCTTTGATAGTGCTACGGTAGATACTTCTATACTAAGCTTTGAAAAAGCAAAAACTAAAGATAATAGCTTTAAGTACCTAGCCCCAAACACCGAGCTTTTAAAAGAAAACGACTTTAATATAGAAAGCATTTTAAATTTTAACAAAATCGCACAAAACTCTTTAAGCAAAGAAAGCTTTACTTTTAACGATGAAAGCACAAACGCACTAAAAGCAAAGATAGAAAAGCACGGCACTCCGCTTAAAGACTGGCATGGGCTTAATATAAACTATGGCATAAAAACGGGCTATAATGAAGCCTTTATCATCACTACTGAAAAAAGAGATGAAATTCTAGCTAAATGCAAAGATGAAGTCGAAAAAGAACGCACCGCCAAACTCATACGCAAAATGCTACGCGGTAGAGATATAAAAAGATATAGTTATGAGTGGGCAGGGCTTTGGGTGATAGGAACTTTTCCAAGTTTAAACATCGATATAGAACAATACCCATCATTAAAATCTTATCTATCTAAATTTTTACCACGCATAAAACAAAGCGGAGAAAAAGGCTGTCGTAAGAAAACAAGTAACAAATGGTTTGAGACCCAAGATAGTATAGCTTATTATCAAGAATTTGAAAAAGAAAAAATAGTTTGGAACCCAGTGAGTGGAGAGTATTTGTTTTCATATATTAATGATCCTATGTTTTTTAATAATTCTTTATTTATGATGACTTCAGATGAAGTAAGTTTAAAATATATATTAGCTTTTATGAATTCTAATTGTTATAAATGGCTAATTACCTTAAAAACAAATTTAATACAAACGGGTTCTTATGCTTATGGAGCTAAAGCTAAAATAGAAAAACTTCCTATACCAAAAATAAATTCTAAAAATGAAAAACTAGCAAACGAGCTTATAAGCTTAGTCGATGAGATTTTAAATTTAAAAGAACAAGACAAAAAAGCAAATACCAAAACCCAAGAAGACAAAATAAACTCTATTGTTTATAAACTTTACAACCTAAACGAAGAAGAAATAAAAACCATTGAGAGCAAGTGAATGAAAGAATTTAATGAAGAGCTAAAGCAATATGGAATTTTTACAGAAAATGGTAAGCAAGATATAAAAGATAATAAAATAACCATACTTGATGCTGAAATAGAAGAGATAAATTTTAAAAAATTGCAAGAAAAAGATATAAAAGAAATTTGTATACTTAGAAGTGAAATAAAATATCTTAATTTTTTTAAAAAAAATACTATAAAAGTAGATTTTAGAATTTGTAATTTTAAAAGTCAAATTATTGCTAGAGAGTTACATTTTGAAAATGAAGTTATATTTCAGCAATGTATATTTGACACTGTAGTAGATTTTTCTAAAACAATATTCGGATCCAAGATTGAATTTTTAGCATCTGTGTTTAAAGACGAAGTAAGATTTATAGAAACAAAGTTTCAAGCGATCCAAAGCGATAGTAAAACAACAGAAAATGATTTCGGAGAAACTATCTTTGAAAGGAAGGTATCTTTTTCTAATGCCGTATTTCAAGCAAAAGTTAATTTTGCACTTTCACAATTTAAAGACGAGATAGGTTTTGCAAAAACCAAATTTCAAGCAATTCAAAGCAATGATGAAGCAATTGAAAATAAATTTTTAGGAGTTATTTTTGCAGGAAGGGCAATCTTTGATGAAGCCACATTTCAAGCAAGGGTTTGTTTTGGAATTTCACAGTTTAAAAATGAAGCAAGATTCATAGGAACTCAATTCCAAGCAAGGCAAGATAATGATAGTAAAATTATAGAAAATGATTTTAAAGAAGTTATTTTTAAAGAAAGAACATCTTTTTCTAATGCCGTATTTCAAGCAAGAGTTGATTTTGCACTTTCACAGTTTAAAGATGTAAGTTTTATAGAAACTCAATTCCTAACAACAAAACAAAATGATAATGAAATAGCAGAAAATAATTTCGAAGGAATTGTATTTCAAGGAAGGGTGTTTTTTTTCGGTTGTATATTTAAAGCAAGGGTTAGTTTTAGAGTCTCAAAATTTAAAAATGAAACTTTTTTTTCAGATATAAAATTAAATAATCATATATTTCATAATGTAGAATTTAATAAAATAAATTTTATTCATAATGATTATACAAATACAGAATCTAATGTAGAGTCTTATGTGTTTCAAAATACGGTATTTAAAGATATGCTAAGTTTTGAAGGAATGGAATTTGAAAGATTAGGATTTTATAATGTTTTATTTAATGGTATTGTAGCTTTTAGCAATACAAAGCTAAATACCAAACCACAATTTATAAATTGCACTTTTTCTAATCAGTTTAACATAGAACATCAATATATCAAATATAGTGATAAAGATATAGAAAATAAGATAAATAATATACAAAATGAAAATGATAAATTTCATACCTTGCTAAATTTAAGAGATTTATTTAGAAAATTAAAAAGCAACCGCATAGCCCATCATAATCTAATTGATGCTTCAGAGCTAAGAACACAAGAACTTTATGCCAGAGAATTAGAACTAAAACATAAAGAAAATAAAAGCTTAAAAGAAAAAATAGAACAATATCAACTTTTCTTTTATCGCAAACTTTGTGATCATCATACAGACTTGCTAAAGGTGTTTCATAATCTACTTATCATCATCATGCTTTTTAGCTTTTTTTCTTTTGTACTTGATAAATTTAAACAACCCAGCATAGAAAATAATGCAAAATATCACATCGTTCAAGTAGATACTAACGAAAGCTATATCTTTAAAGAACACAATAAAACGACTTATAATATCTTTGGTTTAAATATAAACAAAGAAAGTGGCAAGCTAGATGAATTTATAAAAAACAATTTTGCTTATGTATTGATTTTATTATTTATAGTTTTACCGATACTTTCTTTCAATATTTTTACTAATTTATATATTTTTGGTAGCTTTTTTTATATGATTTTTAATTTTTTAGATTTAGTAGCTTTGTATACACATATTGCTATTATAAGTCTTTTTGTATTTTTTGCATTGAAATTTATTTTACTTGATGATAAGCAAGAAATTATAAGAAAAATCATCATTGGTATTTCTTATATAGTTTGCATTTTTGCGCTACTTGCAAAACCTAGTTTAATGCTTCCTGTGTTTGGAAGCTTTTTAGAAAAAGACACCAACGCTACTTATCCTTTACTGTTTAGCTTATCTGTGGTGTATTTTATACTTGTGGCTTTAGTGATATTCTCACTCCAAAAAACCGCACGTAAAAACTCCATAGTGCCAAGTTAAATCAAAAGGCTTATTAAAGCCTTTTTTATGTTTTTTGGTTTTTAAATTTTGCTCGTTTTTAGCTTATGGTATAATGAAAATTATCCAAAAAAGGAGCACCATGCTAAAGACAAGTTTTAAAAAGTCAGTTTTTATCCCAAGCATTAGTATCATAATCATCTTAAGTCTTAGTTGTATTTTCTTACCCAAGCTTACAAATGATTTTATCAATCATATTAAAAGTGGGATTTTTGCAAATTTTTCATGGTTTTATATATTAAGCGTGAGTTTTTTTGTGTGTTTTATGCTAGCACTCGCACTTTCAAAATTTGGCGATATCAAGCTCGGCGATGATGATGAAAAACCTCATTTTAAATTCACTTCATGGCTTGCTATGCTTTTTGCTACGGGTATGGGCGTGGGGCTTATGTATTTTGGTGTGGCTGAACCTCTCATACATAAAAAAGCCTTACAAACAAGCGATGAAGAAGCTATGCTACATACTATTTTTCACTGGGGAATTCACCCATGGGCTATTTATGGGGTGTGTGCTTTGGCTATGGCGTATTTTGGTTTTAGATATAAAATGCCTCTTAGTTTGCGTAGTGCTTTTTACCCTTTGCTTAAAGACAAAATTTATGGTTTTTGGGGAAATTTAGTTGATATGCTAGCTTTGATTGTCACGGTTTTTGGAATTAGCACTACGCTTGGTTATAGTGCATCTCAGCTTAATGCTGGCTTTTTAAATTTAGGCATTTTAAACGAACAAAGTTTTTTAGAACAAAGCGTGATTATAATCATCATTATTTCTTTGGCCACGCTCTCATCGATTAGTGGTTTGACAAAGGGCTTAAAAATTTTAAGCGAGGCAAATTTGGTTTTTGCAGTGTGTTTAATGCTTTTTGTGCTTTTTTCAACCAACACCATTCAAATTCTTTCACAATTTAGCTCTAATATTGGCAATTATTTGCAAAATTTAATTTCTTTGAGTTTTAAGACTTATTATTATGAAAAAGAACATATAGAGTGGTTTAATAACTGGACTATTTATTATTGGGCTTGGTGGCTTAGTTGGGCGCCTTTTGTGGGCTTTTTCATCGCTAAAATTTCTCGCGGTAGAACGATAAGGGAATTTATCTTTGGTGTGCTTGTAGTGCCTACTAGTTTTAATATACTTTGGTTTAGCATTTTTGGCAATAGTGCTTTAAATTTCAATGATATTTTAAGTCCTTTTATTTCAGCACCTGAAAGTTTGCTTTTTTATTTTTTACAAAATTTTTCTTTTTCTTATTTTAGTTCTTTGCTTGCACTTTTGGTTTTGGCTTTGTTTTTCATCACTTCAGCAGATAGTGGGATATTTGTGTTAAATTCTTTAAGCAGTGGCGGGACTCATGAGCCATACAAATGGCAAAATATCCTTTGGGGTTTTGTACTTGCACTTTTAGCTACTTCTTTGTTGTATTCAGGTGGTTTGGGAGCGATTTTAAGTATTACTATGATAGTGGCTTTACCTTTTGCCTTTTTGCTTTGTTTGATGTGTTTTTCACTGCTTAAAGGTTTAATCGTAGATGTAAATTACTCTTTGACTAAGCTTAGTCAAAGTAGTGTGTATTTTTCAGGGGAATTTTGGCAAGAAAGACTAGCTAGAATTTTAAAACAAAGTAAAGAACAAGACATACAAAATTTCTTAAATACTAAAGTCAAAAATGCTATGGAATCACTCAGCCAAAGTCTAAAAAATTACGGCTTAAAAACACAAATTGTTCAAGAAAAATCAAGTATAAGTTTGATTATAAAAAAAGAATTTGCAAAAGATTTTATCTATGGAGTGCAAGTAGTAAAAAAACAAGCAAGCCAAAGCATAATTGATGATAAATTTATGCCAACTTATTCTAAAGAATTTATTTTTGAGCCACAAACTTTCTTTGCTGATTCGCGTAATGGTTATAATATAGAGTATTTAAACGAGCAAGAAATCATCGTAGATATACTAAAGCAGTATGAGAGGTATTTGCAACTTTTATTTGATGATAAAAATGAAATTTTTACCAAAGCTTATGATTAAAAAGCGTTATAATTTCACTTTATTTTATAAGAAAGGCTTTTTATGTTGAGATTTTTTATCATGCTTTTTTGTGCTTTAAATCTTTTTGCTATCACGCCAAAAGATACGATTGTTATAGCAGTGGAGAATGAACCAGAGCGTGTAAATCCGCTTTTTAGTGAAGATCATGATGTGGCAATTGCTCTTGTGTTTTCAGGGCTTACACGCTTTGATGAGAATATGAAATTAGCGCCTGATCTTGCTAGTTCTTGGAAAGTTAGCAAAGATGGGCTTGTTTATGAATTTACTTTAAGAGATGATGTATTGTGGCATGATGGGGCTAAATTTAGCGCTAAAGATGTGGAATTTAGTATAAATGCTTTAAAAGATGAGAAGTTAAATTCGCCTTCAAAAGTAAATTTTGACGCAGTTAAAGAAGTAAAAATTATCGATGATTATCATTTGTCTATCACACTCTCAAAGCCTTTTCCTGCATTTTTAGACGCTTTGAGTGTGGGAATTTTACCAAAACATTTACTTGAAAAAGAAAATTTAAATACCACTAAATTTAATCAAATGCCTATAGGAACAGGATCATATAAGCTAAAACAATGGAAAAAAGGTCAATACATGATCTTAGAGGCAAATGAAAATTATCATTTAGCTAAGGTAAAAACACCAAAACTCATACTAAAACACATTAAAGATCCAAGTATTAGCGCAATTGAGCTTAAAAATGGTTCTATTGATGTGGCTTTGGTTGATTTTGCTCTAGCTTCAAATTTTGCAAATGATAAAAACTTTAAAATGCTTATAGAGGCTTCGGCTGATTACCGTGCTTTGATGTTTAATCTTAATCATGAGTTTTTAAAGGATCAAAATGTGCGTTTAGCGCTAAATTATGCTATTGATAAACAAGCTATTGTAAATTCACTTTTGCATTCTTTTGGAAAAGTAGCAAATCATCCTTTAGAAAAATCATGGGCAAATCCTAAAGAATTTGCAAGCTATGCTTATGATATAAAAAAAGCAAATGAGCTTTTAGCAAAAGCAGGCTTTGTGAAAAACAAAAATGGAATTTTAGAAAAAAATGGCAAAGAATTTAGCTTTGAAATGTATGCTATGAGTGAAGATCCGCTAAGAGTGGCTTTGGTAAATATCTTACAAAGTGAGTTTTTAAAGCTTGGCATAAAAGCAAAAGCGGTAGCTAAGCCAAGTGGAAGTTTTGATTATACGAAAATTGATAGCTTTTTAGTAGGTTGGGGTAGTCCTTATGATCCTGATTTTCATACCTTTAGAGTTTTTGCAAGCTCTCAAGATAGTGCTTTAAACTCTAGTGGATGGAATTTTGGCCATTATCAAAATGCTAAAGTTGATGAGGCTTTAACAAAGGCTAGAAATTCACTTGATGTAAATGAAAGAAAAAAACACTATAAAGAATTTATCGATGCTTTATATAAAGATCCTGCGTTTTTATTTATAGCTTATATTGATTATCCTTTAGTTTTTGCTAAAAATATCCAAGGTATAAAACCTCATATTTTAGGTCATCATGGGGTAGGTTTTACTTGGAATGCTTATGAGTGGAGCAAAAATTAGTGCTAAAACTCATTTTTAAACGCCTTTTATGGGCGTTTTTCTTGATGATTTTTGCAAGTTTTTTATGTTTTGTGATGATTTATCATGCTAAAGGAAGCGTGGTTTTTGCTAGTGTGCCTCAAGGTACTAGCCTTAAAATAAAAGAAGAAATCGAGCGTAATTTAAATTTAGACAAGCCCTTATTAGAGCAGTATGAAAATTGGCTTTTTAATGCTATGAAAGGCGACTTTTCCTACTCTTTAATTAGCGGAGAAAAGGTTAGTGAAATTTTAAAAGAAAAACTTCCCTATACCATCATACTAGGGAGTTTAGCTTTTTTTATACTTTTTGTGTTATCTTTGGTTTTAGCACTTTTTTGTGTTCTTTATAAAGATAGCTTTTTAGATAAATTTATCACTTTTTTAACGATGAGTTTTTTTGCATTACCTGCTTTTTCTTTATCATTAATGCTTATTTTAGTTTTTGCTGTATTTTTTAAGCTTTTTCCAAGTTCGGCTATTGCTGATATTGGCTTTGAAGATGATGTGTTTAATCGTTTGTGGCATTTGTTTTTACCAGTATGTGCTTTAGTGCTTTCGCATTTAGCTGTTTTTGTGCGTTTTATAAGGACAAGTTTGATTGATAGTTTAAATCAAAGCTTTATAGAAAGTGCTTTTGCAAGAGGGCTTAGTAAAACAAGAATTTATTTGCACTTTGTGTTAAAAGATGCTTTTGGTTCTATACTCGCGTACTTTGGTGCTTCTTTTGTGAGTTTTTTAATGGGAACTTATATAGTAGAAAGTGTGTTTTCTTATGAGGGCGTGGGAAATTTGGTAATTAAAAGCATATTGTTTAAAGATTATCCTGTGGTGCTAGCTGTGGTGATTTTTAGCATTTTAGTAGTGGTGCTTGTAAATTTGATCGTAGAAATAATTTGTAAGATGATTAATCCGAGGTTTGCTAATGCGTAAGTTTTACGTGATGATGATTTTGCTAAGTTTTGTTTTAGCACTTTTTGCACCTTTAATAAGCTCTTATGATCCAAATTTAGTGGATTTAAGTAAGGCTAAAATAGCCCCAAATTTAAGTCATATTTTTGGCACAGATTTACTTGGCAGGGATGTTTTTACGCGTATTTTATATGCCTTGCGTGTTTCTTTATTTGTAGGGGTAATGGCAGCATTTTTTAGTGTGCTTTTTGCTTGTGTTTATGTGTTTTTAACAAGATTTTTTGCTTATGCTTTTTTCGCTAGAGTGCTTGATATGCTTTTAGCACTACCTTCTTTGCTTGTGATTATGTTTTTTCAAAGCTTTTTGGCAGGATCTTTGTGGAGTATGATTTTTATCATCGCTTTGGGGCATTTTGCTTTTGTGGCAAAAGTGCTTGATACTCAACTGAATAAATTTCAAAAACTTGAGTTTTATCAAAATGCTATCATTTTAGGTTCTAGCAAGATGAAAGCTTTATTTAGTGAACTTTTGCCTGCTTGTTGGAATTTGCTTTTTGTGCTTTTTGTTTTAAATATTGCTCATGCTATTACAAGCGAAGCCACTTTGAGTTTTTTTGGTTTGGGCGTAGAGCTTTGGACTCCAAGTTTAGGAAATATGCTAAATGAAGCAAGCAAGGCTGTGTTTTTAGGATTTTGGTGGATGATAGTTTTTCCAGTAGCCTTTATACTTATGCTTATTTTGCCTTTGCTTGCTTTGGGTAATGATTTACAAGAAGAGATTAAAGCATGATAGAAATTTCAAATCTTAACCTTAGCTTTAAAGATAAAATCTTACTAAAGGATATCAATCTTAATTTAGAAGATGGTAAAGCTTTGGCTATCATGGGTAAAAGTGGAGCTGGAAAAAGTTTGCTTTTAAAAAGCATGATTAAGCTTTTTGATAAACACTATAAACTTAATGCGCAAAAATTTCAGATAGATCAAAAAAATATTTTAAATTTAAAAGAAAAAGAACTAAATGCCTTAAGAGCTAAGGTAAATTTGCTTTTTCAAGACGTTTATGGGAGTTTTTATCCTCTTGTTGATATAGGGAGTTATTTTAATATAGTTTTAAAAACTCATACTAATTTAAGCACAAAAGAGATTAAAGAAAAGGCCTTTTATTATTTTGAGTGTTTAGGGCTTAAAAATCATGATCTTTTATGGCATTCTTTTATATATCAGCTAAGTGGTGGTATGGCAAGACGCATTCAAATAGCGCTAGCTTTACTAAGCGGTGCTAAGTATTTATTGTGTGATGAGATTACAAGTTCTCTTGATAGAGCTAATGAAGAAAAAATCATCGCTATTTTAAAAGAGTTAAAAACACAATTTAAAAATCTCATTTTCATCACGCATGATATAAATTTAGCCAAAGAGCTTTGCGATGAGGTGGCCATCATAGAAGATAAAACTTTGCTTTATCAAATGCCTATGAAAGAATTTTTAAGCAATCCAAAAGGAACTTTTGCAAAAGAATTGCTAGAACTTTATGAGAATGAAAATGTTTTTAGAAGTTAAAAATTTAAGCAAATCTTATAAAATTAAAAAACACTGGTATTTAAAAGAAGAAGAAATTTTTGTTTTTAAAGATGTGAGTTTTTCTTTAAATCAAAATGAGAATTTATTGCTTTGTGGGGAAAGTGGTAGTGGCAAAAGCACTCTAGCTAAAATTCTTTGTATGCTTGAACGAGCAAATACTGGAAAAGTTTTATTTGAAAATAAAAATATATTAAATTTAGATTTTAATACTCAAAGAAAATTACGCCAAAAAATTCAATATGTTTTCCAAGATCAAAAGCTAGCTTTAAATCCTTATAAAAGCACTAAAAGACTTTTACTTGATGTATATGAAAATTTTAAACTTAAGCCTGATTTTGAAGAGCTTTTTAAACTTTTTGATGCTTTTGAACTTGAAAAAGATATTTTAAATTTAAAACCCTCTAAGCTAAGTGGTGGTCAAAGCCAAAGATTAGGTTTGATTAGAGCTTTGCTTTTAAGGCCAAAATTGCTTATTTTAGATGAAATCACAGCAGCGCTTGATGTAGTAACTGCTTATAAAATTTTAAACTACTTGCACACTTTTCAAAAAATGCATGATATTACTTATATATTTATTTCTCATCAAGAAAAAATCTTGCAAGATATATGCCATAAAAAAGTGTTTTTATAATAAAGATAAAAATTGTTTCATTTTGAAATACTTAAAAAATTATTTTTTTGATAATAAGTTTTTATATAGCTAAGTTAAAGTAAAATAAATTTTAATTATGCTTGAATAAAAGGTTTATTATGACGCACGCAACTATAGAGCATCAATACTTTGGCATCTTTGCAATGCTTGTTATTGCAAGTGTTATATTTTTTACTTTGGTGTACATTTCTTCTAAAATAGGATCCAAACTCGCCTCTCATAATAGAAAAAAACTCGGACTTGGGATTTATGAGTGTGGACCTATGGCTTCTAAGCAAGCAAACAAAATCAATTCTCAATTCTTTGTTTTTGCTTTGATTTTTATTTTGCTTGATATTGAAGTAGTATTTTTATTTCCTTGGGCAGTGATTTTTAAAGATTTAACCGCAGAGCTTTCAAATTACGGCTTATCTTTGTTTGCCTTAGTGGAAGTGTTTGTTTTTATTTTATTGCTTGCAATAGGTTTTTTATACGCTTATAAAAAAGGAGCATTCGCATGGCAGAGTATCAAAAAATGAGCAATGCGCCAGTTGTTTTAACTACGGTTGATAAGTTAGTGCAATGGGGTAGAAGTAATTCTTTATGGACGCTATCTTATGGGCTTGCTTGTTGTGCTATTGAAATGATGGCAGCAGGTGGTGCAAGATATGATTTTGATAGATTTGGAACGATTTTTAGAGCAAGTCCAAGACAATCTGAAGTAATGATTATAGCGGGTACTTTAAGCAAAAAACATGCTGAATTTACAAGAAGACTTTATGATCAAATGCCTGATCCTAAATGGGTTATCTCTATGGGTTCTTGTGCAAATACTGGTGGTATGTTTAATACTTATTCTACTGTTCAAGGGGTAGATAGAATCATTCCTGTTGATATTTATGTACCAGGCTGTGCCCCACGCCCTGAAACTTTTCAATTTGCTTTGATGATTTTGCAAAAAAGAATTCGTAAAGAAAAAGCAAGCAGAAAAATAGCTCCAAAAAGGCTTATATGATGAGAAAATATAGCGATAAGAAAAATGCTCAGCTAAAAAATTATTATGAAGATAGATTTTACCATGCACCTACAACTAAAAAGCTAAGCACAGAGGGTAGTGCTTTTGAGAGTGATCATCAAATCTTAAGCCAAGAATTTGAATTAAAAAATTCTTTTATAGAGCTTGATTTTTGGGTGATTGAAATAAATAAAGATGATAATGTTGCTATTCTTAGCAAGCTTAAAAATTTAGGTTATAGTTGTTTTACTGATGCAAGTGCGATTGATTTTGTCGCTCAAAAACAAGGTTTTGAAGTATATTATCAGCTTTTAAATATGGAGAAAAATTTAAGAGTGAGAATAAAGACTTTCGTTGGTTTAAAAGAAAGACTTCAAAGTGTTATGAGTGTTTTTAAGGGTGCTAATTGGTGTGAGAGAGAAATATATGATATGTTTGGAATTTTCATTATCAATCATCCGAATTTAAAAAGACTTTTAATGCCTGATGATTGGTATGGACATCCTTTTTTAAAAAGCTATCCTTTGCATGGTGATGAATTTGCTAAATGGTACGAGATAGATAAAATTTTTGGAAAAGAATATCGCGAGGTTGTAGGTGAGGAAAATAGAGATCCAGGTTTTGTAGATGAAAAAGACACGCTAAACTTTAGCAGAATTTATCATGAGGTTGGCAAAGGCGAAGCCCCAAGAGAAGATAAATACCTACAAGAATATCAAGAAGAAGGTGGCGTGCCTTTTGTGAAAAAAGCTAAAAGAACGCAAGTAAAAATTTTAGATAAGAGAAGATAAAATGCAAATTTCTACTAAATTAAAACCTTATTATGAAAATATAAGCTTTGAGCGTGAAGATGGTACTATGATAGTAAATCTTGGTCCCCAACACCCTAGCGCTCATGGAAATTTACGCCTTATTTTAGAACTTGATGGAGAAGAAATCACCAAGGCTGCTCCTTGTATAGGCTATATGCATCGTGGTATGGAAAAAATGGCTGAAAATATGATCTATCAAGAGTTTATCCCAACTACCGATAGAATGGATTATATCGCAGCTAGTGCAAATAATTATGCCTATGTAGCTGCTGTGGAAAAACTTTGTGGTTTGGAAATTCCACGCAGGGCAAGTGTGATAAGGATGATTTTGCTTGAGTTAAACCGCATTGCTTCACATTTGTTGTGGCTTGCTACACATGCTCTTGATATTGGTGCGATGACAGTATTTTTATACTGCTTTAGAGAGCGTGAATATGTGCTTGATTTAATAGAAAAATATTGTGGGGCAAGACTTACACATTCATCTATGAGAATAGGCGGAGTAATGCTTGATTTACCTGAAGGTTTTTTAGATGAACTTTTAGCATTTTGCAATAAATTTCCAAATGATATAAAAGATTATGAAGCCTTGCTTGATGATAATAGAATTTGGCGTGCAAGAACTGAAAATGTAGGAGTGGTAAGTAAAGAACAAGCGCTAAGTTGGGGTTGTAGCGGGGTTATGCTAAGAGGAAGCGGGATTGCTTATGATGTTAGAAAAGAAGAACCTTATTTACTTTATGATGAGGTAGATTTTGGCGTGCCTGTGGCTAAAATGGGTGATTCTTATGCAAGATATAAGGTTTATATGCAAGAATTTAGAGAAAGTTTGAAAATTTTAGTTCAATGTGCTAAGCTCTATCAAGATACTCCGCCTGAAATTTTATGCAATCATCCTGAGTATGTAAGCGCTTCAAAAGAGCAAATCATGACACAAAAT
The DNA here is from genome assembly GCF_025771405.1 of Campylobacter sp. RKI_CA19_01116. Taxonomy (NCBI): domain Bacteria; kingdom Pseudomonadati; phylum Campylobacterota; class Epsilonproteobacteria; order Campylobacterales; family Campylobacteraceae; genus Campylobacter; species Campylobacter sp. RKI_CA19_01116. Next base: position 19,464 of record NZ_JAKMQF010000002.1, read on the forward strand.
TATTCACTTATGCAACATTTTGTCCTAGTAAGCCAAGGTTTAAAACCACCAAAAGGAGAGGTGTATGTGCCAACTGAAAGTCCAAAAGGCGAACTTGGATTTTTTATCCACTCAGATGGTAGCGGTAGGCCATATAGATTAAGAGCTAGAACTCCAAGCTTTTTTCATTGTGCGTTTTTAGAAGAAATGCTTGTTGGATCATATTTGGCTGATGCGGTGGCGATTTTAGGAAGTATTAATATAGTTTTAGGTGAGATAGATCGATGAGACGCGTGGATTTAAGAAAAAGTCAAGATTTATTTAAGGATTTAGAACAAATCATTCAAAAAGCCTATATGGGTGAAGTTTTAGTGGTTTTGTTTGAAATAGGAGATTTTTCTAATGTAGAAAAAAGTTTTGCTTTCATAAAAGAGCAAAATTGTGAACTTTTAAATTCTTTAAAATTTAATCAAGTAGATTGGACTATAGTTTTTAAAAAGGTAGGACAATGAAATTAGCAAGATATCAAGAAGGCTTAAATGCTTTGTGTTTTGTGGATTTACTTTCTTTAAAAAATCCTTCGCTTTGTGCTAAGCTTAACAAAAGTAAAAATTACAATATTTCCTGCATAGAAGATAAAAATTTAAAAGCAAGTTTTTATAAATGTGAGATTGCAAGTGCGCCTTTCGTGCTTGCATTACTTTGTAAGATGAGTTTGGATACTGAATTTAACGAGCTTGATGAGGGTTATTTAAGTGCTGAATCTTGCTTTGGCGAAGAAGAGGCTTTAGAGATTTTAGAGTTTTTAAAAGAAGCAAAATGTATTATTTTTGATGAAAATTTATACCAACATAAAGACTTTGAAAATATTAAGTATTTTTTAGAAAAACTTTGTCATAAATTTAATCTTTTGCTAATTTGCTCTAATGAAAATGAAGAAAATTTGTCAATACAAAATTCTTTTAGTGAGCTTTTAGAACTTGATAATTTTGATGGAACTATTATCATGCAAGCACCTTTGGGAGACAAAAATTTGCATTGTTCTTCATCTTTTGCTTTAATTGCTAAGGTCAAGGATGAGGATAAAATTAATTTAAAAATAAACACTCAAGAATTTACAACTATAGTAAAAATCAATCATGATTTAAAAGGTACGGTGGCTTTGTTTGATTATGAAAGCGCTGATTTTGCTTTTTCAAAAGCTCAAGTTAAGGTTATAAAATGAAAGTTATCATTAATGGTATAGAATGTGAGGCAAATGAGGGTGAGTATATCTTAAATGTCGCAAGAAAAAATGATATTTTCATTCCTGCAATTTGTTATTTAAATGGTTGTTCTCCAACACTTGCTTGTCGTATGTGTATGGTAGAAGCTGATGGTAAAAAGGTTTATTCTTGCAATACTAAAGTTAAAGAAGGTATGGTAGTAGAGAGTGATTTATCAAATTTATGGGATGAGCGTAATGCTATCATGCAAGCATATTGCATCAACCACCCTTTACAATGTGGGGTATGTGATAAATCTGGCGAATGTGAGCTTCAAAACTTTACACACAAAGCAAGAGTAAATGTGCAAAATTATTGGATTAAAGATACCCATAAAGAGCATAAAAAATGGGGCGAGATTAATTATGATCCAGCTTTATGTATAGTGTGTGAAAGATGTATCACAGTTTGTAAAGATAAAATAGGTGAAAGTGCTTTAAAAACTACTCCAAGAGGAGCAAACGCGCCCGATGCAAGTTTTAAAGAGAGTATGAGTAAAGACGCACTAGCGATTTGGACTAAATTTCAAAAGAGTTTAATTGCGCCAAGTAGTGGTGACATGCTTGATTGCTCTTTTTGTGGAGAATGCACTAGCGTATGTCCAACAGGAGCTTTGGTAGGTGCAGCTTTTCAATATACATCTAATGCTTGGGAATTAAAGAAAATTCCAGCTAGTAATCCACATTCTAGTGATTGTGAGTTGATGTATTATGATATTAAACAAACTAGTATTAATAATCAAAAAGAAAAAATTTATAGAGTGAGTAATGATTTTGCTTTTGCTACGCTAAATAAAGCTGCAAGATATGGTTTTAATACCCAAAATGAAGTTCAAGGTAAAGATGAAAAAGCTTTTGAAAAACTAGTAAATATGATAAAAAATGATGAAATAAAAAATATTTTATTTAATAGTTTTATTACCAATGAAGAAGCTTTAATCTTGCAAAATTTAAGTAAAAAATTTAATCTTAACCTTATAAACCATGAAGCTAAAAAATTCCAAGATTTCCTAGCTTGTTTTTATCAAAATGCAAATGCAATGTATAATGCAAATACAGATGATATTGCTCAAAGTGATTTTTTAATCATCGTAGGTTCATTTTTACGCTATGATGCGCCAACGCTAGGATATAAAGTTAATAACGCTTTAGTGATGAATAAAGGTGCGGGACTATATTTTCATCCTATAAAAGATAAAGGTGTGGATAAATATTCTAAAAATTTCTTGCAGATTAATCATGATATTAAAGATAATGAAAATATTTTATTGTTTATCTTGCAAAAATTTGCTAAAGAGTTTCCACAAGAATTTAAAAATACATTAGAAAATGCGTATTATCAAGGCACTAAAGAAATAGAAGAAACTATTAATGAAGAAGTTATTGAAAAGATAGAAAAGCAAAATGAAAATGGTGACACTATTATAGAAGAAGTTAAAAAGCTTGTGCCTAAAAAAATTAAAAAAAGCATAGAGGTGCAAAGATCAAATTATGCGAAAAATCTTGGCATAGATGAGGATATTTTAGAAACTTTGCTCGCAAAAAAGCAAAAATTTACACTTGTTATAGGAAGTGATTTTTACTATGATGAGCAAAGCGTAAAGCTAGCAAAACTTTGTGCTTTGGTGCAAAAATATACTGATTTTAAAGTCTTTTTAAATCCAACTTGTACCAATACTTTAGGCGTGAGTTTAATTTGTGATTTAAGTCAAGATTTTCAAGCGGGAAAAACACTAGGTTATAACGAAAAAGGCGATTTTACTTTTTCTTATGATGGGCATTTTGATCTTGCAAGTTCTAGTTTAAATCAACAAGAAGGTAGCTTTGTAAATTATGACAAAAGATTAGTTCCTACAAATGCAGCTTTAGAATTTAAAGGTTATTTTTTAAATGATTTAGCAAATGCTTTAGGTTTTGATGAGGAATTTACGATCAACTATACTAAATTTTTACCACAAAATAAAGGCTTTATGGCAATTGATTTTGATGAGTTGGAAAATCATTATGATAATGGTGGGGCAAATCATAGAGGCTATGAGCTTGATTTTTCTCATTTTGAGTTTGAAAAAACATTAAGTATTCAAGAAGTCAAAGAGCAAAATGAAGGAAATTTAACCTTATATTATGCAAATCGTATTCATCAGTTTTCAAAGCTTAGCAATAGAGCTTTTAATGAGGTTGGAGCTTTATTTTTATCGCTTGATTTAATGCAAAAATTTGATTTAAACCAAGATGATAGTGTTATTTTAAAAAATGAAAAAACTCAAATTGCTATAAGTGTAAAATGTGATGAATCTTTAGAAAATGGTGCGTATTTGGGGGATTATGATAGTAAGATTGATTTTAAATCTTTGTTTAATAATACTCGATATGCAAAAGTTTGGCTTGAAAAAGCAGGAGCTAAAATATGAGTGATATTACTTTTTTTATTATAGAAACAATTATCAAATGCGTGCTTGTTATAGCTATTTTTGCTACTTTAGCAGGCTTGGCAACTTATCTTGAAAGAAAGGCTTTGGCTTTATTTCATCGTCGTTTAGGGCCTGATATGGTAGGTCCTTTTGGATTGCTTCAAGTGGTTGCTGATATGATTAAGCTTTTTACTAAAGAAGATATAGTGCCAACTTATGCTCAAAAAGTGGTGTTTTTAATCGCTCCATTGATTGCAGCAATTTGTGCTTTTGTGGCAATTGCAGCTATACCTATTTTTCCTGAATTTACTTTATTTGGTAGAGTGATTCGTCCTATTATTGCTGATATTAATGTGGCTTTATTATTTGTCATAGGTATGGGCGGGGTTAGTTTTTATGCGATTTTTTTAGGAGGCTTGGCTAGTAATAATAAATGGTCGCTGCTAGGCGGGGCAAGAGGGCTTGTTTCTATCATTTCTTATGAGAGTGTTGCAGGTCTTTCTTTGGTATGTGTTGTAATGCTTGTTGGCTCTTTGTCTTTAGTAGATATTAATAACTATCAAAGTGAAGGCATACTTTCTTGGCTTATTTTTAAACAACCTTTGGCTTTTATTTTGTTTGTGATAGCTATTTTTATAGAAACTAATAGAACTCCACTTTGTTTAAGTGAAAACGAAACTGAACTTGTTTCAGGTTATGGCACTGAATATAGTGGGCTTAGATGGGGTATGTTTTTTATCGGAGAATATACAGCCATGATAACAGGAGCGATTATGATATCGCTTTTATTTTTGGGTGGATTTAATGATTTTTGGATTATACCAGGGGCTATTATGATGCTTTTGAAAGTGTCTTTTGTGTTCTTTTGGTATTTTTGGGCTAGAGGGGCTTTTCCGCAACTGCGTCCTGATCAAGTAATGAGAATGTGTTATTTGATTTTAATTCCTTTAGCGGTTTTAAATTTATTAATTAGTGCTTTAGTACTTGTGATATAGGAAAAACAATGAAAAAAGGTTATTTTAAAGTAGATTTTGAGCGTAAAAATCCTCAAAATGCTTATGAAAAATTTATACAAGTAATCAAGCGTTCTTTAAATACAGAACTTTTTGTAGGTTTGTTTGTCGTATTAAGAGAAATGTTTAAAAAAAATAATAGCGCAACGATTAAATACCCTATGGAAAAAGTTGCTTTAGATAATCGCTACCGTGCGGTACATCGTTTGATGCGTTTTATTGAAAGTGAAAATGAATGTTGTATTGGTTGTGGCTTGTGCGAAAAAATTTGCATTAGCAATTGCATAAGAATGGAAACAAGTTTAAGCGAAGATGGACGTAAAAAGGTTGAAAATTATAGTATCAATTTAGGACGTTGTATTTATTGTGGCTTTTGCGCTGATGTTTGTCCTGAACTTGCTATTGTGCATGGTAAAGAGTATGAAAATGCAGCAGAGCAAAGATCGTATTTTGGTCAAAAGGAAGATTTTTTAACTCCTATCGATGAGCTTAAAAATCAAGTAGTATTTGAAGGAAGTGGTAGTTTAAGAAAAGATGCTGATGATTTAGTAAAGAAAACTCCAAATTATTATGAGATAGATTTACAAAGACAGCAAGATACCCCAAAGGAAGAAAATGTTTGAAACGATAGCTTTTTGTTTGTTAAGTGTTTTGGTATTGGGATTTTTTCTAATTAGCGTTTTAAGTACTAGTGTACTTTATGCTATTAGTTCTTTGGCTGCGGCTATGGTGTTTTTGAGCGGATTTTATTTTTTACTTAATGCTGAATTTATTGGAGCGATTCAAATTATCGTTTATAGCGGGGCTATTTTAGGTCTTTATAGTTTTGCTATGATGTTTTTTGATGCTTCGATAAAAGTAAAGGAAAGTCTAAAAGGTAAAAGAGTATTTATTTTTGCTGTGATTTTTAGTGCTATTTTGTTAATTAGTATTATTATGGGCTATAACTTTGGTTTAAATGAAACTAGTGAAGTTTATGATCTTGATTCAACTCAGCAAATAGGTTTTACTTTATTTACAAAATACATGCTTGCTTTTGAATTTATGGCAATTTTACTTTTAATAGCTTTAATTTGCACTATAGCACTTACTCAAAAAAATATAAAAAAGGATGAGCAATGATGTTAGAAAAATACTACATTGTGGCTATTTTGATGTTTATCATTGGTCTAATAGGTATTATAAAACGCCAAAATTTAATTATGCTTTTTATTTCAAGTGAAATTTTATTAAACGCTGCTAATTTGGCCTTAGTTACAGCAGGAGCTTCTCATAAAGATATAGAAGGACAAATTTTTGCTTTATTTGTAATGGGGGTTGCAGCTTGTGAAGTAGCTGTTGGGATAGCGCTTTGTGTTTTATGGTACAGAAAAACAGGAACGCTAGAGCTTAGTTCTTTAGCTGAAAAAGGAGAGATAAAATGCAAAATTTAGCTTTAATTGCACTTTTTTCTCCTTTGGCTTCAGCTGTTATTTTAGGTATTTTTGCTTTTAGTACTAAGAAAATTATTTTAGGTTATTTAGCTTCTTTATTTATAGCTTTTTCAGCTCTTGCTTCAATTGTTTTATTAAATAATGGAGTACATTTTAATTTTGAACTTGGTACTTGGATATCTTTGGTAGATGTTAGTTTTGGTTTTAAAATAGACTCTATTACTTTAATTATGATGAATGTAGTAAGCATAGTTGCTACTTTTGTGCATTTATATAGTATATTTTATATGGAGCATGATGAAGGGTTTAATCGCTATTTTAGCTATTTAGGGCTTTTTGTTTTTTCTATGATGTTCTTGATTATGAGTGATAATTTCTTAGGACTTTTCATAGGCTGGGAGGGCGTTGGACTTTGCTCATGGCTTTTGATAGGTTTTTGGTATCATAATGAAAAATATACCTTTGCTGCTAATGAAGCATTTATCATGAATAGAATTGCAGATTTGGCTTTGCTTTTAGGAATTTTCTTAATTTATATAGAGTTCAATTCTTTAAAATACGATGAGTTTTTTACCCTTTTATCTTTAGGGCATGAAAATGATATGATTTTGATTTTGATAGCGCTTTTACTTTTTGTGGGTGCTATGGGTAAATCAGCACAATTTCCTTTCCATACTTGGCTTGCTGATGCTATGGCAGGACCTACACCAGTTTCAGCGCTAATCCATGCTGCGACTATGGTTACTGCTGGAGTTTATTTAGTAATTCGTGCTGGAGAGCTTTATTTACAAGTTCCTGAAGTAGGATATTTTATCGCTATACTTGGAGCTTTTGTAGCGCTTTTTGCCGCTTCTATGGCTATGGTGGCTAAAGACTTAAAGAGAATTATTGCTTATTCAACGCTTTCTCAACTTGGATATATGTTTGTAGCAGCAGGTCTTGGGGCTTATGCTATAGCTTTATTTCATCTAGCAACCCATGCATTTTTTAAATCTTTACTATTCTTAGGTGCGGGCAATGTTATGCATGCGATGAATGATAAACTTGATATTAGCAAGATGGGCGGGCTTTATAAAAGTATGCGTTTTAGCGCTATTTTAATGCTTATAGGCTCTTTGGCTTTGGCAGGAATTTATCCTTTTGCAGGATTTTTCTCTAAAGATTTAATTTTAGGATTTTCTTTTATAAGTCATCATCATGGAATTTTCTTGGTACTTTTAATAGCAGCTTTTATGACAGCTTTTTATAGTTTTAGACTTTTAATGCTTGTATTTTTTACTCCAAAAAGACATGAAGAACATCCTCATGAAGCTAGTAAAATAGCTTTATTTGCGATGAGTCCTTTGGCTTTGCTTGCTATTGTTGCAGGATTTTTTGAGCATAGCTTTATGGAGTTTGTAAGTCAAAACTTAGCTTTTATTGATGGGCAAAATTCTTTAGTTATGATGCTTGCAAGTGCTGCTGCAGTGCTTGGAGTGCTTTTGGCTATCATGGCTTATTGGAAAAATTGGTTTAAACCATCACTTTCTAAAACAAGTATTTATAAGATTTTGTTTAATGAATACTATATACCAAGGTTTTATCATCAATTTATTGTTAGTAAATATGCTTTATTTTGTGAATTTTTAAGAAAAAGCGATAAAGAAATTTTAGATACTTTGGTAGATAGTGTTGCATTTTTCCTTAAAACTTTTGCTAGGACTCTTAGCATAGGTAAGGATTATTCTTTGGTTTTAAGAATTACAGTGTTGGCTTTTGTATGTTTATTTTGTTTAGCGTTGGCGGTGTAAAATGCTTAGTTTATTAATGTTATTTCCATTTTTTGCAGCTTTTATAGCTTTGTTTTTGCAAAAAGAAGATAGCAAGTCTTTTGCTGTTTTAGTTAGTTTTTTGATTTTAATTTTTAATGTTTTTTTGTTGTTTAATTATCATGGTGGCATAGCTTATGAGTTTAGTTTAAATTCTTTAATAGTTAATTTTCATATCGGTGTAGATGCTATAGCGCTTTATTTGATGTTGCTTTGTTCTATTATGATTTTTTTATCTTTTATATGTTTAGATATTCAAGATAAAAGTGTTGTAGTAAGTATATTTTTATTGCAATTTTGTATTATAGGACTTTTTGCTTCATTAGATGCTTTATTATTTTATGTATTTTGGGAGTTTTCTCTTATACCTCTTGTTTATTTAATAGGCAGATATTCAGATAATTATAAAGCAGGGATTAAATTTTTTATTTATGCATTTTGCGGTTCTATGCTCATGCTTTTAGCGATTATTTATGTAGGATTTTTGTATTATCAAAGTTTTGGGTATTGGAGTTTTGATTTACTTGCTTGGTATCAGAGTGAATTTTTCATACCTGAAAGTGTGCAAAATTTAATCTTTATAGGATTTTTTATCGCTTTTGCGATTAAAAGTCCTTTATTTCCTTTCCACACTTGGGCGCCAAAAGTTTATGCAAAAAGTCCGACTTTAGTATCTGTAATGCTTGTTAGTTTTAAAATGGCTCCTTTTGGATTTTTAAGATTTATCTTGCCTTTAACACCTGATACTTTAAATCATTATTATTCTTTACTTGCTATTTTATGTATAGTTGGAATTTTATATGCAGCTTTAATTGCTTTTAAAACCAAAGATTTAAAAGAATTAATTGCTTATAGCTCAATTTCGCATTTGGGTGTGGTGATTTTGGGTATTGTGACTTTTACTTATAATGGGGTTAGTGGTTCTGTATTTTACATGTTTGCACATGGTATAGTAACGGGTGGTTTGTTTTTGGCTGCTTATATGCTTTATAAAAGATATCATACTTTTGATTTAGACTTTTATAAAAATTTAGCTAAAACAGCTCCATTATTTAGCTTTTTCTTTGCGGTGTTATTATTTTCATCTATTTCACTACCTTTGACTATTTCTTTTGTAGGTGAGTTTTTAATTTTACAAGGCATAGCAAGTGTGAATTTATGGTATGCATTATTTGCAGGTGGTGTGATTATTTTAGGGGCTATTTATATGTTAAATATTTATAGAAATATGTTTTTTGCCACTAGTGAAGAAAAAATAGAGAAATTAATATTAAAAAAAGGTGAAATTTTTGTTTTGAGTATTTTAAGTGCCTTGGTAATTTATTTAGGGATAGCTCCAAGTGCTATGCTTGATGAAATTGCTTTGAATGTAAATAGCATTCTTGAAGTTATGCAAACAAGAAATATTGCAATAGAAAATCAAAAAATCATAGATGATATAAGAGGTTTTTAATGAGTGGCTTTAGTTTAGAAAAATTCAATTTTGTATTGTTATTTCCTGTGTTATCATTGCTTTTTTGGGCTATTGTTTTGCTTTTGTTGGATGCATTTAAAAAGCTTTCTAGAAATTTTTATATAGGAGCAAGTGTTATAGCTTTATTTAGCGCTTTGTGTTTTTTATTGCTTTATAATGGCTTTGTTTTAGATAATTCTCATGCCTTTTTTGGTTTATTTGTAAGTGATAATTATGCAATTTTTGCTCAAATAGTTATTTTAGTTTTTTCAATGCTTTATTTATTAATGGATAAAGATGAGCAAAAGGCAGAGTTTTTTTCTTTGTTTTTATTTATGATTGCTTCTTTGATATTAATGATATCAAGCACTAATTTAATTGTAATTTTCCTAGCTTTAGAAGGTTCTTCTTTAGCTCTTTATACATTAATAGCACTAAGAGGAACTCATAATGCTATTAGCTCTAGTATAAAGTATTTTACTTTAGCTGCGGTAGGCGCTGGGTTTTTTGTCTTTGCTTGTGCTTTTGTATATTTAAAAACAAAATCTTTGGATTTAGATAATCTATTGCATTCTGAATATATTTCAGATCCTATCTTGCTTTGTGCTGGGGTAATGTTTTTAGTTATTGTTGGAGTAAAACTTTCTATTGCACCTTTTCATTTTTGGTTAAAAGATGTGTATTGTGGAGTGCATACAAATTTTATAGCATTTATATCTATAGTACCAAAAATAGCTATGATAATAGTAGTTTTAAGAATTTTTTCTGCTTTAGGCGGTGGAGTAAAATTTGAATACATAGTAGCATTACTAGCAATTTTTTCTATGCTTGTTGTAAGTATAGTAGCTTTAATCCAAAAAGATGTGAAAAAAATGCTAGCATATAGTTCTATTACTCATTCTTCTTTTATATTAGCAGTTATTGTTTCTAGTATGAGTGTGAGTTCTCAAGGAGATGGGACTTCTTATTTGCTTTCAATTTTTGCTTTGTTTGTGTATTGGATATCTTTTGCTTTTGCAAATTATGGAATTTTTTTAATATTGAGTTTATTTCAAAAAAGTTCATTTGAGAGTTTTTCAGGTTTGTTTGATCAAAGACCAGTGTTGTCTATAATGCTAGCTATATTCATTTTGTGTATAGCAGGTATTCCGCCTTTTGGTATTTTTTGGGGTAAAATTTTAATTTTAGCTTCTATTTTAAACTCAGGCTATTATGTACTTGTATTTGCTATAGCTTTAAGTTCTATGATTATGCTTTATGCTTATTTAAAAATTTTAATTTATGTTTTTTTCAAAAAGGCTCAAATCATAGAAAGTGCAAACTTAGATGTAAAACAAAAGATTATTTTATGCTTGTGTTTGATTGGAAGTGTTTCTTGCGTGTTTTTGCTTTTGTAAAATAATATTGCTATAATCACGCTTATGATAAGGGTTTTATTTTTATTTTTATTAAGTATAACTTATACATTTTCTTTTGAAATTATTGTTAATAAAGGAGAAGAGCATAAACGCCCTTTTACGCTTTTGCATTTAAAAGATGATAAGGATTTTACTTGCAAAAGTGTTTTTGAATTTGAAAAAACCCATTTTGAGTGCAATGTTTTAGGTGTTAGCAATATGCAGTTTCAAAATAAAGAATTTGATGATTTTACGATTTATTTTGAAAAGCACCAAACTTTTTTGACAATCAAAATCTATCCTAAAATTTTAGCTAAGATGTTTAATTATTCTCAAGATATTTTTAATGCTAAAGAAATTCAAAGTCAAAGTGAAGATGCTTCTAAGCATTTTGTATTTATTTTTACCAAAGATTTAAGGTATTATAAACCTAGCGATGGGCTTGATTTTGATATTTATTTTGATGATGCATTAATGCCTTATATCGGAGCATTAGATTTAAATTCTAATCCTATGGAAACTTCAAAAAGTGCAGATTTTAACGCTTATTTTAGTATAAAACAAGAATATGAAGCAAAAAAATATGATCAGGTTTTAAGGGATGCAACTAGCGCTATTAAGCGTTATCAGGGTAGTGTATTTATGAATGAATTTGAGCTTTATAAATTAAGAGCTCAAAATAAACTATACACTTATGAACTTGATAAAGACCAAGTAATTTTAGAGCAAATGTTAGATGATGCTAAAAGATGGGTAAGAACTTATATTAACGATAAAGATTATACAGAAGTAATGTATATTATGATGAGAGTTTATATGGGTTTATCGCAAAGATCTAATGTTGAATATATTATAGATACTTTAAATACTGAACACAAAGGCGATAAATATACTATAATGGCTTTACTTGATTATGCAGATTATTTGTATCATTTGGGTAAAAAAAATACCGCAAATAATATTTATCAAGATGTGTATTATTCTACTCCAAATGCAGATTTAGCCAGTAGAGCCGCTTTATTTTTATCAAAAAATCATCTAGAGGCAAAAAATATAAAAGAAGCCAAAGAGTTAGCAAATAAAATTTTAGAATCAAACCCTGAATTTTTCATGAGTGATTTGGAAAATTCTCTATTATTGGCAAAAGCTTTTGCTAATAATAGGGTTTATGATTTAAGTTCTAAAATTTATGAGTATATTTTTACGCATTTAACCAAGGTAGATAAAGAATATGAAAGAGTATTAAAAGATCTTGCCTTGTCTTTATTAAATGCAAATGAGCATATTAAAGCTCAAAAATATTTAGATCTTTATGCAGAAGATTTTCCTTTGGGTGAATATGTGAGTTTAATTAAAGAAGCACAAGATAAAAACTTTTTATATTTAAAAGATGCTAATGCAAGTTTTTTGCATCAAAAATATGAAGAAATTATGAAAAAATACGCTGGAGAAATTTCTAGTAAGGCGCTGTTTGATAATGTCAAATTATATTTTCAAGAAAAAAATTATGAAAAGGTTATAAGTTATCAAAAAGACATTGAAAAATACTCCAATAAAGAAGTAAAAAATCTTTTAGAGCAAGCTGCTATTTTGGTTTTAGAGCAAAGATTAAAAAATGATGAGTGTTTGGCTGCTATTAAAATATATGATGATTTTAAAGCCTATAATATAGGAGGCAAAATACAAAATAAAAAACAAATGCTTGAGTGTTTTAAACGCACAACGCGCATAGAAGAAGCTAAAAAATACATAGTGGAAAATGAAAATGATGATATTATCTTTTATAAGCTTCAAAGTGCTGATTTAGCTCTTAAAGATAAACGCTATAACTTTGTTATAAAAACAATTAACGATATTTTAAACACAAGAACGATTATTAGTGATAATGAAAAATTTGAAGCAAATTATATTAAATTTTTTGCTGAGCTTAGATTGCAAGATTATAATGCCATGATAAGAACTTTACAAAAACTAGAGCAATTTCCTATGAATTATCGTATGGTGGAATTATATTATGAGTTTTTGCGTTATTGTGAAAAAAATAATTTTCTAACAAGTATTTTAAACTATGCTCCAAAGGCTATTGATTATCAAAACTTAAAGGGAGTAAATCTTTTTAGTCCCGATTTAGAATTTATCTATATCAAAGCTTTAAAACAAAGCAATCAAGCTCAAAAAGCCTTAACTTTGTTTAAAGACTTACTTGCTAATCCTTTAAAAGATGATGAGCGCGCAAGAGTTTTTTATGTGCAAAGCAATATTTATGAAGATTTAAAAGATGTGCAAAATCAAAAACAAAGTTTGCAAAATTGTATAGATATTAATGTAACGAGTAATTGGCAAAATTTATGTAAAGATAAATTAAATGTCTTAAATACTCAGCCTTGATATTTTTTTAAAATATAAGCTTTTAAATTCTCATAAGCACTTTGAAAATCTAAAATTTCTTTATTGAATTTTTTATTAAAAGTTCTTTGTCTTTTGGCAAGTTGTCTTGTATGGATGATGATGAGCTCTTCAAGCTCATTTAAATTTATTTTTTTATCTAAAAACTCTTTGCATTCTTTTAAACCTATGGAATTTAGTGCTTTTAAATGATGATCATAATTATCAAATAACATTTTAGCTTCATCTATTAAGCCCTCATTTAGCATATTTTTAGTGCGCTTGATAATGCGTTTTTCTAAAAGATCTTTTTGCCAAGAAATTTCAAAAATATCAAGTTTTTTAATCAAAGCTTCTTGTTTGGTTTCTTTTAAAACTTCACTTGGAATTTTATTAGTTTGTTCATAAATTCCAAGCCATTTTTTCAAACGATAAGTATCGTTTTTTTCTATTTTTGCTTGCGGATCAATTTTTATCATTAAATGATAAATTTCATCATTACTTAGTGTGCTTTGACTTTCTTTAAAATTTTCACTCAAACCATCCATTAAGGCTTTTAGATAAAAACTAGTTCCGCCTGTGATGATAAGCATTTGATTGTTTTTTTGAGCAAAGGCTTTTGCTTTTTTGTATTCTTCAAAAAACAAAGCAATGTTAAAATGCTCATTGACATTTAATAAATTTATACCAAAATAATCAAGCTCATCTAGGGTTTTTTGCTCTGTTTTGGCTGAAGCGATGTTGATTTGTTTATACACGCAAAGACTATCAAGGCTTAAAATACTTGCGTTAAATTCATAAGCTAGTTTATTAGCAAGTTCTGTTTTGCCACTTGCAGTGGTTCCAATGAGTGCAAATTCAAAAAACATCGTAAAAATATCCTAAATTTAAAATTATTTTAGTAAAATCATAACAAAAATATATTATAAAGAGAAAAAATGCCTATATTAAAAGAAAAATTGAAAGATATTTTAGATTTGATAGTTTTTAAGCATTCTATTTTTGCCCTACCTTTTTTATTTACTTCAATGATTGTGGCTTCTGTTATTTTAAATGATAGTACTTGGTTTGGTTTTAAGGCTTTATTTTTGGGTATTATTTGTGCAGTGAGTGCAAGAAATTTTGCAATGGCGATTAATCGTTTGATGGATGAGGATATTGACAAAAATAACCCAAGATGTGCAAATAGACCTAATATCGATGGACGTATAGGTAAAACTAGTATTTTACTTTTTATTGTTTTAAATGCTATTATTTTTGTTTTGGCAAGCTATTTTATTAATAAATTAGCCTTTGCTCTTTCTTTGCCGGTATTGTTTATTTTAGCTATTTATTCAGCTTTTAAAAGATTTTCATCCTTAGCACATTTAGTATTAGGATTTTGCTTAGGGCTTGCTCCTATTGCAGGTAGCATTGTAGTTTTGGGAAGTATTGAAATTTATAGTGTGATTTTGTGTTTGGGTGTTACTTTTTGGACAGCTGGTTTTGATTTGCTTTATGCTTTGCAAGATATGGAATATGATAAAAAAACAGGCTTGTACTCTATACCTGCTAAATTTGGGCTTGAGGCAACCTTATTTATCTCAGCGTTTTGTCATGTTTTAGCAGTACTTTTTTGGCTTTTATTTGTTTGGGTGGCTCCAACGGGAAATATTGCCTTTTTAGGGGTGATAATTAGTGCGATTATTTTATTTTTTGAGCACCGCATAGTTAGAAAGAATTTTGCAAAAATCGATAAAGCATTTTTTACTTTAAATGGGTATTTAAGTATAGTGTTTTTTATATTTATTTGGGTTGATCTTTTATGGAGATAAATTTTTTTAAAAGTTCGTTAGAGCTTGAGTTTGAAGAGAGTAAAGAAAGATATGAAGAGTTTTTGCAAGAATATCTTTCAAGCAATAATTATGTCAATTTAAGCAAATGGAAAAAGCTTGCCTCAAGAGTGGAATTTAGTGAGGGTGAGCAAATTATTTTTGATTTGCTTATGGATTTAAAGCAAGAATTGTATTTGATAAAAAATGATATCAATAAAACAAAATTATTTACAGATTTAAAATATAAAGCCTTTGTGATAGGTGTAAATTTTGCACACATTCAATTTAAAGATAAGTGTTTGACTCAAGATGAGGAATATTATGCAAGATTTGAGTTAAATGGTCAAAAAATTAGTATTTTTTTTAAAGCTTTAAGTGAAAATGAGGCAAAAATCACACAAATAAAAGCAGAAGATGAGCTTGTGTATGATAATTTTGTAGCAAATATGCAAAGAGCGATGATTAAGATTTTAAAGGAGCAAGAAAATGGGTAGTGATTTATTATTGTGGCTTGTGGTAGCTTTATTAATTTTTGCTATGTTTGCTTATATGATGATAAAAGAAAAAGAAAGTATTGCTAAGATTAACGAGCTTGGTAAGATGATAGAAGATTTAAATAAGCAATATCATTATTTAAAAAAAGAAAGTTTAGATGAACAAGAGCAAGAAAAAGAGGAAATAGATACTGAAGCCATTAAAGAAGAGCTAAAAGAAGAACTTTTGCAGATATTAGAACAAAAAATTAATCAAAATATCATTCCTATTTTAAGTGCTTTAAAAGAAGTAGAAGAGGTGATTGAAGAATTTCAAAGTGAGCAAAAAAATCGTTTATTAAATTTAGAACAAAAAACCCAAAGTATTACAAAATTAAGCCCAAGCTATGATAATGAAGAACAAAAGGTAATAGAGCTTTTTAATCAAAAAAAATCTATAGAACAAATCGCAAAGGATTTGCGTATAGGCATGGGCAGAGTTGAGCTTATTTTGAAATTTAATAAATTATTATAAAGGCCTTTGATGTTGGTAGATAGTTATGGAAGAGTGATAGATTATTTAAGAATTTCAGTAACACAAAGATGTAATTTTCGTTGCCTTTATTGTATGCCAAAAACTCCATTTGAATGGAGTGCTAAGGAAAACCTTTTATCTTTTGAAGAACTTTTCATGTTTGTTAAAGTTTGCATTGATGAAGGGATTAAGAAAATTCGTATTACAGGCGGTGAGCCTTTAGTAAGAAAAGATTTGCATAAATTTATTGCTATGATTAGTGAGTATAAGCAGGATATAGACTTAGCACTTACTACTAATGCTTCTTTGTTAAAACAACAAGCAAAAGATTTAAGACAGGCAGGTTTAAAAAGAATTAATATCTCTTTAGATACCTTAAAAGAAGAAGTGGCTTTTAAGTTAGCCCAAAAAAATATACTTAAAGATGTATTAAATGGTATTAATGAGGCTTTAGAATTAGGCTTTAATATTAAATTTAACACCGTAGCTCTTAAAGGGATTAATGATAGTGAATTTATCGATCTTTTAGAATTTGCCAAAGCACGCAAAAGCCAAATTCGCTTTATAGAATTTATGGAAAATTATCATGCTTATGGGGATTTAAAAGGCTTAAAATCAGCAGAAATTTTAAATATTATTGCTCAAAAATATTCTTTTAAAGAAGGACAAAAAACCCCTAACGCGCCTGCGACTATTTATGAGCTTGAAGATGGGTATGAGTTTGGCATTATTGATCCACATAGCCATGATTTTTGTGATAGTTGTAACCGTATAAGACTTTCAGCTGAAGGGCTTTTAATACCTTGTTTATATTATGATGAAGCTTTAAGCATTAAAAAGGCTATACGTAATAAAGACATAGCAGGTGCTTGTGAGGTTTTAAAAACCGTGATAAAAAATAAATCAGAAAAAAATAGATGGGCAGAAAATGAAGCCAATCAAAGTTCTACAAGAGCCTTTTATCAAACAGGTGGATAATGGAAGTTGTTGAAACTTTTTTAAGCTTGCAAGGTGAGGGAAAATATAGCGGAAATTTGGCTGTTTTTGTTAGATTTGCCGGGTGCAATTTTAATTGTATTGGCTTTGGGGTGAAAAAAGAACAAAACTCTAAAATACTTTTAGGGTGTGATACCATTAGAGCGGTTTTTACCAAAGAATTTAAAACTTGTTATAAAACATATACTTCAGTAAAGCTTTTTGATGAGGTTTTAAAACTAGCAAATTCACATAAAGCTATGGTTGTTATTACAGGTGGTGAGCCTTTATTAAATTATCAAAATAAAGATTTTTTGTGTTTTATTAATTTGCTTTTAGAAAATGATTTTAAAGTGCATTTTGAAACCAATGCAAGTATTGAAATTGATTTTGAAAAATATCCTTTGTATAAAAAATGTTATTTTGCTTTGGGTGTAAAGCTTAGTAATAGTGGGGTTAAAAAAGAAAAAAGGATTAATGAAAAAGCTTTGAAAGCTTTTAAATGTTATGCTAAAGATAGTTTTTATAAATTTGTTTTGGATAAGGATTTTTTACAAGAAAATAAAGCCTTAGGCGAAATTAATGAAATTTTACAAGTTTGTAAAAATGATGTTTTTTGTATGCCTATGGGGTCAAATGAAGAAGAAATTTCCAAAAACGCCTTAAGTGTTGCTGAATTTTGTATAAAAAATGGATATAATTACTCCGATAGATTGCATATTAGAATTTGGGGAGATAAAGAAGGCGTATGATTATTAGAAAAATATTTGAATTTGAAAATGCTCATATTGTTAGATTTTGTAGCTCCAAGCGATGTAAAACAAGCATACATGGCCACTCTTATAAGGTAGAAATTTTACTTGAGAGTAAATACCTTGATAATGCGGGAATGGTATATGATTTTGGTTTGTTAAAAGATGAAATAAAACAAATTATTGATAGTTTTGACCATGCTATTACGCTTTTTAAAGATGATGATAAAGTTTATTTAGAAGATATGAAAAAACACTCACAAAGATGGGTAAGTTTACCTGTGAATGTAAGTGCAGAAAATTTTGTACGCATATTTTTTGTACTGATAGATACTTTGCTTTTAAAGACTAAGATGGTCAATGGCGAGCAAGGTGTTAGTTTAAAAAGTATTATTGTGCATGAAACAAGAACAGGCTATGCACAAGGTTTTAGAGAAGATGCTTATAGTGAGTTTTTACCAAAGATAAATTTGGCAGATATTGAATTTTCACAAGCTATAAGCGATGAATGGAAAGATAAAGATTTTTTTAAAAAACTTCAAGATGCAAATTTTGTTTTTATTAATCAAAAGGAGGTGTAATGAAAAAGATTTTATTGATTGTATTATTATTGTTTTTTATTGCTTGCTCAAGTCAAGAAGATACAAACGTAAAAAAAGAGGTGCAGACTGAGCAAGTTCAAATTGAGCAAAGTGATTCTAATGTGATTATAGATGATGATACGCTTCCTATACCTGTAGATGATGATATCAAAGATGAAAATAACACACAAGGACAGTGATGGATCAAAGTTATGAGTTTTTTTTAGCATTGCATGTATATAGTTTATACGCAAATGGCTTTTTAATGTTGTTTTATTTGTATTTAACTCAAAGTAGTTTTTCGCAAGAGTTTATTTTTATAAAAAGAATTCGCCTATTTTTGCCAATTTATTATTTATTTTTAGCAATTACACTTTTTACAGGAAGTTTGCTTTGGGCTTTAAAGCATTTTGAGCTAAATTTATACATGCTTTCTATGTGGTTTTGTTGGATTTTTATCTTTGCCTTGGCTATTTATCAATTTGTTTTATTTAAAAAAGCAAGATTGTTCAAACGTTATGCTAAATTTAGATTTTTAAGCTTTTTTATTTTGTGTTTAGGTATATTCTTACTTTTTGTGCCTTATTTGCTTCAAAGGTTTTATTTTTAATGCGATTTTTGTATCACCCACAAAGCGGTGCTTTAAATTTAGAGTTAGAAAATGAAGCTTTCTTGCATTTAAAAGCTAGAAGAATTAAAGTAGGCGATAAAATCATATTAAAAAATTTAAAAGATTTTTTTGCTTATACTTATGAATGCATAGAGTTTTCTAGACGCTCATGTGTATTAAATTTACTTGATAAAAAAGAAGAAAAACAAGAATTAAAAACGCATTTACACCTAGCTTTAGCGGTGATTGATCCAAAGATTATAGAAAAAACCTTACCTTTTTTAAATGAACTTGGAGTAGCTAAGCTTTCTTTTGTGTATATGGATTATTCACAAAAGAATTTTAAATTAGATTTTAAAAGAATGGAAAAGATTCTTATAGAATCATCCCAGCAATGCGGTCGTGCCTCTTTAATGGAGCTTGAAAGCTTTGATGATTTTAAAAAATTTCAGCAAGCTTATGAAAATATTGTTTTAATAGACTTTGAAGGTGAAGATTTGATGAGATTTGAACCTAGTAAACATGTATTTTTAATTGGAGCTGAAGGTGGATTTTCGCAAAAAGAAAGAGAGGAGAATGTAAAAAAAGCAAAATTACAGGCTGGTTTTATACTTAAAGCGCAAACAGCTTTAATAGGGGTTGCTTCAAAATTCATAATTTAAAAACATGCTTAAATTTAGCTATTTTTTATATAAAAATTTATATAATTACGCCTTAATGTTTTGAAAAAGGATAAACAATGAAAAAAGAAATTCACCCAGAATATGTAGAATGCAAAGTTAATTGTGCTTGTGGAAATTCTTTTACTACTAAGTCAAATAAACCAGAAATTAAAGTTGATATTTGCTCAAGTTGCCATCCATTTTTTACGGGTAGTGAAAAAATCGTAGATGCTGCGGGTCGTGTAGAGAAATTTAAGAAAAAATACGCAATGCAATAATGTTATATTTTATTCCTACGCCCATAGGAAATTTAAACGATATTTCTTTTCATTCTTTAGAAATTTTACAAAAATGCAAACTCTTTTTATGCGAAGATACGAGAGTTTGCAAATCCTTAGTTCATCTCCTTAATGAAAAATTTAATTTAGAAATAAAACCTGATAAATATCTAGCCTTACATACCCATAATGAAAAAGATTTTTTAGCAAAAATAGATGATGATTTTTTTAAACAAGATATTGCATATTTGAGTGATGCGGGTATGCCAGGTATTAGCGATCCGGGGCAATTTTTAATTGAATATGCCATTAAAAATAATATTGATTATGAAGTCTTGGCAGGGTCAAATGCTGCTTTACTTGCATTAGTTTCAAGTGCATTTTGTAAAAAAGAATTTATTTTTATGGGTTTTTTGGCTAATAAAAATCCTCAAAGACAAAAAGATATTGAAAATTTAATGCTTAATCCTTATCCTAGTATAGTCTATGAAGCACCTACTAGAATACTTAATTTAGTAGAAGAAATTAGTAAAATTGATCCTTTAAGAGAAATTTTTATCATAAAAGAAGCAACAAAAAAATTTGAAGCCAAATTTAGAGCAAATGCCTTAGAAGCTTTAGAAAAATTAAAAACAATGAACTTGCGTGGTGAATGGTGTGTAGTCGTAAGTGCTAAAGAAAAGCAATTTCACCAAAATACCTTGTGTGAGCAAGATATTCGTGAACTTGATTTGCCTTTAAAAACAAAGGCAAAGCTTCTTTCAAAAATCAATGCAAAATCTCCAAAAGAAAATTATCAAAAACTGCTTTTAAGTTGAATTTGGTTATTATTTAAAAATGATAGTTTATGGTAAGCAAGTGTTTTTTTATATCTTAGAAAAGCACAAAGAAAAAATTAAAGAAATTTATTTAGCAAAAGAATGTGAAAAAGCTGATTTTTCAAAAATAGCAAAGGCATCAAAAAAAATTAAAAAACTTGATTTTAAGGCCGCGCAAAGTTTAGCAAGAGGTGGAAATCATCAAGGTTTTTTAATGGAAATTGATGAGTTTGAATTTAGCTCTTTTGAGGGTTTAAAAGAAAAAGATTTTATAGTTATTTTATATAATATTAGCGATGTTGGAAATATAGGCGCTATCGTGCGTAGTGCTTATGCTTTGGGTGCTGATGGGATTATTTTGGTAGCTAAAAGCGTGGCTATGGATGGAGTTATTCGTGCAAGTAGTGGCGCGGCTTTAGATATGAAAATAGTTTTAAATGATGATATTTTAAGCATGATAAATGAATTAAAACAAAAAGGTTTTTATATCTATGCTAGCGCAAGCGGAGGTAGTGATATACATACTATCAAGGCCAAAAATAAAAAAGTTTTGATTATGGGAAGTGAGGGTTTTGGTATAGCACCAAAGGTGCTTAAAAAATGCGATGAATGTGTAGGGATAAAAATGCACAATGATTTTGATAGTTTAAATGTTAGTGCAGCATTTGCAATACTTTGCGATAGGATGAAAAATGGATAGTTGGAAAAAATTAGAAGATTTAAATTTATTAGAAGTTCAAAAAAGAACACAAATAGAAATAACTTGTCTTGAATATATTATTAAAAAAGATTTTAAGTCTTTATCTCGTTTTAATATAAATGGTTTTATCAAAATTTTACAAAGAGAATATGAGCTTGATTTTTCTAGCTTTTTAGAAGAATATCATGCCTATTTAGAAGAAAATGGTATTGAGAAAAAAAATCATGTGCATATTGCTCCTAGAATGAACTCATATACCAAAGAAAGCTCAAGTGTATGGTATATTGTAATTATAGTAGTAGTGCTTTTGATAGTGGCTTTAGCTTGGGGTGTTTCAAGATTTTTCCAAAGTTCCACACTAGATGAAAATACTACTAATGTGCTAAATCAAGAACAAATTATCTTAGAAGAAAAAGTTGATGAGAATGAAACTCCGGTTCTTAATTTTTTTGCTGATGAAACCACAGAAAATAATGAAACAAACACAAGTGCTATTTTAGAACCAATAGATGAGAGTAATAATACTATAGAAGAAACATTAGAGGGTAATACTAGTTTAAATATGTCCGAAGAAAATATGGTTTTGCTTAAAGAAAGTATTATAAAACCAAGTGCAGAACTTTGGCTTGGTATGGTGGATTTAAAAACTTTTAGAAAAAGTTCTTTGACTATTAAAAATGATTATATTTTATCTTTAGATAAAGATATGCTTATTACTACAGGTCATGCTGCTTTTAGTTTAAATGATGAGAATAATAATACTTTAGAGTTTAAAAATGGCGTGTCTAAGTTTTTAATGATTAAAGATGGTAAAATCAAACAAATTACAAAAGCTGAGTTTATAAAAGAAAATAGAGGAAAATTATGGTAAGGATTTTAATATTTTCCATTTTTTTTGCTCTTAATGCTTTTGCGCTAAGTGCTTTAGAAGTTGCTAAGCATATTGTTAATGATAATTCTAAAGATGCACAATTGGAACTTTTGTTTGCAAGAAATGATTATAAAGATGAGCGTGGAAATGTAGATATTTACACTATTTCTCAAATTTTAAAAACCAATTCTTTGGCAAATTTTATATTAAATGAACCAAAAACTTTAACTTTTAGTTTTAAAGCCCAAGCTGATTCTGTTTTGTTTTTTAAAACAATCAATGATACTTTAAATGAACTAGGTTATATTTATTTTATACCAACTGAATTAACTTTAAGGGAAAACTATATCACATATAAGTTAGCTGTAGATTCTCAGTACATGCTTGATCCAGGAGTTTTTTATAAGGCTTTGTTGGGTAGTTCTGTTTTTATTAAGGATATTTATAAAATTTCAGAGTTAAATTATGAATATGAGCTAGATTTTTCAAAAGCAAAACCTAAAGTCAATACTCAAATTCCATTAAATACTATTACTCAATTAAACAAACCTTTAAGAGAATATATTATTGATTTGCAAGGTGCAAAAAGTATGGAGCTTAGTGCGCACAATCTTGATTCTTGGTTTTGCAAAATTCAATTTTTAGATAAAAACTTGAATTTTATACAAGGTGTAGAAAATACACATAAGCAAAATGAAGTAAATGTAAATATACCATTGGGCGCAAAATATGCTATTATAGGAGATATGTTTAGCCTTGATAATATAAAAAGGGGTTTAAAAATTTACTTAAGACGCTAAAAAGGACGGACGATGTTTGAAGAAATTCATTTTAATACCATAGAAAGACTTCCAAATTATGTTTTTGCTGAAGTTAATGCGATTAAAATGGCAGCAAGAAGAGCAGGGGAGGATATAATAGATTTTTCTATGGGAAATCCTGATGGCAAAACTCCTCAGCATATTATAGACAAGCTTTGCGAAAGTGCAAATAAAGACAAAACTTCAGGGTATTCTGCTTCGAGTGGAATTTATAAACTAAGACTTGCAATTTGTAATTGGTATAAAAGAAAATATGATGTTGATTTAGATCCTGAAAGTGAAGTAGTTGCAACGATGGGCTCTAAAGAAGGCTTTGTAAATTTAGCAAGAGCTGTTATTAACCCAGGGGATGTAGCTATTGTGCCTACACCTGCTTATCCTATACATACTCAAGCTTTTATCATAGCAGGTGGTAATGTAGCAACTATGAATTTTGATTTTAATGAAAATTATGAATTAAACGAAAATACTTTTTTTGAAAATTTACAAAAAACACTGCATGAAAGTATTCCGCGTCCAAAATATGTAGTGGTAAATTTTCCGCATAATCCTACAACAGTTACAGTGGAAAAAAGTTTTTATGAGAGATTGGTTGCTATGGCAAAAAAAGAAAGATTTTATATTATTTCTGATATTGCTTATGCGGACTTAACTTTTGGCTCTTATAAAACTCCTTCGATTTTTGAAGTTGAAGGTGCTAAAGATGTAGCAGTAGAAACCTATACACTTTCAAAATCTTACAACATGGCAGGTTGGCGTGTAGGTTTTGTGGTAGGTAATAAACGCTTAATTGCGGCTTTGAAAAAGATCAAATCTTGGTTTGATTATGGTATGTATACGCCTATACAAGTTGCTGCTACTGTAGCTTTAGATGGAGATCAAACTTGTGTTGAAGAGATTAAGGCAACTTATGCAAAAAGATTGGAAGTCTTACTAGAATCATTTTACCAAGCAGGATGGGAATTAAAAAAACCTAATGCAAGTATGTTTGTTTGGGCAAAACTCCCTCAAAGCAAGGCTCATCTTGGTAGTATGGAATTTTCTAAGCAGCTTTTACAAAAAGCAAATGTAGCAGTAAGTCCTGGAGTTGGCTTTGGTGAAGCGGGTAATGAGTATGTTAGAATAGCTTTAATAGAAAATGAAAACCGTATTCGTCAAGCAGCAAGAAATATCAAAAAATACTTAAGAGAATAAAATGAAAATAGCGATTTTAGGCTATGGCACTGTAGGAAGTGCTGTTGTAGAAACTTTGTTAAAAAATCAAGATTTAATTAAAGCAAGATGTGATGAAGAAATTATTCCGGTAATTGCTTTAGCAAGAAGTGCAAAACCAAATGCATTGATTCCTGTGGTTAATGATATTGATGAGGTTTTAGAGTGTGAAGATATTGATGTATTTGTGGAGTTAATGGGTGGTATTGATTTACCTTTTGAAATAATTTCAAAAATTTTAAAAAGAAAAAAATCAGTAGTAACTGCTAATAAAGCTTTACTTGCTTATCATCGTTATGAGCTTGAAAAATTAGCACAAGATACAGCTTTTGGTTATGAGGCAAGTGTAGCGGGTGGAATTCCTATTATTAAAATTTTAAAAGAGGGTTTGAGTGCCAATAATATCGTTTCTATCAAAGGCATTTTAAATGGCACAAGTAATTATATTTTAAGCAAGATGGCAGAAGATAATGCCAAATTTCAAGAGGTATTAAAAAAAGCCCAAGATTTAGGATATGCTGAAGCTGATCCTACTTTTGATATAGAAGGATTTGATGCTGCGCACAAGCTTTTAATTTTAGCAAATATTGCTTATGGACTAAGAGTAAAACCTGAGGATATCTTGATTGAGGGTATTAGCAAGGTAAGCGATGAGGATATTTATTTCGCAAAGGAATTTGAGTACACCATAAAACATTTAGGTATTGCTAAAATAAAAGATGAAAAAATAGAATTAAGGGTTCATCCTGTTATGTTAAATAAAGATAAAATGTTAGCAAAAGTTGATGGGGTGATGAATGCTATCAGTATAGATGGGGATATTTTGGGCGAAAGTTTATACTATGGTCCAGGAGCAGGTGGTAAGGCAACTGCAAGTGCTGTTGTAGCAGATTTAATTGATATAGCAAGAAAAGAAAAAAATAGTGCTATTTTTGGATATTTAAACGATACTTCTTATAAGCTTTTAAATAAGGATGAAATTTATACAAGGTATTATCTAAGATTAAAGGTATTAGATAAAATAGGGGTTTTATCAAAAATTACACAATTAATGAGCGAACATCAAATTTCAATTGATACTTTTTTGCAAAAGCCAAAAAAAGAAAAGCAAGATTGTAGTACTTTATTTTTTATTACTCATCAAACTTATGAAAAAAATATACAAATTTTAACTCAAAAACTTAAAGAACAAGAATTTGTTGAAGATGATGTTTTTATGATGAGAATAGAAGATTAAATGGCTTTATCACAGTATCTTTTTGGTATAAAAGGTGAAGATATAGCATGTGAATATCTTAAAAATAAAGATTTTGAAATTTTAGAAAGAAATTTTCATTCTAAATTTGGAGAAATTGATATTATTGCTAAAAAAGATAAAATTTTACATTTTATTGAAGTTAAAAGTACACAAGGAAATTATGAAGTAGCCTATAGACTAGATGGCAAAAAATTTAACAAAATTATTAAAACCATAGAGTATTACTTTATGAAACACAAAAGTAATGAAAATTTTCAATTAGATTTACTTTGCGTGTATAAAGATGATATAAAACTTTTAGAAAACATTAGTTATTAAGAGAATGTTTATTTTAATCTAATAAAATCTTAAAAAATTAAAGGAGATAACATGGGAAAATATATTGATTTAACTGCAGAAAATTTTGCACAAGCAAAAGAAGGCGTAGCTTTAGTAGATTTTTGGGCTCCATGGTGCGGACCTTGTAGAATGCTTGCACCGGTAATTGATGAGCTTGCAAACGATTTTGATGGCAAGGCTAAAATTTGCAAAGTAAATACAGAAGAGCAAGGTGATTTAGCTGCGCAATTTGGTGTAAGATCTATTCCAACTATCTTTTTCTTTAAAGATGGTGAAGTGGTTGATCAATTGGTTGGTGCTCAATCAAAACAAGTTTTAGCAGATAAACTAAACTCACTTTTATAATCTCAAGCCACTTTTAGTGGCTTTTCTTCATATTTTTTACTATTTAATAATTTTTATTATTTATAATTAAAGAAAAATTTGTATAATATCTCTGAAATAAATCACAAGGAAAACAATGATGTTAGATTTAGCTATTATAGGCGGTGGCCCTGCTGGTTTAAGTGCGGGATTATATGCTACTAGAGGCGGATTAAAAAATGTTGTAATGTTTGAAAAAGGTACACCAGGTGGGCAAATAACTTCAAGTTCAGAAATTGAAAATTATCCTGGAGTTGCACAAGTTTTAGATGGAATTTCTTTTATGGCTCCATGGAATGAGCAATGTATGCGTTTTGGTTTAAAACATGAAATGATAGGTGTAGAACAAATTAGCAAAAATACTGATGGTAGTTTTAATATTAAATTAGAAAATGGTAAAGTCGAACAAGCAAAGGCTGTTATTGTTTGTACAGGTTCTACTCCACGTCGTGCAGGTTTTAAAGGCGAGGATGAATTTTTTGGCAAAGGTGTAAGTACTTGTGCAACTTGCGATGGATTTTTTTATAAAAATAAAGAAGTAGCTGTTTTAGGTGGAGGAGATACAGCCTTAGAAGAGGCATTGTATCTAGCTAATATTTGCTCAAAAGTATATTTAATCCATAGAAGAGATGAGTTTAGAGCAGCGCCTTCAACGGTAGAAAAAGTAAGAAATAATGATAAAATAGAATTAATCACAAATGCAGTAGTTGATGAGGTTTGTGGTGATAATATGGGTGTTAATAAGGTAAAAATAGCATTTAATGATGGATCTAAAAGAGATCTTGATGTGCCTGGAATTTTTACCTTTGTTGGATTGAACGTGAGAAATGAAATCTTAAAACAAGAAAATGGTGAGTTTTTATGTGCTATGGAAGAAGGTGGTCAAGTGGGTGTTGATCTTAAAATGCAAACTAATATAGCAGGGTTGTTTGCAGCAGGTGATTTAAGAAAAGATGCTCCAAAACAAGTAATATGTGCAGCAGGCGATGGAGCAGTCGCAGCACTTAGTGCTTTAGCATATATTGAAAACTTGCATTAATCTTCACATAAATTTCACAAAAATTAATTAAGATTCTCCTATAAAAAATCAAGGAGAATCTAAAATGAAAAAAATACTAATTCTAAGTACAACTTTAGCACTAATGGCTAGTGCAAATATTACACAACAAAATACTAATTCATATCAACAAAATATGCCTCATATGCCTCAGCATAATCCTTATGCGCAAAATTATTATGGGCTTTCTAAACCTATTATGGATAAAATTCAAAGTTCTTTTCCTGGAGCTTTTATTGTAGATGTGGATTGGGAAGAATTTGGTTATGAAATTAAACTAAGTAATAATATGGAAATGTTTTTTGATAGAAATGGAAATTTTTTAGGGCAAAAATGGGATGATTAATTAAAAGCGTTATTTGCTTTTAAATAAATAAACGCTACAATTTTCCAAATTCTAAAAAGGCAGATTTAAAATGATTAATATTGGAATCCATGGAAGTAATGGGCGTATGGGTACTCAAATAAGACTTTGCCTAGAAGATGATGAGCAGGCAAAGGCTAGTGCGTTTTTTGATCAAGGATCAAATTATGAAGATTTTTTTAATAAATGTGATGTAATTATTGATTTTTCTACTCCAAAGGGTTGTGAGGATTTGCTTTTATATGCAAGAAGTAATCCCAAGCCTTTGGTGATAGGTACTACAGGTTTGGATGCTAAGCAAAATGAGTTAATGCAAAGTGCAAGTATTACTATGCCTATTCTTTATGCAACTAATATGTCTTTGGGTGTGGCGATTTTAAAAAAGCTTTCTTATTTAGCTAGTGAGGCTTTGAGAGATTTTGATATAGAAATACTTGAAATGCACCATAATAAGAAAAAAGATGCTCCAAGTGGTACCGCAATGACTTTAGCACAAAATGTTGCTAAGGCTAGAAATTTAGACTTAGAAAAGGTCAGAGTAAGCGGTAGAGATGGGATTATTGGACAAAGAAGTAAAGATGAAATCGCGGTGATGAGTTTAAGAGGCGGTGATATAGTAGGTTCACATAGGGTTGGTTTTTACAATGAAGGTGAATTTATAGAATTAAATCATACGGCTACTTCAAGAGCTACTTTTGCAAAAGGTGCGATAAAATGTGCAAAATGGTTAGCTTCTCAAGAAAATGGCTTATATGATATAGATGATTGTTTAGGAATTTAAATGTGTGCAGTAGTTGGAGTAATTAATTCAAAAAATGCAAGTACAGTGGCTTATTATGCTTTATTTGCTATGCAACATCGCGGGCAAGAGGCAAGTGGGATTAGCGTAAGTGATGGTTTGAGTATCAAAACACACAAAGCTAAAGGTGAAGTAGGGCAAATTTTTAATACACAAATTCTAGCAGGATTAAAAGGCGAGATAGCTATAGGACATAATCGTTATTCTACTGCAGGAAATTCTTCTTTGCATGATGCCCAACCTGTTGCAGCTACTTGTTCTTTGGGTGATATTTCTTTAGTGCATAATGGAAATTTGATTAATAAAGAAGAAGTTAGAAAAGAATTGATTAACAATGGGGCTATTTTTCATTCTAATATGGATACAGAAAATGTAGTACATTTAATAGCAAAAAGCAAAAAAGAAACTTTAAAAGATAGATTTATAGAAAGCTTGACTCAAAGCAAGGGAGCGTATTGCTTTATGCTTGCTAGTAAAAATCAACTTTTTGTAGTAAGAGATCCTTATGGGGTTAGACCTTTATCTTTGGGTAGATTAAAAGATGGTGGGTATATTGTAGCGAGTGAAACTTGCGCTTTTGATTTGATAGAGGCTGAATTTATCCGCGATGTAAAACCAGGCGAGATGTTGATTTTTACTCAAGGTAGTTATGAGTTTGAAAGCATTCAAGTATTTGATAAGACAGACCCAAGAATTTGTGCATTTGAGTATATTTATTTTGCTAGACCTGATAGTATTATAGAAGGTAAAAGCGTATATGAAGTGCGTAAAAAAATGGGTGAAGCCTTGGCTAAAAAATTTAAAGAAAAAGTGGATTTTGTAGTGCCAGTTCCAGATAGTGGTGTAAGTGCTGCTATAGGTTTTGCGCAATATTTAAAAATCCCACTTGAAATGGCAATAGTGAGAAATCACTATGTTGGAAGAACTTTCATAGAGCCAACTCAAGAAATGAGAAATTTGAAGGTAAAATTAAAACTCAATCCTATGAAAAAAGTCTTAGAAGGCAAAGATATAGTGGTGATTGATGATAGTGTGGTAAGAGGAACAACTTCTAAAAAAATTATTGCACTTTTAAAACAAGCAGGTGCAAGAAAAATCCATTTAGCGATTGCATGTCCAGAAATTAAATTTCCTGATATTTATGGTATAGATACACCTACCTTTGAAGAATTAATCTCAGCTAATAAAAGCGTTGAAGAGGTTAGAGAGTATACAGGTGCAGATAGCTTGACTTTTTTGGATATTAATGAACTAGTTTCAAGTATAGGCGATGAAAGAAAATACTCTTTAATTAGTTTTGATGGGGATTATTTTATTAAATAATCCTTATCTGCATTTTAATTGTTTAAATACCTTATAGCTTTGAAAATGAGGTGGTAATCCCACTTCAAATGAAAAATCTTTATAAGTATGCCCTGGTAAGTTTTTTGCAATATTGATATTATATGAAGCATCTCTTTGTTCTTGATTTGCTCTTTTTATGCTATCAAAATTTTGTTGATTAAAGATTTCACCACTTACCTCATGTTTTTTGTTATCATCAATTATCCTAAGCTCTAAAAAGCATTCAGAAATTTTAAAATTAGTATCATTAGTTACTCTACCTTTTACAATAATACTTTCTGTTGCTAAGCGTCTGTAGGTTGAAAAATTACTCAAACTTGCTTTTTTGGTATATTGATCTATAGTTAATAGTAATGAAATGGTTAAAATTAATGCTAGTATAAAACTCACTATGCAAAAAATAATCATATATTTTTTATTTTGAACTTTTAAGTAAAGCAAAACCCAAGTTAAACCTGTAGAAGCTAACATAATAACAATGATTAAAATATGAAAAAATGTAAAATATCCCATTAAAAACACTTTGAACTAATCTCAATGTCAAAATTTTGACCTTCTTTAAAATCGGAAAATTTGGTTTTTAAATTAATAGTTTGTTGTGGATTTATTGTTTTTTCTATCATGGTTGATTTGCTTCTTAGAGGTTTTATAGTATGTATTAAATTTTTAAAAGTACTATTATCATCACTTTTCTTAAAAACTTCTACTTTTAATTTGCAGTATCTAAAGCTTTTTTTAGAAGTATTTGTTAAGCTATAATCAACGCTGAGTGAGTTATCATATACAAAAAATTGAGCATTATCTAAGCTGGTTATTCTTGATCTAACTTTAGTATCAATTAAAAAATATCCTAAATAAGCGATACCTGCTGAACATAAAATTCCTAAAAAAATCACCATAAAGGCAAAAGCAGGCTTGTTTCTGATGATTAAAGCTAAAAATAAAGTGATAATGAAAAAAAATATAACCAAGGCCATTAATAAAAAATCTACTAAGTGCAAATGAGTAGTATAAAAAATCATTTGCTCTCGAATGTGTTGGGCTTTCATTATCACTTCTTTAGTTTTTAATTTGCTACTGAGCTTGTTCTTTTATTATCTTTGCTATCAACCCAAATATTTGGTACAGCTCCACCAGGTGTTAAGAAAATTTTGGCATCTTTATTAACCTTAAGTGCTTCGTTAAACTGCTTTTGAGTTTCAATTTGTTTTAAATCAAGCAAAGGGTTATTTAAACTTTTTGCTATTTCTCTATTTGAATACGCTTGTGCATCAGCTTCTATTTTAACCGCACTTGCTCTACCTTTAGCACTAATTATGGTTGCATTTGCTTCCCCTTCAGCTAAAGCTGCTTTTTTAAGTGCTTCTTGATTAGCTCTTTCTACTTCGTATTTGGTTCTTTCAGCTTCTTGTTTAGCAATTTGTACTCTTTCAATTTGCTCTTTTACTTTTATAGGCAAGATAATCTCTCTAAGTTGAACTGCTTGAAGCTCAGCAGGTTCATTTGGTTGACTTTCTATGGTTTTTCTAATGCCTTGATCAATTTGCACTGCTATGGTGTTACGATTGGTTGGAAGCTCTTCTGCAGTATATTGACCTACCACATTTCTTACTACATCTCTTACAACTGGGTCAATGATTTTATTTTCCCAATTAAGCCCCCAAGTAGCTATGGTTTGAGGAACCTGTAAAGGATTTAATCTATATTGAACAGTTACATCAATAGACACAGGCAAACCTCTTGAATCAAGCACCGAAATACTATTTTTATTTACAACCCCTGAACCTATTTGTAAATTTTCATTTACGCCTTCAATAGAAGCATAATTAATTTGTCTTACTCTAGTATCTACTATAGTGATTTTTTGTAATACTGGCATAAAAAAATGAAGTCCTGGTTCAAGCGGAGTAGGGCTGTATTTACCCGTGGTAGACTTGATTCCCATTTCCCCTGAATTAACTATTGCAAAAGGTTTAAAAAGCGCAAAGACTAAAACAATTGCAATCGCGCTATAAATTAATGGAGAAAATTTTCCAAAACCTTTGAAATTAAATTCTGGGGCTTTGAAATTTAAATTTTGCTTATTGTTCTTTTGATTGTTTTTTTTATTAAAATAATCATTCAAATCAGCTGGCATTTAGTTCCTTTGTTAAATATAAGTTAGCATAGAAGCGTATTTTTCATTGCGTCCATAAACTATATCAAAATACGCATTTTGGAGCTTTGTTGTTAGCTCGCCTCTTTTTCCATTTCCTATAATTCTTGCATCAATATTATTTATTGGAGTTATTTCTGCTGCAGTTCCTGTGAAAAATGCTTCATCAGCCACATAAACTTCATCTCTTGAAATTCTTTGGCGCACTACGCTTATGCCCAAATCATGTGCAATTTTTAAAACAGTATCTTGGGTAATACTTTTTAATGAAAAATCATTTGGCGGGGTGATTAATTTCCCATCTTTAACCATAAAAAAGCACTCGCCTGTTCCTTCTGCTACAAAACCTTCTTCATCAAGCATTAAAGCTTCTTCATATCCTGCTTCTATAGCTTCATATTTAGCCATTTGAGAATTTAAATAATTTGCACTTGCTTTGGCTTTACCTAGGCTAGATTTTACGCTATTTCTAGCAAAAGAAGAAATTTTAACCTTAATACCTTTTTCTAAGCCTTCTTCGCCCAAATAAGCACCCCATTCCCAAGCAGCAATAGCTACTCTAACAGGAGCTTTAGCATGATAAACTCCCATAGTTCCATCACCCAAAAAGATCAATGGGCGCAAATAAGTGTTATTTTGAAAATCATTTGCTCTTAAAAGTTCAACTTGTGCATTTTCAAGTTCTTCTTGAGAAAAAGGTGAGTTGATTAAAGTGATTTTTGCAGACTCTAAAAGTCTTTTGGTATGTTCTTTTAATCTAAAAATTGCTAAACCATTTTGTGTTTTATAAGCTCTTGTTCCTTCAAAAACTGCATTTGCATAATGTAATGAATGTGTTAAAACATGAATTTTTGCATCATCAAAATCAATGATTTTTCCATCCATCCAAATTTTTTTTGCCCTAATCATAAATAAGCCTTTATTGAAAATAAAACTAATTTTATCAAAAATATACTAATAATTGCTAGAATATAGTAAAATTCTTTATTTAAAGTAAGGAAAAACAATGCCTATTATTAGTATCAAACTCGCTAAACCAGAATTTAGCAAAGTACAAAAAGAAGAGTTAATAGCAGATATTACAGAGCTTTTGCATATAAAATATAATAAACCAAAGCAAAATATAGTCATAATGCTAGAAGATATTGAGCCATATAATATTGCTTTTGGTGGTGAAAGTGTAGAAAAATTAAGATTGAAAGGTAAAAAATGAAAGAATTGCAAATTGGCGATAAAGCCCCAGTTTTTGAACTTTTAAATCAAGATGGGGTTAAAATTTCTCTAAGTGATTTTTTAGGTAAAAAAATTATTTTGTATTTTTATCCAAAAGATAATACCCCAGGTTGTACTACACAAGCTTGTGAATTTAGTCAAAATTATGAAGATTTTTTAGGGCAAAATGCTGTGATTATAGGTATTAGTCCAGATAGTGTGAAATCACATGAAAATTTCATTAAAAAATATGATTTGAAACACACTTTATTAAGTGATAGTGAAAAAGAAATTTGCAAACTTTATGGCGCTTGGGGTTTAAAGAAAAATTATGGAAAAGAGTATGAAGGGCTTATAAGATCTACTTTTGTAGTTGATGAGGAAGGAAATATCGCAAAAATTTATAAAAATGTAAAAGCTAAAGATCATGCTTTTAAGGTGTTAAAAGAATTATGCTAGTACATATTTGTTGTAGTGTGGATAGTCATTATTTTATACAAGAATTAAGCAAAGCCTATCCTGAAGAAAAAATCATCGGGTATTTTTATGACCCAAATATTCATCCATATAGTGAGCATGAACTTAGATTTTTAGATGTTAAACGCAGTTGTGATAAGCTGGGTATTAAACTTTATAAGGGTGAATATGAGTATGAAAAATGGCTTGAGAGTGTAAAGGGCTATGAGGATGAGCCTGAAAAAGGTGCAAGATGTCAAATTTGTTTTGATTTTAGAATGCACAAAAGTGTTGAATTTGCTCAAAAAATAGGAGAAAAAAAACTTACAACAACTCTTTTAACATCTCCTAAAAAAGACCTAGAGCAACTAAAATTAGCTTTGCAAAAAGAATGTGATAAATTTGGCATAGAGTTTTTAGCGCCCGATTTTAGAAAAAATGGAGGTACGCAAAGACAATTTGCCCTAGCAAAGCAAGATATGCTTTATCATCAAAATTATTGTGGTTGTATTTATGCACTTTCTAAACAAAAAGGTCAAAAAGCCTTTATAGATGAGCTGATGAGTCCTATTAATAAACAAATATTGCCTTCAAGTATAGAAGAGAAAATTAAATTCTACAACCAAGTAAAAAATTTAGAAAAAAAGGGCATTAAATTTGAAATTCAAAGAGAGAAATTTTTAAATTATCGCTTGTTAAGGGCTTTGATAAAACAAAACAAGCAAGCTATAAGAACTCATGTTTTATTTTACTCACATTTTAAAAATTCTTACACTAAATTTAGTGTTTTAGATGAGGGTTTAAAGCATTATAAAAGTGCAAAGGATGAGATTAATTTATGGAGTTTTGATTATTTTAATAGCTTATGTAAAATGCGATTTAAAAATTACGAAGATTTTTTACAAAATCCTTTAAAAATAGAGCAAGAAATCAAAATAAGACAAAAGCATTTTGGTGCTTAT
Source organism: Campylobacter sp. RKI_CA19_01116 (assembly GCF_025771405.1). Classification (NCBI taxonomy): domain Bacteria; kingdom Pseudomonadati; phylum Campylobacterota; class Epsilonproteobacteria; order Campylobacterales; family Campylobacteraceae; genus Campylobacter; species Campylobacter sp. RKI_CA19_01116. Next base: position 54,018 of record NZ_JAKMQF010000002.1, read on the forward strand.
GATCTTTCACCGGTGATTATTGTTGAAAATATTATTAAAGGTGCTTATGAATTTATGGCAAAAAGTGAAATTTATTTTGATAGCAAAGAAAAGATTGTGAAGTTATAAAACTTAATTAATTTATTAATATTTTTTTTGTAAAATCTGAATTTTGAATATATTTTAAGGCTAAATTTATGATAGATGTAATGCAAATTCAAAAAATTTTACCACATAGGTATCCATTTTTACTTGTAGATAAAATCGTAGAATTAAAAAACAAAGAAGTTGTTAGAGGTTATAAAAATATTAGTATAAGCGATCATGTTTTTATGGGACATTTTCCAGATCATCCAATTTATCCGGGTGTGTTAATTTTAGAAGGCATGGCGCAAACTGGAGGGGTTTTAGCATTTGAAAGTATGGATGATAAAGTAGATCCAAGTACCAAAGTAGTATATTTTACAGGTATTGATAATGCTAAATTTAGAAATCCAGTGCGTCCTGGTGATAGACTTGATTATGAAATGAGTGTAGTAAAAAATCGTGGAAATATGTGGATTTTCCAAGGAAAAGCTTTTGTAGATGGGCAATTAGTTGCAGAAGCTGAACTTAAAGCCATGATAGTAGATAAATGATGAGCAAAATTCATCCAAGTGCAGTTATAGAAGATGGAGCTATTATAGCAGATGATGTTGTAGTAGAAGCTTATGCTTATATTGGTAAAAATGCTAACATAGGCGCAAATACCATCATCAAACAAGGTGCAAGAATTTTACCTAATGTAACTATAGGTGAGAATTCGAAAGTGTTTTCTTATGCTATAGTTGGAGATATCCCGCAAGATATATCTTATAAAGATGAGATAAACTCAGGTGTTATCATAGGAAAGAATGCGGTTATTAGAGAATTTGTTACTATTAACTCAGGTACAGCTAAAGGCGATGGCTTCACAAGGATAGGCGATAATGCTTTTATCATGGCTTATTCTCATATTGCACATGATTGTACTTTAGGAGATCACATCATTTTAGCAAACAATGCTACTTTAGCAGGCCATGTAGAACTTGGAGATTATACTGTAGTAGGTGGGCTTACTCCAATACATCAATTTGTAAAAGTAGGAGAAGGGTGTATGATAGCAGGTGCTAGCGCACTTTCTCAAGATGTGGTGCCATTTTGCTTGGCTGAGGGAAATCGTGCAAGCATTAGAAGTTTGAATTTAGTAGGCATTAGAAGACGCTTTGATAAAGAAGAAGTGGATGTTTTAAGCAAAGCTTTTAAATTTTTATTCAGACAAGGAAATTTAAAAGATAATGCTTTGAATTTATTAGAAAGTGCTTCTAGTGAAAATGTTAAAAAAATGTGTAATTTTATCTTAGAAACAAAAAGAGGAATTCCTATATATAAGGAAAAAAACCATGGTTAAAAGATGTAGTTTTTGTAACGAAATAGAAACAAGCGAAAGAAGAATTTTAGTAAATGATTATAATAATGCCTTTATATGTGAGTATTGTGCTGAAAGTGCTTGCAATATTTTCTTTGGAGAGGAAAAAGAGCTAAAAAATAAAGAAGTTGATAAAGAAAATTTTAAAGACATAACCCCTAAAGAATTAAAAGCATATTTAGATAAATATGTCATCGGGCAAGATAGGGCTAAAAAAATCTTTAGTGTAGGGGTGTATAATCACTACAAAAGACTTTTTAGATCTGACTTAGAAGATGATGATACAGAATTAGCAAAATCAAATATTTTATTAGTAGGTCCAACAGGAAGTGGAAAAACTTTGTTGGCGCAAACTTTAGCTAGATTTTTAGATGTGCCTATTGCAATTTGCGATGCGACTTCTTTAACTGAAGCAGGTTATGTAGGAGAAGATGTTGAAAATATCCTTACTCGTCTTTTGCAAGCTGCTGATGGAGATGTGCAAAGAGCTCAAAAAGGGATTATATTTATTGATGAGATAGATAAAATCGCAAGGATGGGTGAAAATCGCTCCATTACAAGAGATGTGAGCGGTGAGGGTGTGCAACAAGCTTTGCTTAAAATCATCGAAGGATCTTTGGTAAATATCCCACCAAAAGGTGGTAGAAAACACCCAAATCAAGATTTTATACAAATAGATACGACTAATATTTTATTTGTGTGTGGTGGAGCTTTTGATGGTATTAGTGATATCATTAAAAGAAAACTAGGCGATAATGTCATGGGCTTTTTTACTGATGATAAAAAAGATGAAAAAGAAGCTTTACTTCAAAGATTAGAACCTGATGATTTAGTGCATTTTGGGATTATCCCTGAACTTATAGGAAGATTGCATGTGCTTGCTTCTTTAGAAGAGCTTGATGAAGAAAGCATGGTGCGTATTTTAACAGAGCCAAAAAATGCCATTATTAAACAATATCAAAAACTTTTTGCTATTGATAATGTGGAATTAAAATTTGAAGATGAAGCACTAAGAGAGATTGCTAAGCTTTCATTGGAGCGTAAAACAGGGGCTAGAGGTTTAAGAAGTATTATTGAAGAGATGATGGTAGATTTGATGTTTGATTTGCCAGAGTATAATGGATATAGTATAGTAATTACCAAAGAGGTAATCAAAGAAGGTGCAAAACCTTTATTTATAAAAAATAAAAAAGTTAAAGGCTGAGAATGATTTTAGATCAAATAATTGGATTTTTTTCAAGTGATATGGGGATTGACTTAGGTACCGCAAATACTTTAGTTTTGGTAAAAGATAAAGGTATAGTGATTGATGAACCTTCAGTTGTTGCAGTAGAGCGTGAAAGATATGGTAGGGTTAAAATTTTAGCTGTTGGAAAAGAAGCTAAGGAAATGGTAGGAAAAACCCCAGGTAATATCGAAGCAATCCGTCCTATGAAAGATGGTGTGATTGCTGATTTTGATATGACTGAAAAAATGATCCGTTATTTTATAGAAAAAACTCATAGAAGAAAATCTTTTTTAAGACCTAGAATTATCATTTCAGTACCTTATGGTTTAACCCAAGTTGAAAGAAAAGCAGTTAGAGAAAGTGCTTTAAGTGCGGGCGCTAGAGAAGTATTTTTGATAGAAGAACCTATGGCAGCAGCTATTGGTGCAAATTTACCTATTAGAGAGCCTCAAGGGAGCTTGGTGGTAGATATTGGTGGTGGTACAACTGAGATTGGCGTTACTTCTTTGGGCGGGCTTGTGATTTCAAAATCTATCCGCACAGCCGGTGATAAGCTTGATACTAGTATAGTAAATTATGTAAAAGAAAAATACAATCTTGTCATAGGTGAAAGAACGGGTGAGGAGATTAAAATCGCTATTGGTTCAGCAGTTCAGCTTCCAAAAGAGCTTTCTATGGTAGTTAAAGGACGCGATCAAGTAACAGGCTTGTTAAATAGAATCGAACTAACAAGTGAAGATGTAAGAGAAGCTATGCGCGAACATTTAAAAGAAATCGCTGATGCTTTAAAAATCGTTCTTGAAATGATGCCACCTGATCTTGCAGCTGATATTGTTGAAAATGGTGTTGTTTTAACAGGAGGTGGAGCTTTAATACGCGGGCTTGATAAATATTTATCTGAAATTGTAAAACTTCCAGTATATGTAGCTGATGAGCCACTTTTAGCAGTTGCAAAAGGTACAGGTAAAGCTTTAGAAGAAATTTCATTATTACACCAGCTAACGAATGAAGAGTAAAATTCTTAGCGTTTTAATATTATCTTTTTTAGTATTTATTTCGTTTTATTATGGAGATGTAATAAAACGAAATGTTTTAGATTTAAATATTGCTATTGTTAATCAATTTTCTCAAAGTATTGATCTTTTAAAAAACAAATTCAACGAGCATTTTAACCAAGCTGAAGAAATTAGAACTTTAAGAGAAAGAAATGCTGAGCTTGAAAAAAATAATATCTACATGAAAAACTTTGCTAATGAGCTAAATAATATTTTAAGTGATAAAAACTCAAGTTTTTATTATCCTAATGTGAGTTTAGTTAAAGCAACTTCTTATGCGCAAATTAGTGATTATCATAAGGTTTGGCTTGATGTTGATTATAAAGGAAAAATCAAAGGCTTAATTTATAATGGCTATACAGCAGGCATAGTCATAGAAAAAAATGGTAGAGCTTTGGGTCTTTTGCAAGGTGATGAAGAATGTATTTTTTCTGTTTACATAGGTAAAGAACAAGCACCAGGTATAGCTCATGGAAGAAATGATTATATTTTAGTTAAGTATATTCCTAAATGGCTTGAGCTTAAAATGGGCGATAAGGTTTATACAAGTGGTTTGGATGAAATTTTCTTTTCAGGAATTCCAGTAGGAGAAATTTTTAAAATAGAAGAAGAAGGTGCTTATCAAAATGCTTATGTTAAACCTTATGCTAAGATGAAAGTGCCAAACTATTTTTATATGGTGGAAAATTTATAGTAAAAAATTATTTATTTTAATTAATATAAATTATTATTTAGAATTAAATATTACAATAGCTTCTAAGTTTAAAACTAGGAGCTTTAATGAAAAAATATATCAGCAGTTGTTTGGCTATTTGTTGTTTAAGTGGTGCTATTTATGCAAACGAAGTAGAATATGATGCGCAAAAAATAGCAGATATTTTTTATCAACTTAATGCAGACCCTAAAAATCCAAAAGCAAAAGTTAATCATGCAAAGGGCTTTTGTGCTATGGGAACTTTTGAGCCAGCTTTGTCTATCAATAAAGAAGTTGATGTGCCTTTATTAACACAAAAAAGCTTACCGATTCAAGTAAGATATTCTTTGGGTGGCGCTTTTAAAGATGATAAAAGTAAAACAAGGGGTATGGCTATTAGAATTACTGATCCTAAAGATTCTGCCTCTTGGACTATGGTTATGCTAAATACAGAAATAAATTTTGCAAAAAATCCTAAAGAGTTTGGTCAGTTTTTTGAAATGAGACTTCCTGTAAATGGTAAAGTCGATCAAGAAAAAATAAGCAAGATGTTGAAAGAGGTTGATTCTTATAGAAATTTTGCTGCATATACGGATAAAATTGGTATCAGTAAAAGCGTAGCAAATACTCCATTTTTTAGTATCCATACTTTTTATTTTAAACAAGCAAATGGAGAAAATTATCTACCAGCAAGATGGAAATTAGTTCCAAGCGAAGGTGTGGCGTATTTAAATGAGGCACAAATGAAAAGTGCAAGTAGTGATTTTTTAAAAGAAGATTTTCAAAATCGTATAAAGACTAATAAGTCAGTTGAGTATAAGATGTATTTGGTATATGCAAATAAAAATGATATTACTAATGATACAACGGCCTTGTGGAGTGGTAAACACAAAGAAAGTTTAGTTGGGACTTTTAAAGTTAATGCTTTGAGCAAGGAAGATTGTAATTTTGATGTATATTTTCCTTCAGATGTACCTCAAGGGGTTAATCCACCACAAGATCCTTTATTTGATGTAAGAAATGAAGCTTATGCTATAACTTTTGGTAAGCGTCAATAAAATTTAGCTCTTTAAGAGCTAAATTCTTTATTAATTTCAACTTCTAAAAAACTTATATTTGTTATAATTTGGCTAAAAATTCAGCTTAGGAAAATACATGCCAAAAAGAACAGATATAAAAAATATATTATTAATAGGCAGTGGGCCTATCGTTATAGGTCAAGCTTGCGAGTTTGATTACTCAGGAACTCAAGCAGCAAAAACCTTAAAAGAGCTAGGTTATAGAGTAGTTTTGATCAATTCTAATCCAGCTACTATTATGACAGATCCTGAATTTGCTGATGCAACTTATATAGAACCAATTACCAAAGAAAGTATTCTAAGTATAATCAAAAAAGAAAAAATCGATGCGATTTTACCTACTATGGGTGGCCAAGTTGCTTTGAATGTTGCTATGGAAGTTTATGAAAGTGGCGAGCTTGCAGATGTAAAATTTTTAGGTGCAAATCCTGAAGCGATAAAAAAAGGCGAAGATAGACAAGTTTTTAAAGAATGTATGAAAAAAATTGGCATGGATTTGCCAAAATCTATGTATGCGTATAATTATGAAGAGGCTTTAAAAGCTGTTGATGAGATTGGTTTTCCTTTGATGATTAGAGCTTCTTTTACCTTAGGTGGTGCAGGAAGTGGCGTGGTGTATAATATGGATGAGTTTGCAGAACTTGCAAATACTGCTTTGGCGTTAAGTCCTATCCATGAAATTTTAATCGAAGAAAGTTTACTTGGTTGGAAAGAATACGAAATGGAAGTCATTAGAGATAAAAATGATAATTGTATTATCGTTTGCTCTATTGAAAATGTTGATCCTATGGGGGTTCATACGGGTGATTCTATTACTATAGCTCCTGCTTTAACTTTGACTGATAAAGAATATCAAGCAATGCGTAATGCCTCTTTTGCTATTTTAAGAGAAATTGGAGTGGATACAGGCGGATCAAATGTGCAATTTGCTATCAATCCAACTAATGGTAGAATGATAGTTATTGAAATGAATCCTAGGGTTTCAAGATCTTCAGCCCTAGCTAGTAAAGCTACGGGTTATCCTATAGCTAAGGTAGCTACGCTTTTAGCAGTTGGATTTAGTTTAGATGAGATTAAAAATGATATCACAGGAACTCCTGCTTCATTTGAACCGGTAATTGATTATATTGTAACTAAAATTCCTCGTTTTACTTTTGAAAAATTCCCAAATGCAAGCACAGAACTTGGCACTGCTATGAAAAGCGTGGGTGAGGTTATGGCTATAGGGAGAACTTTTAAAGAAAGCATTCAAAAAGCACTTTGCTCACTTGAGAGAAATTTAAGTGGGTTTGATACTATAGAATGTGATAAAAATGAGCTTTTGACAAAAATTCGCCAAGCTAATGAAAAACGCTTACTTTATATAGCACAAGCTTTTAGAGAAGGTTTTAGCACACAAGAGCTTTTTGAGTTTTGCAAAATAGATCCTTGGTTTTTAAATCAAATCAAAGAAATAGTGGAATTTGAAAATCAAATTGATATGGATATTTTAAGCAACAAACAACTATTAAGAAAAGCTAAAACCTTAGGTTTTTCAGATAAAAAAATCGCTAGTTTGATTAATCAAAAAGATAATCTTGAGTTAAGCCAAAATGATATTTATTATGCAAGAATTAAACACAAAATCATCGCTCAATATAGTGAAGTAGATACTTGTGCGGGAGAATTTGAAGCACTGACCCCTTATTTATACTCAAGTATTAATACAAATGAAGCTACGCAAGTAAAAGAAAGTAAAGATAAAAAAGATAAAAAAGTGATGATTATAGGTGGTGGACCAAACCGCATAGGACAAGGCATTGAGTTTGATTATGCTTGCGTGCACGCTTCTTTTGCTCTAAAAGATATGGGCGTAAAAACTATAATGTATAATTGTAATCCAGAAACGGTTTCAACAGATTATGATACAAGCGATATTTTGTATTTTGAGCCAATTGATTTTGAGCATTTAAGAGCGGTTATTGATAGAGAAAGACCAGATGGAGTGATAGTGCATTTTGGTGGTCAAACTCCGCTTAAATTTGCAAAACGTCTTAGTGCTTTTGGAGCAAAGATTATAGGAACGAGTGCAAGGGTAATAGATTTAGCTGAAGATAGAAAGAAATTTGCTAAATTTATCGAAGATTTAGGCATAAATCAACCTAAAAATGGCACAGCTATAAGTGTAGAAGAAGCGATTATAAAAGCAAATGAGATAGGTTATCCTGTGCTTGTTAGACCAAGCTATGTTTTGGGTGGTCGTGCAATGCGTGTGGTGCATGATGAGAGCGAGCTTAGACTTTATATGCAAGAAGCCGTAGATGTGAGTGATAAATCTCCGGTATTAATTGACCAGTTTTTAGATAATGCAACTGAGCTTGATGTAGATGCAATAAGTGATGGAAAAGAAGTTTATGTAGCAGGTATTATGGAGCATATTGAAGAAGCAGGAATTCACTCAGGCGATAGTGCTTGCTCTTTACCTGCTGTAAATATTGATGAAGCTATGCTTGAAATGATTGAGCAAAAAACAAAAGATATTGCTTTAAATTTAGGTGTAGTAGGGCTTTTAAATATACAATTTGCTATCCATGATAATAAACTTTATATGATAGAAGTAAACCCAAGAGCTAGTAGAACTGTGCCTTTTGTAAGTAAGGCTACAGGAATTCCTTTAGCTAAGGTTGCAACGCGCGTGATGTGGCAAGGAAATTTAAGAGAAAGTTTGAAATTTTATGATACCTTTAAAGTGGTAGAAGAAAAAAACGGAATTTTAAGAGCTAAAAAACCAAAACATATTAGCGTAAAATCAGTAGTATTTCCTTTTGCCAAACTTAGTGGAAGTGACCTTGAGCTTGGGCCTGAAATGCGCTCAACCGGCGAAGTTATGGGTGTAAGCAAAGACTTTGAAAACTCTTACGCAAAAAGCCAACTTGCTTCTTCAAATTTCTTACCAGAAAGTGGCAATGTATTTTTATCATTAAGAGAACAAGATAAAAAATACGCAGTAGATTTAGCTAACGAATACATTAAGCTAGGATTTAAAATCATTGCTACAAGCGGTACTTATAAAATTTTACAAGAAGCAGGTTTAGAGTGTGAGTTTGTGCATAAAATTTCTGAAGGGCGCCCAAATGTAGAGGATAAGTTAAAAAATTCTCAAATTCAACTTGCTATAAATACAAGCGATGAGCATAGTTTTAAAGGTGATACTAAAAAAATTAGAGCAAATATTTTACGCTTTAAAACTCCATATTTTACAAACCTAAGAGCAGCGTATGCAGGTGCTAAAGCGATTAAAGCTATACAAAATAAATCATGCCTTGAAGTAAAGAGCTTACAAGAATACTTAAAAGCATGATTTATCTTGCTCAAACTGATACAACAGCAGGGTTTTTAAGCAAGGACTTAAAAGCCCTTAATACTTTAAAAAAAAGGCCTTTAAAGCAAGATTGTTTGATTACTACGGCTAAATTTAGTGAGCTTAAAAAACTTACAAGAGTGCCAAGTCATTTTAAAAACACTATTAGAAAATCCAAAAAAACTACTTTTTTATATCCTAATTCTAAAGCAATACGCGTCGTGAAAGATTGTGCTCATGAGGAATTTTTAAAAGAGTTTGATTGGCTTTATTCTACTTCTGCAAATCTTCATGGAAAAAAATTTGATCTAAATTGGGCTATGCAAAATGCAGATAAAATAATAGATGAAAAGTTTTTTGAAAGTGGAGCCTCAAAGATTTTTAAACTTCGAGGCGTTAAAAAAGTTAAGTTACGCTAATTATTTTTCAAGTGGCCAAAATACTTTTGGTTCTTCTCCGATTTTTGCTTGTCCATGATACATTCCAAGTTTATCTTTAGTCCAAGCATAGCCAACTTTTCCATTTTTATCTATAGAGATGATTCCACCCGTGCCACCAAGTTTAGCTACTTGTTTGATAGTTTCTTCGGCTGCTTTTTGTACTGAAAGTTTTTTATATTTATATAAAGACGCAACTTCATGAGCCACAGCCACTCTTATATAAATATCACCTGTTCCTGTGCAAGAAATCGCAACTGAGTCATTATTTGCATAATTTCCTGCCCCTATGATAGGAGAATCTCCAATGCGTCCTGTCATTTTATTTGTAGTGCCACCTGTGCTTGTGCCTGCTGCAAGATTGCCATTTTTATCTAAAGCTATCGCACCTACTGTGCCTAAATATGGCTCAGTACTTACACCAAGATGAGCCTTTGCTTTATCGCTATCTAGCAATACTTCTTTGCTTTTTTTAGCTTCTTGAAGTTGTTTGTATCTATGCTCTGTGAAAAAATATTTTTGTCCTACTATTTCTAAACCATGTTTTTTGGCTAATTTATCAGCACCTTCCCCTGCTATTAAAGTATGAGGTGTTTTTTCCATAACAAGTCTTGCTGCCTCTATAGGATTTTTAATCGTCCTAGCCATAGCAATTGCACCTGCTCTTAAATTTTTTCCATCCATTATAGATGCGTCAAGTTCGTTAAATCCATCAGAAGTAAAAACAGCACCTTTTCCAGCGTTAAATTCAGGACTATCTTCCATTACTTTAATGGCAGCTATAACTGCATCAACAGAGCTTCCACCTTTTTCAAGTATGCTTTGGCCTGCTTTTAAAGATTCTTTCATTACTTTTTCTCTTTTAGCAAATTCTTCTTTAGTAAGTCCTAAGCCACTTGTACCACCGTGTATAACGATAATAGGTTCAAAATCTTTTGCAAAAGCATTATTGCTTGTTAAAAATGCTAAACTAGCTAATATTAATAAAGCCTTTTTACTATTTGTTAAAAAACTCATTTTTATCTCCTTGTTACAAGCTTTTGATTCTATAATAATAAAAATTAAATATAAATTAATATTATAAAAATATTTATAATAATGATATTTTTTATTATTATATGTTTAGTTTTTGATTAAAGTTTTATTTTTGTAATTTTAGCTATAATTTGCGCTTTTGAAAAAAAGGTAAATTATGATAGAAAGAACAAAAATAAGCTCTAATTTTGGTTGGTTTATGGTTATTTTAGGTGGTTTGGTTGAGTGTTTTTGGGTGAGTGGTTTAAAATACTCTACTGAAATTTGGCATTATGCTTTAACAGCCATTGGGGTTTGCATATCTTTTACATGTTTTTTAAAAGCTTGTGAAAGACTTGAAGTAAGCATTGCTTATAGTGTTTTTGTAGGTATTGGCACGGTTGGGGTGGTGCTTAATGAGATGTTTATTTTCAATGAGCCAAGTTCTATCACCAAGCTTACTTTAATAGCTATTTTACTTTTAAGTATCATAGGCCTTAAAATCATTAGCAAGGAAGCTAAATAATGGAATGGTTCTTTTTGTTTTTAGCGACTGCTTTTGAAATTTTTGGTGTGATTATCATGAAGCAACTTGTAAGCACTAAAAATAAGCTTTATCTTTTAGCTTTGATAGTGTGTTTTGGTTTTTCATTTGGGTTTTTAAGTCTTAGCATGCAAAGTATTGCTATGAGTGTGGCTTATTCTATATGGACAGGAGCTGGAACTGCAGGCGGGGTTATCATCGGAGTGCTTTTTTATAAAGAAAGCAAAAGCTTTTTAAAGCTTTTTTTGATTGCTCTTATCATTGCTTGCACTGTGGGTTTAAAAATACTTTCATAGGCTTAAAATGAAAATATACATTAGCGGCATAGACACAGATGTTGGCAAAACTTATCTAAGTGCTAGAATTTGTAAGGAATTAGGATTTGATTATTTTAAGCTTATCCAAGCAGGCACGCCAAAAGATAGTGAGGTAGTAGCTGAGTTTAGTCCAAAAACTAAGATTTTTAAAGAAGGTGTGTTTTTACAAACTCCTGCTTCCCCGCACAAAGGCAGGATTTTAGAGAATTTAAGCTATAAAGCTTTTGATATACAAATTCCACAAAGTGAAAAACTCATCATCGAGCTAGCTGGTGGGCTTTTTTCGCCCCTTGATGATGAAAAAACGATGATTGATTATATGAGTGCGTTTAAGCACCCTACGATTTTAGTGGCAAAAGACTATCTAGGAAGTATCAATCACACACTTTTAAGCATAGAAGCACTAAAACAAAGAGATATTAAAATCCTTGCTTTAATCTTAAAAACTCAAGATACTTTTAGCAAGGATTTTATAAGTAATTATGCTAAAATTCCTATCATAGAATTTGAGGATAAAGTGTGTGAAAAACTTTCAAAAATCCTTGAAAATTTCTCTTAAAGACTGCACGACATAAGCAATCTCATCTTCATTTATAACATATGGTGGCATGAAATAAATTGTATTTCCAAGTGGTCTTAAAAGTAAGCCTTTTTCTAAGGCTCTTTGAAAGACTTCAAGTCCTGCTCTTTGGTATTTGCTTTTTTGTATATCAAATGCACTTACCATGCCTAAATTTCTAAAATTTCCTAAAAAATCAAATTCTTTTAAACTTTCCCATTGAGTTTTTATAAAAGCACTTTTGATTTTATTTTTTGCGATGATATTTTCTTTTTCAAAAATATCCAAAGTCGCATTAGCCGCCGCACAAGCTAGGGCATTACCCGTATAAGAGTGAGAGTGTAAAAAGGCCTTTTGACTCTCATAACTATCATAAAATTTCTCATAAATTTCATCTTTAGTAAGCACCACTGAAAGGGGTAAATACCCGCCCGTGATAGCTTTAGAAAGGCATATATAATCAATACTTTGTGAGCAATAATCAAGCGCAAACATTTCCCCTGTGCGTCCAAAACCTGTGGCTATCTCATCAAATATCACTTGCACATCATAATCTTTAGCAAGTTTAATCGCCTCATCTAAATACCCAAGCTCATACATGTGCATATTGCCTGCACATTGAAGTAAAGGCTCAAGTATAAAAGCACAAATTTCATGATGATGATTTTTTAAAATACTTTCTAAAATTTCAAGTTCTTTTGTATAGTCCTTGCTTGTTGGCACAGGTGTTGTGATACTTTTTAAAAGTAAAGGCTCATAGGTTTTTTTATAAAGTGCTACATCGCCAACGCTTAATGCACCTAAGGTTTCTCCATGGTAAGAATTGCTAAGTGATAAGAATTTATCCTTTTTAGAGCCATTGTTTAAGTGGTATTGAAAGCTCATTTTTAAAGCCACTTCTATGGCTGAACTACCATTATCTGCAAAAAAGCATTTATTAAAAGGTAAAAGCTCACAAAGTCTTTGCGAAAGCTTTATGATAGGCTTATGTGAAAAACCAGCAAGCAAGACATGCTCTAAATTTTGAAGTTGATCTTTGATTTTTTCATTGATATATTCATTACAATGACCAAAGATATTTACCCACCAAGAGCTAATGCAGTCTATGTAGGATTTTTCATCAAAATCATACAAATATACCCCCTTAGCCTTTTTTATAGGTATTAAAGGTAAAAACTCATGATCGCTCATTTGCGTGCAAGGGTGCCAAATGTGTTTTAAGTCTAGTTCTTTTAAATTCATTTTTACTTCTTTGATTTTTATTACTAATGATACTACAATTTTCACTCAAATTTATGCTTTAAAATGAAAAAGGATTATTTAGAAAATATTTATATAATTAGCTTTTTATCTTAAACTTAAAGGTAAAGTATGAAAAAAGTTTTGATTATCTTAGCGATTTTATTTTCAAATTTTGCATACTCACAAGAGGATATGCTCGAAAAAGATTGTATAGAAAATAAAAAAGGAAAAAGTTGTTTTAGACTTGGTTTTCGATATAAAATGTATGAAAATTACCTTAAAGCAGCGGAATTTTATAAAAGATCTTGTGAGTTAAATGACGATAATGGTTGTTTTGGGCTTGCAATTTTATATGAAACTGGAGAAGGTGTTAAAATGAATGGCTTAATGGCTGAAAAATTTTATAGTAAAGCTTGTTCTTTGGATAATTTTTATGCTTGCGCTCACCTTGGAGCTTTATATAAGAAAGGACAAATTGTCAGTAAAAATAATTTTAAAGCCGTAGAGCTTTATAGAAAAGCTTGTGATATGAACTATGAAGAAGGATGTAATAGTCTTGGTTTTATGTATGAAAATGGCAAAGGTGTTAGAAAAGATATCTCTAAAGCTTTAGAATATTTTGGCAAGGCTTGTGATTTAAAAAGCGATGAGGGTTGTCAAAACTACGCAAGGCTTAAACAATAATGCAAATTGCACAAATTTTAAATGCATTAAAACAACAAGATAATTTTAGAATTCTACGCTCATTAGAGCATGAGGGAAAATATGTTATTTATAATGGGCAAAAATTACTAAATTTAGCAAGCAATGATTATTTAAATTTAAGCAATGAAAAAGCATTAAAGAAAGATTTTTTAACACATTTAAAAGAATTTGAATTTTCTAGTTCAAGTTCAAGAAGCTTGAGTGGAAATTATGCGATTTTTGATGAATTTGAAAGCTTTTTAGAAGCTAAATTAGGCAAAAAAATTTTGCATTTTAACAACGGCTATGCCTTAAATGTTAGCTGTTTGCAAGCTTTAGCAAGCATTAAAAATACTTTGTTTTTAGCAGATAAACAAGTGCATGCAAGTATCATCGATGGTTTAAGGCTTGGCGGGGCTAAATTTATAAGATTTAAGCACAATGATATAAAGCATTTACAAAGCTTAGTGCAAAAGCATTATAAAGAATTTGAAAATATCATCATCATAAGTGAAGCGTTATTTAGTATGGATGGAGATTTTGCACCTATAAAAGAATTCATAAATTTAAAAAAAGAGTTTAAAAATATCAAAATTTATATTGACGAAGCTCATAGCATAGGGTGTTTTGGAGATGATGGTTTGGGTTATGTGAGATTTTTGGGCTTAGAAAAGGAAGTGGATTTTTTAGTTTTTACCTTTGGTAAGGCTATAGCTTCTACGGGAGCTTGCATGATAAGTGATGAAAAAGATTTTTTTATCAACAAAGCAAGAGCCTTTATATACTCAACTGCTATTGCACCTATTAATGTAGCTTGGACCTTGCATGTTTTTAAACATTTGCATGAATTTAGCGTTCAAAGAAAAGAGCTTTTAGAGTTAAGCGCTTGGTTTAAAAATGCTTTGGCAAGTAAAGGTGCAGTTTTAGGTGAGGCTTATGTGATATCTTTTATTTTAGGGCAAAATGCACTAGCTAGTGAAATTTCTCAAAAGCTTTTAGAAAATGGTATTTTCGCACCTGCTATTAAAGAGCCAACCGTGGCTAAAAATACAGCTAGAATTCGCTTTTCTTTGCATGCTGGGCTAGTGAAAAAAGACTTAGAAAAGGTTTTGGAGGTACTTTGAAAACTCATTTTTTACATGAAAATGCAAATTCGCGTGAGTTGATTTTATTTTTTTCAGGGTTTTGCTCACATTTTAGCCATTTTACGCATTTAAAAAGTGATGTAAATGTTTTAATGGTGTATGATTATACGAGTTTTGATTGGGAATTTGATCTTAATAAATTTGAAAAAATCACCCTTGTTGGCTTTTCTATGGGAGTTTGCGTGGCGAGTAAAATTTTAAAAGATATGAAATTTGATAAAAAAATAGCCATAAATGGCACAAATTTACCTATAGATGATGAATTTGGGATTAAAAAAGCCATTTTTAAACTTACTATGAAAAGATTTGCTTTGGAAGATTTTAAAGTAAATTTGCTTGAAAAAAGAATGAATTTAAGTGATGGATTTTATTTTGAAAAAAACGAGCATTTAAAAGCAGAACTTTTAAGCTTGTATGAGTTTTGCACTAAGGATTTAAATGAAAATTTCACTTGGGATAAAGCCATAATTAGCAAAGATGATAAAATCTTTCCACCAAAGCATGTTTTAAATTTTTTCAAAGAAAAGGCAATATTTGTTGATGAGCCACATTTTGCATTTTTTAAATACCACGCTTGGGAAGAGCTTTGCAAACTTTCATAAGAGCAAAAGACACTTATAGTGCAAATACACCTGTGCAAAAAGCCATGGCTAAAGAGCTTTGTAAAATGCTTAGTGAGGATGATTTGAGCGATTTTGAAGCGGTGTTTGAATTTGGCTGTGGGGTAGGGGTTTTTAGCAAGGCTTTGCAAGGGTGTATTAAATTTAAGCATTATTTTTTAAATGACATTTATGCTTTTGAAAATCCTTGTAAGTTTGATGAATTTGGTATTTTTGATATGAATGATCTTAAAAATCATCATTTTTATACGAAAAAATTTGATCTTATAGCTTCCAATGCTTGTATGCAGTGGCTAAAGATAGATGAGCTTTTAGAAAATTTTGCAAATATGTTAAATAAAAATGGGATTTTGCTTTTTTCTACTTTTGGAGAAAAAAATTTCACTCAAATAAAGCAAAGCACTAATTTATCACTTGAATATTTAACTTTAGAGCAAATTGCACAAAAGCTTTCTAAAAAATTTAAGATTATCAAGGCAAAAGAAGAACTAAAAGAGCTAAAATTTGATGATACTTTAGAGCTTTTTAGACATTTGAAATTAAGCGGGGTAAATGCTTTGAGTGAAAAATTTTTCATAAGCAAGGCATTTTTAAAAAACTATGAAAAAGAATTTCAAAATACCTTGACTTATCATCCTTTATTTTTTATGTGTCAAGTTTATTAAATTTGATAGATATTTTTTTGCTAATTCTTCTCTTAGATAAAGCTTGTTAAAATCACTTATATCCATACATAAAGCAAAAGCATAAATTTGATGAGTTTTTTTATCTTTTATAAAACCTACGATTTGTCCGTATTTTTCTTTTCCCCAGCCTGTTTTTGCAAAAAACTCATAATAGTTATTTTCACTAAGTTTTATTATATTTATAACTTCTTTTTGTATATTTTTAGGATAATCTAATTTTAGATTTGCTAGTTCAAAAAGTAAGTTTGCTTGTTCTTTAAGACTAATTTGCAAAGAATCATCAAGCCAAAATTCATCGATTTTGCTTATTTTTTGATTACCATAATTAAGTTTATTTAGGTTTTTTTGCATTTTTTCTAAGCCTATTTTTCTAGCTAGTTCTTTATAAGCAGGTAGTTGTGATCTTTGCATAGCTAGGGCTAAGTTTGCATTGTTTTTCCAAGAGGGTAAAAATACTTTTTCACCTTTGTAATGATAAAAAATCTCATTAGTATCTTTCACAACGCCTTCATTAAGCGCGATTAGAGCATTGAAAATTTTAAAAGTAGAGGCAGGTAAAATGCGTTTGTTTGCTTTTGTAAAATCATTACTATAATAATTTTTGCCATCATAAGCTATAAAAACTCCACTTTCATTGTAATCTTTAAAAAGATCTTTTAAATTTTCATTTGCTAAAGCAAAAGAGCAAAAAAGGCTAAAAAGTAAAAGTAATTTTTTCAATTTATTTCCTTTTTCATTAAAAAATTTTTCAATTCTTGTTGATCTCTTATAACAATGTTTTCTTTGATGATTTTAAATCCTGCTTTTAAAAAGAAATTTTTAGCACTAAGGCTAGCAAAAGTATAAATTTCACTATAAGGGTAGTTTTTAAGAGCAAATTCTAATAAAGCTTTGCCATAACCTTGATGAGCATAGTTTTCATGAGTAAAGCAAAGATCGAGAGTTTTTTCTTCTAAATTTATACTTATAAAAGATATGATTTGGCCTTTTTCTTCATAAACAAAGCCTAGTTGATTTTGAAATTTTTCTTCCCAAGCTTTTTGATCTATATTAATCCATGCATGAATTTGTTCTTTTGTGTAATCATTTTTGCAAAGAGTAGATACGCTTTGCTTAAAAAGCTTGATACAAGAAGCTAAATCTTTTATATCAAGCTTTCTTATCAAGCACTTTCCTTAAAGCCAAAGAAGCTAAAGCAAGTCCAAAAGAGGCTGTCACACCCATAAATGAGCCAAGATCTTTACAATGAGCTTCTTCATCTGAAAATACCACATCAAAGTCTCCTTTAAAGCCTGATTTTCTAAGCTCATAGCGGAATTTTTTAGCTAAAGCATCGCCATGTGTTTTAAATATGCTTGTCGTTTTAATACGCGTTGGGTCAAGCTTTCTAGCTCCACCGGTTGATGAGATAAAAATTTGCTTTTTTAAATCAACTAAATTAGCCAAAGCAACCTTAGCTGGTATATCATCAATCGCATCAATGATTAAATCAAACTCACTTAAATCAAAACTTTTCAAAAACTCATCATCGATTTTACTAACTATACCTTTGGCATTGTAAATGCGTTCAAAAACCTTAGCTTTTTCCTCGCCTATATTTTCACTATGAAGTTGGCGGTTTTGATTAGTAGTTTCAAATTTATCTGCATCGATTAAAGTTAGATTATTAAAGCCACTTCTAAAAAGCGCATCAACGCAAATTCCACCAACTCCACCAAGTCCGCAAACTAAAACTTTGGTATTTTGAAATTTAATAAAATTTTCTTCATTAACAAGCCATTTTATACGCGTGTATCTATCCATTTTTCATCCATTTTTTGAGATTTTTCATTTGTTTATACGCTGTTAGATCAAGCATTATAGGGGTTATTGTGGCATAGCCTTGTTTTAAAAGTGCTATGTCTGAATCTTTTTCATTTTCATGATCAAGATTAGCAGCAGCTAGCCAGTAGTATTCTACACCTCTTGGATTTGTATTTGAGTGTGCTTCATAACTATAAATTCTTTTACCTGCTTTGCAAATTTTTAAGCCCTGAAAGGCTGTTTTGCTAGAAGGAAAGTTGATATTTAAAAATTCTTTTTTATCTAAAGGAAAGCCCTTTTTAAAGATATTTTTGACTATTTTTTTAGTAAGTTTTAAAGCAAGTTTATAATCAAGCTCTTTTTGACTATCTTTGTAAAATTGTGATAAAGCAATGGCAGGAATTCCATGAAGTACAGCTTCCATTGCTCCTGCGCAAGTTCCTGAGTAAGTTATATCCTCGCCTACATTAGCACCTTTGTTAATCCCACTTATGACAAGATCAGGCAAACGCTTTTTATATAAAGCATGTAAAGCTAGATAAACACAATCCGCAGGCGTGCCATCATCAAGCTTGTAAAATCTTTTACCAACCTTGTGAAATCTTAAAGGTTTGGTTAGTGTTATAGAGTGTGAGCATGCTGATTTTTCACTAGCAGGAGCTACTATGGTAATTTTAGCTTTAAAATGCTTTCTTAGCATTTTAATAAGCTTTTTTAAGCCTTCACTTTCATAGCCATCATCGTTTGTTATTAAAATTTCTTTCATATTTTTCCTTTTTTTAAATTTTAACATAAGTGATAAAATATTTTTTAAAATAAAGAAAAATTATTAGTGGTGTTTTGTATTACAATTTATTTATAATTATGATAATATATTTAAATTTAAATATTCAAGGAGGAAAAATGCAAAAAATTAAATTCATAATGATATTTAGTGTATTTGTAGCTTTTTTTATCGGATGTTCTTCTAAAGAGCAATTTAATCCTTTAGGACGTTCTTTAGGTGATGTAAATGATATTGATCCTTTAAAAATAGGTAAAAATCCAACACCACCTGCTAAGCAAAAAACACCAGCTTTAGTAGAAGGGAAACATTTTCCTGCTATACCACTTGTGCCACCAGTAATTACTACCAATACTTTTAAAGGGGATAATCCTATAAAAGGACCCTTGCCAAGGTTAACTTCGGATAATAAATTTACTTCAAATGCTTTGTATGAAAATTCAGGTATTGCAAGTGATTTTGTAACCATTATGAATCCAAACGGTGCTGCACTAACGGTTTGGGCATTAAATCCAGGGAATTGGATATGGGGTTATAATTTATTTGATAGTAAGCCTTTTGGCGATGCAAGAGTGTGGCAGCTCATTGAATTTCCAAACAATACTGTCATGATTAAAAATGCTAAAACTTTAACTTGCTTGAGTGCTTATGGAAATGGCATTGTGCATTATCCTTGTGATCAAAGCAATTTTGCACAATTTTGGAGACTCTTTCCTATGAGCAATGGTGCTTATCAAATTCAAAATTATGCTACTCAACAATGCATACAAACAACAGTTTCAAATGTAATGGAGGAGTTTGATTTTAATTATTATAGTATTTATTTGACGCCTTGTTTGAAATCAAAAGAAAAAAATTTAGATAGACAATGGAGTATAAGTGCACCTGCTTTTCAAACAAGATCACCTTATGCTTATACGGGAGAGTAATAATGAGAAAGATAATATTTTTAATTTTTAGTTTTAATTTATTATTTGGAGCTTTAGAAAATTATAATAGTGGCACTTGGAATTTACAAGGCTCATCAGCTTCTACTGAAAGCAAATGGAATATTAGCATAAGACAGCTTGTAACGGGTGCTAATCCTATGGATATATTAGCTGTTCAAGAAGCAGGAGTTTTACCAAGCACGGCTATAATGACTCCAAGACAAGTTCAGCCTGTGGGAGTTGGAATTCCAATTCATGAGTATGAGTGGAATTTGGGCTCATCAAGCCGTCCAAATTCTGTTTTTATATATTATTCAAGAGTTGATGTTGGGGCAAATCGTGTGAATATGGCTATAGTAAGTAGAGTGCAAGCTGATGAGGTTTTTGTTTTACCACCTCCAACCGTTGCTTCAAGACCTATTATAGGAATTCGCATAGGAAATGATGCGTTTTTTAGCATACATGCTTTAGCAAGTGGAGGTAATGATGGTGGAGCTATTGTGAGTGCTGTGGATAGTTTTTTTAGAAATAGACCAGAGATTAATTGGATGATTTTGGGTGATTTTAATAGAGAAGCAGGATCTTTGGTTTCTTTACTTGATCCAGATTTAAGAGCGCGTACACGAGTGATCCCTCCAAATACTAATACTCAAACTAGCGGAAGGATTATTGACTATGCTATCACAGGAAATTCCAATACAGCTTCTTTGTATAATCCACCGCCAATCATTGCTCTTTTAGCTGTAGCAGGACTTAGGACTTTTTTAGCTTCTGATCATTTTCCTGTGAATTTTAGAAGACCTTAGGAGTAAATGATGAAAAAAATTTGTATTTTATTTTTTATGGTTTTGAGTTTTTTAAGAGCTGAGGTTAGTTTAGATGAATTAGAAGATTTTACACCTATGTTTGCCATAAGATCTTTAGAAACAGGAATTTCGCTAAGTCCTTTTAGATACAGCTCTGAAATATTAGAAGAGCAAAATTGGTTTTTAAAAGAAATAATACTTAGTGATGAGTTAAAAGAAAAAGACAGGTATGCTGTGCAACGCCCTTTTGGTTATGTGCAGTTTATAAATCCTAGAGGTGCTGATGTATGTTTGGCTGTTTTAGATGAAAAAACTTTTGGAACAAAATCTTGCAAGCAAGATTTACAAGATGGACAAATGCAAACGGTTTTTTCTATCATGCCTACTACAAGTTCTGCTGTGCAAATTAGGTCTTTAACGCATGGTGGGGTAAAATGTATGAGTACTTTTTATGATGCATATATACCTATAGAAAATCGCTTTGGTTTAGATGATTGTACCGTAAATCCTTCTGTACCTATAGAATTAAAAGAATTATTTTTCTTTGCTCCTGCTATCGTTGAAGCAACTCCACTTTATTAAACTAAACCCGCTTTGCGGGTTTAAACTCTAAGTTAAAATTTGTTAAAATATCTTTAAAATTGATATAAGGTAGGTTAATGAAAACCTTTTTAGTTTGTGCCTTAGAGCCTTCAGCAAATTTGCATTTAAAAGAAGTTTTAAAAGCTTATAAAAATGAATATAAAGAATTTGATTTAGTAGGAATTTATGATGAGAGTTTGTGTAAGGAAATTGGTTTAAATTCCAAGCCACTTTATAGTTCACATGAGTTTAGCGCTATGGGTTTTATAGAGGTTTTGCCTCTCATTTTAAAAGCCAAAAGAGCTATAAAAGAGCTAGTAAATTTAAGTCTTACTCAAAAAATAGATGCGATTTTATGTATAGATTCTCCCGCTTTTAACATACCTTTTGCAAAAGCTTTAAAAAAAGTAAATTCTAAAGTAAAAAGAATTTATTATATCTTACCTCAAGTTTGGGCGTGGAAAAAAGATCGCATACCCATCATAGAAAGTCATTTTGATGTGCTAGCTTCTATCTTGCCTTTTGATAGTGAGTTTTTTGGCAAAAGCACTTATGTAGGACATCCGCTTTTAGATGAGATAAAAGAGTTTAAAAACCAAGAAGATATAAAAAATATACTTTCAAAAAAAGATGATGAAAAAATCATCGCTTTCTTGCCAGGCTCAAGAAAAAGTGAAATAAAGCGTTTAATGCCTATTTTTAGAGAGTTAAGTACCAAATTTAAAGGTAAAAAAATCCTTTGCGTACCTGAGTTTAATCTAAAAAGATTAGATTTTTATGGAGATGTGAGTAATTTTGAAATTCAAAGCAATACCCCAAAAGTGCTAAAAAATGCTGATTTTGCTTTTATTTGTAGTGGCACAGCTACACTTGAAGCAGCTTTGGTCGGCACGCCTTTTGTACTTGCTTATAAGGCTAAAGCTATTGATGTATTTATCGCAAGATGTTTTGTAAAACTCAAACACATAGGCCTTGCAAATATCTTTTTGGATTTTGCAGGAAAAAGTGAGCTTAATCCTGAATTTTTACAAGAGCAAGTGAATGTGGAAAATTTATATCAAGCTTATCTTAAATACGATTATAAGGCATTTTTTGATAAAGTAGATTTTTTAAAAGAATATTTGCAATTTGCAAGTGCAAAAAATTTAGCTAAAATACTTTATGAAATCAAATAAGGATAAATCATGCAAAAAGAACCTATGAGTAAATATGGCTATGAGAAATTAGAAAAAGAATTAGAACATTTAAAAAAAGTTGAACGCCCAAAAGTAGTAGAAGAAATAGACATAGCAAGAAGTCATGGAGATTTAAAAGAAAATGCAGAATATCACGCAGCTAGAGAAAAACAAGCTTTTATAGAAGGAAAGATAGCTGAACTTGGGGATTTGATCTCAAGAGCGCAAATCATCGATCCATCTTCTTATGAGCATGATAGTGTGAAATTTGGCTCAACTGTTGTGGTGGAAGATTTAGAAAGTGAAAAGCAAAGCACTTATACTTTAGTAGGGGTAAATGAGGGAAATTTAGAAAAAGGTTATATTTCCATTAGTTCGCCTATTGCAAAAGCAATGCTTGGCAAAAAAGAAGGCGATGATTTTAAAGTGCGCTTGCCAAAAGGCGAGAGTGAATTTGAAATCATTTCTATAGAATATAAAGCTTTGGAATTTTAATTTTTGCAAAAAATAATTATAAAAGAAAATGCTGTTTTCATTGCTGATGCACATGAAAATGAAAATAGGCGTGGTTTTTGGGATTTTTTACAAGCCTTAAAAGATAAAAAAATTCAAACTCCACAGCTTTTTTTAATGGGTGATATTTTTGATCTTTTAATTTATGAAGTAAAAGCCACGCATGATTTTGCAAAAGCTTATATAAACTTACTTGAAGAGCTTGCTGATGAGATTGAAATTATTTATTTAGAAGGTAATCACGATTTTAATTTGGTTAAATTTTTTAAAAAAGTGAAGGTTTTTAGTATAAAACAACAGCCTTTGCTTTGCGAATTTAAAGATAAAACCTTAGTAGAATTAGCCCATGGGGATATTTTTTTAAAACCTTTTTTGCAATTTTGCTTAAAAAGTTTGAGAAATCATTATCTACTACTTTTTTTAAATTTTTTAAATGTTACTAGTAAAGAAAAAATTACTCAAAAAATTTTAAAAAATCAAAATAAAAAACAACTTATTAGAAAAATTCCTCAATTTGCTACTTTAGTAAAAGAGCGTATAAAACACTACAATGTAAAATTTATAATAGAAGGACATTATCATCAAGATGTATTTTTAGAATTTGAGAATATAAAATATTTAAATTTACCTACTTTTGCATACAAGGAAAGTTTTTTTGTAGTAAAATATGAACCAGAAATCAGATTTCACAAAATAGAACTTAAGGAGGCATAATGTTTGATGAGAATGTCGTTAAAACAGGTTCAAATGAAATGGAGCTTGTTGATTTTCGCATCTTTAAGCAAGGCCAAGATAAAGTCTATGAGGGAATTTATGGTGTAAATGTTTCTAAGGTTAGAGAAATCATAAAAATTCCTTTTTTGACTGAAATTCCAGGGGTGCCTGAGTATGTTGAAGGTATTTTTGATCTTCGTGGTGTGGTGATTCCTGTGATTAATCTAGCTAAATGGATGCAAATTCAAGAGCCAGAAATGACAAATATAAAACCTAGAGTTATTATTACTGAATTTAGTAATGTATTAATCGGTTTTATCGTACATGAGGCAAAAAGAATTCGTAGAATTAATTGGAAAAATATCGAGCCAGCTAATTTTGCTACAAGTGCAGGTAGTTTGGATAAAAGCAAAATAACAGGTGTAACTAGAATCGAGGGTGATGAGGTTTTACTTATCCTAGATTTAGAAAGTATAGTGCAAGAGCTTGGAATTTATACTCCACAAACTGATATTGAAGATGATAAGATTCAAAAAATCGAGGGTATAGCTTTAGCACTTGATGATAGTTCTACTGCAAGAAAACTTGTTAAAGATTTACTTAATAAAATCGGCTTAAAAGTTGTAGAAGCAAAAGATGGTGTTGAAGGTTTACAAAAACTTCAAGAACTATATGGAGCATATGGTGATGATTTAAATAAACATCTAAAAATCATAGTAAGTGATGTTGAAATGCCTCAAATGGATGGTTTCCACTTTGCAGCTAAAGTAAGAGAAGATGAGAGATTTAAAAATATTCCTATCGTGTTTAACTCTTCTTTATCAAATGAGTTTATGAGTGATAAAGGTGTTAAAGAAGCAGGTGGCGAGGGATATTTGGTTAAATTTAACGCAAGTGATTTCTTTGCTGAAATTTCTCGTGTTATTAAAAAACATGAAAAAGGTGAGGAGTAAAAATGGAAGATATTCAAGAAATACTTGAGGATTTTTTAGTTGAAGCCTTTGAACTAGTTGAGCAAATTGACCATGATTTGGTTGAATTAGAAGCAAATCCTGAAGACTTAGAACTATTAAATAGAATTTTCCGTGTTGCACATACTGTTAAAGGTTCATCAAGCTTTTTAAATTTTGATGTTTTAACAAAACTTACTCATCACATGGAAGATGTTTTAAATAAAGCAAGACACAATGAGCTTAAAATTACTCCTGAAGTAATGGATGTGGTTTTAGAGTCTATTGATATGATGAAAACATTATTAAATTCTATTAGAGATAATGGAAATGATACAGCAATAGGGCTTGATATAGCTCCAATTTGTACAAGATTAACCGCTATTTCAGAGGGTGAAAGTTTAGAGTCTGTTGCACCGGCTAAAACTGAAGAGCCGAAAGAAGAAGTAAAAGAAGAGCCAAAGGCTGAAGAACCTGAAGTTGATGTAAATAAACTCAGCGATGATGAGGTTGAGGCTGAAATTGAAAGACTTTTAAAAGTAAGAAAAGCTGAAGACCAAGCAAGACGTGCTGAAAAGAAAAAAACACAAGAAGCTAATCCAGCTCCAAGCAAACCAGCCGCTCAAGCACAAAATGCAACTGCTGAGAAAAAAGTTCCTGCAGCAGGTGGTGGAAGTAGTGGTGCAAATATGGATCAAACCATCAGGGTTGAAGTAAAAAGACTTGATCATTTGATGAATTTAATTGGTGAGCTTGTTCTTGGTAAAAACCGCTTATTAAAAATTTATGATGATGTTGAAGAAAGATATGATGGGGAAAAATTCTTAGAAGAATTAAACCAAGTAGTATCGCAACTTAGCATTGTTACTACAGATATTCAATTAGCAGTTATGAAAACAAGAATGCAACCTATTGCAAAAGTTTTCAACAAATTCCCAAGAGTTGTACGTGATTTGGGTCGTGAACTTGGCAAGCAAATGGAGCTTGAAATTTCAGGGGAAGAAACTGAACTCGATAAGTCTATTGTAGAAGAAATTGGCGATCCTATTATGCATATGATTAGAAACTCGTGTGATCATGGTATAGAAGATCCAGCAACACGTGTGGCTAATGGCAAACCAGAAAAAGGAACCGTTAATCTTAAAGCATACAATGAAGGAAACCACATTGTAGTGGAAATTGCTGATGATGGTAAAGGGCTTGATGCGGATGCTTTAAAATCAAAAGCTATAGAGAAAAACTTAATCACAGAGCGCGAAGCTGATCAAATGAGTGATAAAGAAGCATTTGCATTGATTTTTAAACCAGGTTTTTCAACTGCTGCTAAAATCACTAATGTTTCAGGTCGTGGTGTTGGAATGGACGTTGTTAAAACTAATATTGAAAAGCTAAATGGTGTGATTGAAATTGACAGTGAACTTGGTAAAGGCACTGTGATGAAGCTTAAAATCCCACTTACTTTAGCAATTATTCAATCATTGCTTGTAGGTACACAAGAAGAGTTTTATGCTATTCCTCTTGCAAGTGTTCTTGAGACAGTTAGAGTGCCAATTGATGATATTTATACCATTGAAGGTAAAAACGTACTTCGCTTAAGAGATGAGGTTTTATCTTTAGTAAGACTTTCAGATGTATTTGGTGTAAAACAAGTGCTTGAAAATACTGATCAAACTTATGTAGTTGTTATAGGTGTAGCAGAAAGTAAGCTTGGTATTATAGTAGATACTTTAGTAGGTCAAGAAGAAATCGTTATTAAATCTATGGGTGAATATTTACAAAACATCCAAGGTATAGCAGGAGCGACGATTCGTGGCGATGGTAGAGTTACTTTGATTATTGATGTTGCTGCTATGATGGATATAGCTAAAGAGATCAAAGTAGATATTAAAGCACAAATTGAAGCGCAAGCTAAAAAAGTTGTGAAAGAAAAACCAAGTGATTATACAGTACTTATAGTGGATGATTCTAAGATGGATAGAAATATCATGCAAAAATCACTAGAACCACTAGGTGTGAGTATTATAGAAGCAACTAACGGCGTTGAGGCATTAAATACAATTAAATCAGGTGAGCATGATATTGATGCAGTGCTGATTGATATTGAAATGCCAAGAATGGATGGTTATACCTTAGCAGGTGAAATTAGAAAATATTCTAAATACAAAAACCTTCCACTTGTTGCGGTAACTTCAAGAACTAGTAAATCAGACCGTCTAAGAGGTGTGGAAGTAGGAATGACTGAGTATATTACTAAGCCTTACTCTCCAGAGTACTTAGAAAATGTAGTTAGAAAAAATTTAAAACTAGGATAAGAAGATGAATGATAAATTAAGCCAGGTTTTGCAAAAACAACAAGCGCAAATTGCAGAACCAGATGTGGATAAAGAAGAGGATATTATTCAGCTTGTTGGTTTTGTGGTAGGAGATGAGGAATATGCTATTCCTATTCTTAATATTCAAGAAATTATTAAACCTATAGAATATACTAGGGTTCCAAGTGTACCTGATTATGTTTTAGGTGTGTTTAATATGAGGGGTAATGTTATGCCTTTGATAGATCTTGCAAAAAGATTTAATCAAGGTAGTTCTAAAATGACACCTCAAACTAGATATATTGTTTTAAAAGGCGTAGCAAATGGAAATCAAACTCCTGCGGGTAATGCGGGTTTTGTGATAGATAGATTAACAGAGGCTATCAAAATTCACAGAAGCAGAATTGATCCGCCACCTGAAACTTTACTAAAAGAAAAAGGTATGATTTTTGGTATAGGTAAAAGAGAAGAAAATATTTTAACTATATTAAAAGCCGAAGCTTTATTAAAGCGTGAGTTTTAATGATAAAGCTTTGTGCCTTTGACTTTGACTCTACGCTCATGGATGGAGAAACCATCGACATTTTAGCACAAGAGTATAATGTCGGTGATGCTGTTAAAAGTATCACCGATAAAGCAATGAATGGTGAGCTTGATTTTTTTGAAAGCTTAAGTGCTAGAGTAGCCTTGCTTGAGGGAATGCCAGTTGATCAAGTAAGAAAGTGCTGTGAAAATTTACCTTTGATGAATGGCGCTAAAGAATTATGTGAGTATTTAAAAAATAAAAATATAAAAATTATTGTTTTTAGCGGTGGATTTCATGAGGGAATTGACTTAATACAAAATAAACTTCATTTTGATTTCGGTTTTGCTAACTTTTTGCATAGTAAAAACGGTGTTTTAACGGGAAAAGTTGGCGGAGAAATTATGTTTAACAACTCAAAAGGTATTATACTACAAAGACTTAAGAAATTTTTAAATTTAAAAACAGAAGAAATTATGTGTGTGGGCGATGGAGCTAATGATATTTCTATGTTTAAAGAATGTGGATTAAAAATAGCTTTTTGTGCCAAAGAAATTTTAAGATCTCATGCAGATATTTGTGTAGATAAAAAAGATTTAAAAGAAATAATAAAGGTAATACAATGAAAAAATTTTCACTATGGTGTGATTTTATAGAAAATGAATTTTTAGATCATGAATTTTTGGATTTAATATACTCAAGAACAATCAATGGTGCTACTTCAAATCCTGCTATTTTTAAAAATGTGATTTTAAACTCGGCCATTTATAAAGAAAAAATCAAAAAATCAAATCTCAAAGATAAAAAAGCCTTATATGAGTATCTTGCGATAGAAGATATAGCTAAGGCCGCAGATAAATTAGCTATTAATTATTATGAAAATAATGATGGTTTTATTAGTATTGAAATTGATCCAAGATTAAAAGATAATACTAGCTTATCTTTGGCTGAGGCAAAAAGATTATACACGCAAATTGCAAAAGAAAATGTGATGATGAAAATTCCTGCCACAGAAGCTTCTTATGAAGTAATGCAAGAATTAATGAAAAATGGTATTAGTGTAAATGCTACTTTGATTTTTGATTTTGAGCAAACTAAAAAATGCTTTGAAGCTTTAAATTTAGGTTTAAAAGAATTTAGAAAAAATAATACCGCAGCCAAAAAAGAACCTCAAGCCGTTATTAGTATTTTTGTAAGCCGTTTTGATAGATTATTAAATAATCAAGTTTTAGATAAAAATTATATAGGAATTCTTACTGCAACAAAGGCTTATAATTATATCATTAAACAAAATGAAGCAAATATTAGAGCTTTATTTGCAAGTACGGGTGTTAAGGGTGATGATTTAGAAAAAGATTATTATATTAAAGAATTACTCTATGATAAAGCTATTAATACTGCACCACTAGATGCTATTAAGGCTTTTAAAGGTAAGCAAATCGTATTTAAAGAGCCTTTAAAAGATGAGTGTATAGAGAAAAAACTGAATGCAAATATTTCAAAAGATGCTTTAAGTAAAGCTTGTAAAGATTTGCTTGATGATGGTTTAGAGCAATTTTGCATAGCTTATGAAGATATTTTAAAATCTTTATAAACTTATTTAGCTATAATTAGCGTTTATTTTTTTAGAAAGGAAACAGATGTTAGAAGGTATCGTTAGAGAGAGTATCGGTAGAAAAGCTGCTAAAGCTTTAAAAAGAGATGGTTATCTAATCGCAAACATCTACGGAAAAGGATTAGAAAACATCAATGCTGCTTTTAAAGTAAATGAATTTATTAAAGAAGTACGCAAAAAAACTACTTTAGCTTTTGATGTAAAAGTAGCAGATAAAGTATTAAATGTTGTGGTAGTTGATTATCAAAAAGATCCTGTAACTGCAGAATTAAAACACGTAGACTTAAAGGTAGCACAAAAAGGTGTTATTTCTAAATATATGGTTCCTGTAAAAATCGTAGGAACAGCTATGGGTCTTAAAAATAAAGGTGTTTTAATCCAATCAAAAAGAAGATTAAAAGTAAAATGTGCAGCTGAAAACTTACCAAATTATTTTGAATTAGATGTAACCAAACTTGATGTTGGTGATGCACTTTTAATCCGCGATGTAGTTGTACCTGAGGGTGTAACTATGGTTGATGCTGATAGAGTAGCTGTAGTTGGCGTAGAAAAAGCAAGATAAAATGACCTTAGTCGTAGGACTTGGTAATATAGGAGAACAATATGCCCAAACCCGTCATAATGTAGGGTTTATGCTAATTGACTTAATTTTGAAAGACTTGCAAACAACAAAGCTTTCAAATGCTAAATTTAAAGGAGAGCTTTTTAAAAGCTCTTCTACTCTTTTTTTAAAACCTTCCACTTATATGAATTTATCCGGAGAAAGCGTAAAAGCTGTTAGTGAATACTATAAATGCGATAGAATTATTGTAATCCATGATGATATAGATTTAAATTTAGGTGCTTTGAAATTTAAAATAGGTGGATCAAGTGGTGGGCATAATGGACTTAAAAGTATAGATAATCTTTGTGGTAATGCTTATGAGAGAGTACGCATAGGAGTAGGAAAAGGACAAGATGTAATTTCTCACGTTTTGGGGAAATTTAAACAAGAAGAACAAGAAAGCTTAACTAAGGTTTTAGAACATAGCAAAAAAGCCTTACTTGAGCTTTTAAATTCTGATATAGAAAAAATCGCTTCAAAATATTCTTTAAAAAGTTAAACGATGAGTATATTTTTTCGCTATATTTCATCTTTGTATTTAAAATCATTTTTTATTTTATTTTTTTCTTTGACTTTTTTCTTTGTAGCGATTGATTTTTTGCTCAATTTCAATAGACTGCCAAAAAGTGCAAATTTAGAGCTTTTATATATATTTTTCTTAACATGCTCAGCAGCTTCTTATATACTACCTTTAGCTATAGTC
Organism: Campylobacter sp. RKI_CA19_01116; assembly: GCF_025771405.1. Classification (NCBI taxonomy): domain Bacteria; kingdom Pseudomonadati; phylum Campylobacterota; class Epsilonproteobacteria; order Campylobacterales; family Campylobacteraceae; genus Campylobacter; species Campylobacter sp. RKI_CA19_01116. The sequence goes on from NZ_JAKMQF010000002.1 coordinate 84,101, forward strand.
CTTGCTTTGGTTTTGTGTATTTTTAATATGATACGCTCGAATGAATTTGTTAGCTTATATGCTTTGGGTTTAAGTAAAAATCAAGTGATTTTTTATCCTTTTTTATGGGCTATGTTTTTTTGTTGTGTTTATGTAGGACTTAATTTTAGCTCTTTTGCTTATGCAGATGAATATAAAAGTAATATTCTTAAGCGTGGCGTTGTAGATAGAGAGGGTGGGGAAGTTTTGATTAAATATAATGATAAATTTATTTATATACAAAAAACAAGTTCTCAAACCCTATATAATGTAAAAATCTTTGATGTAAAAAATTTAGACATTCAAAGCATAATCCATGCAAAAACTGCTAAATTTAATGGAGATTCTTGGGATTTAAATGATGCTAAAGCTACTAATGTACCACAAAATTTGATTGTTTCAAAAGAGGGTTTAAGTATAGAAGAATTTAAAAATATTAAAGGTTTAGAAGACTTTTCTCCAAAAATTTTAGAAAGAATTTCTTTAGTAGAGAGTAATCCTTCTTATTCTATTTTAGACGCGCTAGAAAGTATGGCAATTTTTGCAAAACAAAATATTTCTACTAATACACTTAGAACAAGCTTGTATTCTTTGGTTCTTACACCATTTTTTGCGCCATTTTTAATGCTTATTGTGTATTATTATTTTCCTTTAACAGCAAGATTTTTTAATCTCGCACTTTTAGCTTTTGTATTTTTTGTGTGCATACTTTTGGTTTGGGGTTTGTTGTTTTTATTAACAAGATTGAGTGAAAATGAAATTTTACTTCCAGAGCTTGGTATAATGCTACCAGTATTTATTTTAATGAGTATAGGAAGTTTTTATTATTTTAAACACAAATAACTACAAGTGAGGTTTTTATGGATTATTTAAAACTAGCAAAAGAATATAACACACCATTTTATATTTATGATTTTGATAAAATCAAAGAACGCTTTATAATGTTAAAAGATGCTTTTAAAGCAAGAAAATCACAAATTTTTTATGCAGTTAAAGCGAATTCTAATTTAAGTGTTTTAAAACTTTTAGCTTCTTTAGATAGTGGGTTTGATTGTGTTAGTGCGGGTGAGATTTATAGAGCTTTAAAAGCAGGGGCTAAAAATTATAAAATTATTTTTAGTGGGGTAGGTAAAAGTGCTGATGAGTTAAAATATGCTTTAGAGCAAAACATACTTTATGTAAATTTAGAAAGCTATGAAGAAATGCTTCTTTTAGAACAAATTGCTAAAGAAAATCAAAAGACAGCCCGTATAAGCATAAGAGTAAATCCAAATGTAGATGCTAAAACACATCCTTATATTTCTACAGGTTTGCATGAAAATAAATTTGGCGTAGATATAGAAAGTGCCAAAAAAATGTATCTTTATGCTAAAAACTCACAATTTTTAGAGCCAGTTGGTGTGCATTTTCACATAGGCTCGCAAATTCTTGATATAAGCAGTATTCATGAAGCTTCTGCGATTGTTGCAAAATTAGTAAAAGAACTTTTGGCTTTAAAAATTAATATTAAATTCTTTGATATAGGTGGGGGTTTAGGGGTTTGTTATAAAGATGAGCAAGAACCAAATTTATATGATTATGCTCAAGGAATTTTAGCAAGTTTACAAGGTCTTGATGTGTGTATAGGTATGGAACCTGGTAGATTTTTAGTGGCAAATGCAGGTGAGTTTGTTACTAAAGTTTTATATGAAAAATTTAATGATAAAAAGCGTTTTGTGATTGTTGATGGGGCGATGAATGATTTATTACGTCCAAGTTTATATAGTGCTTATCATGAAATTAAGCTTTTGGGTGAAAATAAAGAAGAGAGTCTTTGTGATATTGTTGGTGGGGTTTGTGAGAGTGGAGATTTTTTAGCTAAAGATAGAAAACTAGCTAAGACAAAAGCAGGAGATTTGATCATAGTTAAAAGTGCAGGTGCATATGGTTTTAGCATGAGTAGTAATTATAATACTCGCAATAGAGTATGTGAGCTAGCTTGTGAAAATGGCACGGTAAGAATGATTAGAAAAAGAGAAAGTTATGAGGATCAAATTGCTTTAGAGCTTGATTTTTTAAAGGATTGAAATGTTGTTTTTAGATGTGCAAGGAACTTTGATTTCAGATTATGATAAAAGTCCTATAAATGGTGCTTTAGAACTCATTAAATCTTTAAATAAAGAAAAAATTCCTTATGTGATTATTACCAATAATACCAAAAAATTAGATTTTTTAAATTATTTGCAAAATTTGGGTTTTGAAATTAATGAAAAAGTTTATATCGATCCTTTTTGTGTTTTAAAAGATCATTTAAAACCTTGTAAAATAGCAGCTTTTGGAGCAAAAGAATTTTTAGATTCACTTCAAGAGTTAGGTTATGAGCTTGATTATAAAGATCCAAAAGCATTCTTGGTGGCAAGTTATGATGATTTTAAATTTCAAGATTTTGCTAGTATGATAGAGTATCTTAAAAATGGTGTGCAAGCTATAGCAATGCATGAAAGTAGTATTTATAAGAAAAACTCAAGGCTTTATCCAGGCGTTGGAAGTATTATGTCTATGCTTAAAAATGCATGCGAGTTTGATTATAAAGTGATAGGAAAACCTAGTAAGGCTTTTTATGAAAGTGCTTTAAATTTATTAAAACAGCAAGATTGTAATGTGAGTTTTGAAAATACTTTAATCATTAGTGATGATTTTAAAGGTGATTTGCTTGGTGCTTATGAGCTTGGCATGCAAACAGCCTTAGTTTTAAGCGGTAAAATTTCTAACATTCAAGGTCTTGATACAACTAAACTTAATTTTGTATATGATAGTATTAAGGATTACTACATATCGAGGTTTAAATGAAAGAGATAGAAAAATTACGCAATAAAATCGATACTATCGATGATAAAATTTTGGCTTTACTTAATGAAAGAATGCTTCATGTTAAAGATATAGGAGTTATTAAGCAAAATTTAGGTGGGAGTATTTATAGACCTGAGCGTGAAAGAGCTATTATAAATAGACTTAAAAATTATAATCATGGTTTATTAGATCAAAATGCAATCGAAGCAATTTATCAAGAAATTTTTGCTGTATCAAGAAATTTAGAAATGCCTCAAAGTATAGCTTATTTAGGCCCTGAGGGAAGCTATACACATCAAGTAGCAAGAACGCGTTTTGGTGCTATGAGTCGTTATACTCCACTTGCAAATATAGAAGATGTTTTTAAAGAATTAGCTCACAAAGAAGCAAAATATGGAGTAGTACCTATAGAAAATAATACAGCAGGTGCAGTGGGTGTGACGCTTGATTGTCTTGGAAAATATGAAGATGTAAAAATTTTTGCTGAAATTTATATGGATATTCATCATTCTTTTGTAAGCATGAGTGAAAATTTAAAAGATATTAAACGCATATATTCTCATCCACAAGGCTATAATCAATGTAGAAATTTTTTAGAAAGTCATGATTTAAGTGAAGTAGAATTTGTAGCAAGCAAATCCACAGCTCATGCGGCTTACTTAGCTTCGCAAGATGTTACTTCAGCTGCGATTTGCTCTAAGATTGCAGCAAAACTTTATAATGTACCTATATTATTTGAAACGATTGAGGATAATTTGGCAAATCGTACTAGGTTTTTGATTTTAAGTGATATAAAAATACCTCAAATGCCTCATTGTAAAACTTCTATCTTAGCACTTGCTGCACACAAACCAGGTGGGCTTAGTGATTTATTATATGAGTTTAAAAAAGAGGGGATAAATTTAACAAAACTTGAATCACGCCCTATAAAAACAAGAGAATTTGTGCATAGTTTTTATATAGATTTTGAAGGACATATTGATGATGAAAATGTCCAAAGAGTATTAAAAAAAGCTGAGCATATAAAATGGCTTGGATCATATTTATCAGGAGAAAGCAATGAAATTTAATCCTTTTTTAGAAGCTATTAAAACTTATGAAAGTGGCAAGGATATGGATTTAATTGCTAAAAAATATGGTTTAAAAGAAGTTATTAAACTAGCGAGTAATGAAAATCCTTATGGCACAAGTAAAAAAGCTAAAGAAGCCATTATAAATAATGCACATTTAGCTCATTTGTATCCTGATGATACTATGAGTGATTTAAAACAAGCTTTAGCGCAAAAATATGATATTTTAAAAGAAAATCTCATCATAGGTAGCGGGAGTGATCAAATCATAGAATATATAGTACATGCAAAACTTGATCATTCTAAGGCTTATTTACAATGTGGGGTTAGCTTTGCTATGTATGAAATTTATGCAAAACAACTAGGAGTTAAGGTTTATAAAACTCCAAGTTTAACCCATGATTTAAATGAGTTGTATGAGTTATATCAAAAGCATAAAAATGAAATCAAAGTAATTTTTTTATGCTTGCCAAATAATCCTTTAGGTGAGTGTTTAGACGCAAGTGAGGTTTTTGAGTTTTTAGAAAAAATTGATGAGGATTGTTTGGTAGCCATTGATGGAGCTTATAATGAATTTGCTTCATTTAAAGATAGTAAAAAGCATATTAATCCTAAAGAATTAATCCATAAATTTCAAAATGCAGTATATCTAGGAACCTTTTCTAAGCTTTATGGTTTGGGTGGTATGAGAGTGGGTTATGGTATAGCTTGCAAGGAAATTATTAATGCGTTTTATAAATTAAGAGCACCTTTTAATGTGACTAATTTGAGTTTAAAAGCTGCTGTTGCTGCGTTAGATGATGATGAGTTTGTGCAAAAAACTTTGGAAAATAATTTTTCGCAAATGAAACTTTATGAAGATTTTGCTAAAAATTATAAAATTCGATACATTCCAAGCTACACAAATTTTATTACTTATTTTTTTGATGAAAAAAATAGCACAGATTTATCTGAAAAACTGCTTAAAAACGGTATAATAATAAGAAATTTACAAAGTTATGGTTTAAATGCTGTGCGTATAAGTATAGGTACAGAGTATGAAAATTCAAGGTTTTTTGAAGAGTTTTCTAAAAATTTTTAGTTTGTAGGAAATAAATGGATTATAAAACTATACTGCACCAAGTAGGTCAGCTTTATCAAAATTTAAGTTTAAGACAGCGTATTATCATTGCTGCTTCTATTGTTGTTGTAGTTGGATTTTTAGTATTTTTAACTCTTTTTAGAAGCGGCTCTACAGTAGCTAGTGAGGCTGGATATTCAGTATTATTCGAAAATGCTAATACTAGTGATTCAGCGATGATAGTAACGCAGCTTGAAAAAAGTGGGGTTCCTTATATTTTGCGTGATGAGGGAACTATTTTAGTACCTAATGAACAAGTGTATAAACAGCGTTTGGCTATTGCTTCTGCAGGGTTATTGCCAAAAGATAATAAAGTAGGTTTTGAGCTTTTTGATAAACAAGAATTTGGCGCAACAGAAGCTGAGCAAAAGGTAAAATACCAAAGAGCATTAGAAGGTGAACTTGCTAGAACGATTGAAAGTTTAGAGCCTATCCATAGTGCCACAGTGCATATTGCTTTTGCTAAAGATACACTTTTTACTCAACAACAAGTCCCACCAACTGCTTCAGTAGCTTTGACGATAAAAGAAGGCTTAAAGCTTAATAAAAAGCAAATTATGGGGATTAAAAACTTAATTGCTTCTTCAGTGACAAAACTTACCCCTGAAAATGTAAAAATCATGGATCAAAAAGGTATTCCTTTAGATGATGAGGGTGCTTTTGAGAGTGATTTAATTGCTGCTCAAATTAAATATAAAAGAGATCAAGAATATGAATTAGAGCAAAAAATTGTTGCTTCTATTGCTCCATTTGCGGGTGGTTATGATAGAGTAGTGGCAAAGGTTAGTATTGATTATGATTTTTCTAAAGAAGAATCACAAAGTGAAGTATATGATCCAAACACAGTCGTGCGTAGCGAGCAAACTTTAGAAGAACATAGAGAAGGCTATAAAGATAAAGAAATTCAAGGTGTGCCAGGTGCTGTTTCAAATATCGGTCCTGTAGAAGGTTTAGATGATAAAGGTGCACGCGAGGTTTATACTAAAAATCAAACTACAACTAATAATGAAATTTCTAAAAAAATTACCAATACCACTAAGCAATTTGCAACCGTTAAAAGAATTTCTGCGGCCGTTGTAGTAGATGGAAAATACAAAGTAATTACTGATGATCAGGGAAATATTACTAATGAATATATTCCTTTGAGCGATAAAGAAATTCAAGCTATTGAAAATCTCACTAAAGGCGCTATAGGTTTTAATCTTGCTAGAGGTGATGCGGTTGAAGTAAATAATTTGGAATTTCATAGAACAGCTAAAGTTGAAAATAAGGTTCAAACTTTCTATTCAAGATTTGTTGAGCCATTTATCCCGCCTGTTAAGTATGTCTTTGCTGCGATTTTACTTTTCATCTTTTATAAAAAAGTTATTGTGCCATTTTCACAAAAAATGCTTGCAGATATCAAGCTTGAAGAAGAGATGGAAGGAAAAGACGGGCAAATCATTGACGAGGCTGAAGATGCTATTGAAAAATTCAACGCAGCACGTAAGAAAGTTGAAGAACAACTTGGCTTTGGGGATAATTTTGATGAAGATGCACTTCAATACGATGTCTTGCTCGAAAAATTAAGAGCAGTGGCTAATGAAAAAGGTGAAGAAGTAGCATTATTGTTACAAAAACTTGTTGAAAATGAAGCTGAATTTGGTGAGAAGGATATCTGATGATAAAGCTTAGTGAAGAACAAAAAATGGTCTATGATGACCTTTCTATGCCCGAAAAGGTCGCAATTTTTTTAATTCAACTTGGAGAAGATGTAACGACAGTTTTATTTTCTCATATGGATATTAATGTCATCACTGAAATTTCTCGCTATATCGCTTTAGCAAAAAATGTTGACAAACCAGTTGCTACTGCAGTTTTAGAAGAATTTTATACTTTATTACAATCAAACCAATATCTAAAAAGTGGCGGTTTGGAATATGCAAAAGAAATTTTATTTAGAACTTTTGGTCCTGAAATTGCCAATAAAATTTTGGAAAAACTTACCAAAAGTATGGAAAATAACCAAAATTTTGCTTATCTTTCTCAAATTAAACCACAACAGCTTGCTGACTTTATTATTAAAGAGCACCCTCAAACTATAGCTTTGATTTTAGCTCATATGGATACTACTCAAGCTGCTGAAACTTTGGAGTATTTTAGTGATGAATTAAGGGCTGAGGTTGTAATAAGAATGGCAAATCTTGGGGATATTTCACCTTCAATTATCAAAAGAGTATCTGCTGTACTTGAAAGTAAACTTGAAAGTCTTACTTCTTATAAAGTTGAAGTGGGTGGTCCAAGAGCGGTTGCTGAAGTGCTTAATCGCTTGGGTCAAAAAGCATCCAAAACAACACTTTCTTATATTGAGCAAAGTGATGAAAAACTTGCTACAACCATTAAAGATTTAATGTTTACTTTTGATGATATTTCTCAGCTTAGTACTAATGCGATTAGAGAAGTTTTAAAAGCTGCTGATAAACGTGATTTGATGATAGGTTTAAAGGGTGCAAGTGAGGATTTAAAGCAAAAATTTATGGCAAATATGTCAACGCGTGCTGCTGAAGCTTTTGTAGAAGAAATGGGCTTTTTGGGTGCTGTACGTGTAAAAGATGTAGAAGAAGCACAAAGAAAAGTTGTAGAAGTGGTGCAAAAACTTGCAGAACAAGGTCTTATCCAAGTGGGTGAGGCCGATGAGATGATAGAGTAAGATTATGGCTAAATTAACTAATGTAATTTCACCTGAAAATATTTCTGCTCATGTAGTTGAAGGATATCATTTTAAAGTTATGAGTGAAATGTCTTCTAATGAAGAGCAAAAACAAGAAGAAACTCAAACTATAAATCAAGTTCCTCTGGCTCAAAATACTACTCAGCAAGCAGTGGAAAATCAAACAGTAGAAACTACCCCACAAGTCCCACAACCACAAATCCAACCTGATTTTGTAGAAGATTTGCTTAAAAAAACTGATGAAATGTCAGGAAATATTATTAAATTACAAATGCAAATAGAAAGCCAAGAGGCTGAATTTAACAATCGCTTAAATACAGAATTAGAACATGCAAAAGAAAAATTTACCAAAGAAGGTTATGAACAAGCTCAAAAAAATTTTGAAAGTGAATTAGAAGCTTTAAAAGAAAAATACTTAAAAAGTGTAGAAAAACTTGAAAATACAGTGCAAAATTTAAATGAGTTTTTATCTAAAAATGAAAAAGAATTAGCCGATACAGCTGTAATTATCGCAAAAGAAGTGATTGCAAAAGAACTTGAGGAAAATTCCTCACTTATAGCATTAAATTTAGCAAAAGAGCTTATGAATGAGCTTAAAAATGCTACTAAAATAGAATTAAAACTTAGCCCTGATGATTTTGAATATGTAAAATCACATTTAGAACAAGAGCAAAGTAATATCAAATTTAGCCTTGATGATGCGATTAATAAGGGGAGTATTTTAATATTAAGTGATGCAGGCAATATAGAATCAAACCTTAATAATCGTTTGCAAAAAATCAAAAATATGGTTAATGAATGACAGATTTAAATAACTTAAATATTAAAAATATGCAAATTAAAGAGTTAGAAAATTTAGCTAACAATTTGCGTGAAGTTATTATAGACACAGTGAGTAAAAATGGTGGACATTTAAGTTCAAATTTAGGTGTAGTTGAACTTAGTATAGCCATGCATTATGTTTTTGATGTAAAAAAAGATCCTTTTATTTTTGATGTTTCACACCAATCTTATCCACACAAGCTTTTAAGTGGTAAAATAAATAATTTTCAAACTCTAAGGCAATTTAATGGTTTAAGTGGTTATACAAAGCCTGATGAGGGAGATTATTTTGTAGCAGGACATTCAAGCACTTCTATATCTTTAGCAGTTGGAGCTTGCAAGGCTATAAGATTAAAAAATGAAGATCGTTTGCCTGTTGTATTAATAGGTGATGGAGCGCTAAGTGCGGGTATGGCTTATGAAGCTTTAAATGAGCTTGGTGATAGAGAATACCCTTGTGTGATCATTTTAAATGATAATGAAATGAGTATATCAAGGCCAATTGGAGCTATTTCAAAATACCTTTCTCAGGCAATGGCAACGCAGTTTTATCAAAAATTTAAAAAACGCATAGAAAATCTTTTAGAATACTTTCCTCAAGGCGCTTCTTATATGGCAAAGCGTTTTGAAGAGGGCTTAAGACTTATCACACCTGGACTTTTGTTTGAAGAATTAGGGCTTGAGTATATTGGTCCCATTGATGGACATAATTTAAATGAGGTTATTAATGCGCTCAATCAAGCAAAAGCTATGAAAAAACCTTGCGTTGTGCATGCGCAAACTATCAAAGGCAAGGGTTATGCATTAGCCGAGGGAAAAAATGCTAAATGGCATGGAGTAGGTGCTTTTGATAGAAGTAGCGGGGAGAGTTTAAAGGCAAATATAAGTAAAAAAAGCGCCACGGAAATTTTTTCAAATACCCTATTGAATTTAGCTCAAAAATATGAAAATATAGTGGGTGTAACTGCTGCTATGCCAAGTGGTACTGGACTTGATAAATTAATAGAAAAATATCCTGAACGTTTTTGGGATGTCGCAATTGCAGAACAACATGCAGTTACTTCTATGGCGGCTATGGCAAAAGAAGGTTTTAAACCTTTTATAGCAATTTATAGTACTTTTATGCAAAGAGCTTATGATCAAGTAATTCATGATTGTGCTATTATGAATTTAAATGTAGTTATAGCTATGGATAGAGCAGGAATTGTAGGAGAAGATGGAGAAACTCATCAGGGTGTTTTTGATATTAGCTTTTTAAGTGCTATACCAAATATTACTCTAGCAGCTCCAAGAGATGAGGCTATGATGGAAAATATTATGGAATATGCATATTTTCATCAAGGTGTTTTTGCTTTTCGCTATCCTAGGGGTAATTTTTTATTAAATGATGATTTTAATCCATGTGAGATAAAACTTGCTAAAGCTCAAATTTTATCTAAAGTACAAAGCGATAAAGTATTTTTAGGTTTTGGTCAAGGTGTGGCTAAGGCAAAATTAGCTTTAGATAAACTTGGATTAGATTATGCGAGCTTAATAGATTTGATTTTTGCAAAGCCTTTAGATGAAGAGCTTTTAAAAGAGTTGGCAAAAGATACAAAAACTTGGTTTGTTTTTTCAGATAGTGCTAAAATAGGTGGAGTGGGAAGTTTGATTGCAAATTTTTTACAAAAAGAAAATCTTTATCATATAAAACTAGTAAGTTTTGAATTTGAAGATCAATTTATAGCCCATGGCAAAACAAGTGAAGTGGAAAAATTTTTAGAGCTTGATATTGATTCATTGTGTCAAAAAATTAAATTTTATTAAAAGATAAAAAATATCTTTTAATATAATCATTTTTTTATAAAAAAAGAGTTATACTATAAGTAAAAATATTTGGAGAATAGACTATGGAACTTATTCAAATGCTTAAAAACTGTGATTTAAAAGCTACTCCACAAAGACTTTGTATTTTAAAAATTTTAAAACGCCACGAGCATCCTAATATAGAATCTTTGTATGAAAGTATTAAAGAAGAATATCCTTCTATCTCATTAGCTACGGTATATAAAAATTTAAATACCTTAAAAGAACAAGGCTTGGTAGTAGAAATTAATACTCCAAATCAAAAAACTTGTTATGACATTTATGAATATCCACATATTCATGTAATTTGTAGTAAATGCAATCACATAGAAGATGTGCGCTATGAAGATAGTGGGATTAATAAATACCAAGAAGATCTTGAGAAAAAGATTGGTAATATTATTGACTATCTTGGCGTGTTTGCTTATGTGAATGGTTGTAAATTTTGCAAGTAAAATGATTTGTGAAATACAAAGACGCTTTTTAATTGAAAATGATGATTATATCAAAATTTTAAAAGAAGAAAAACTTGCTTATTCTAAGGATAAAATACGTGTATTTTTTACACGTATAAATCCTTTTTGTGATATCAAATATAAAAAAATCAATCAAGATTATTATCAATTTACATTTTATAAATTACATGATATTTTAGATAAAAAAACTCATAAAATATCTAAAAAAGAATTTAAACATCAAAAAAGTAAAAATGCTATAACCAATATAATAAAAAAAACAAGAATTAGTTTTGAGCTTGATAATACCCAATTTTTCCTTTATAAATTTAAAAACAATTTAAAAAATTTGGTCATTTTAAAAGTGATTTTTTCCACCGTTGAAGAAGCAAAGCGGTTTGATTTACCTCATTTTTTTAAAAATTATAAAGAAATTACAGATGATGAGAATTTTTATAGTAAAAATTTAGCATTATATGGGGATCTTTCTAAAGTTTTTGATAGTGCTAGATGTATTAAAATTTTAGATAAACAAAAAGATATTAACTTGCATTTTCCAAATCAAATTCAAAGTTTTTCAGCTGGTAAAATTTTACTTTTCGTTCTTTTAAAAAACTTAAAAAATGACAGATTAAATTTTTTAAAAAATTCAAGTGAAAAAAACTTGGAACAATGTTTTATAAGCCTTAAGCAAATTTGTTTTTGTCTTGATGTTTTTGATACTCTTTTTGAAAAAAATATTCAAAATAAGCTAAAACAACAATTTTCATTTTTGATAAATCAAATTAATATGAAAAAATACCATGAGTTTGAACTAGAAAAATATATTTTTATTTTAAGCGATGAAAAAATTAATGATATTTTTCTTGATATGGATTTTATTTTAAAAAATGATTATGAATTTTATCAAGGAAAAAATCAAATTTTAAAGTCTTTAATAGCTTTTAAACTAAGAAAAGAATTAGTTTTTTTAAAGAAAAAAATTGTAAAATCTCAAACAAATCTTGAAGAAGAATTAGAAAAAATAAAATTTTTATTATGCTATTTTGCAACTATGTTTGAAGAAAAAAGCATTAAAAAGTTGAAAAATTATTTTAAGTATAAGCATTTAGATCAAAATTCTTATGATGAAAATATAATAAAACAAATTGAAAAAAGCATCAAAAAATTAAAAATATATAGTTAGGAAAAACATGCAAAAACAAGAAAAAATAGTTAAAATGTTTGATGATATAGCACCAACTTATGATAAGGCTAATAGAATTTTAAGTTTTGGAAGTGATGTGAGTTGGAGAAAAAAAGCTTGTTTGGATGTTTTTAAATTTTCCAATGATGAACTTGATATTATCGATGTAGCTTGTGGTACGGGCGATATGATTGTAGAATGGCAAAATCAAGCCTTAAGAGCAAATAAAAATATCATTAGTATAAAAGGGGTTGATCCAAGTGCGGGCATGCTTGAAGTGGCTAGGAAAAAAATTCCTGATGCGACTTTTGTACAAGCAAAAGCACAAGAACTTCCACTCGAAAATGAAAGTGCAGACATCATAAGTATAAGTTATGGCATACGCAATGTGGTAGATAGGAAAGAAGCTATAAAAGAATTTGCAAGAGTGTTAAAAAAGGATGGGATTTTACTTGTGCTTGAATTTACTAAAAGAGAGCAGGGTGGTTTTATAGCTGCTTGTAGAGATTTTTACTTAAAAAATATTTTACCAAAAGTGGGTGGATTTATCAGTAAAAATTATAGTGCTTATGAGTATTTACCAAATTCGATAGAAGATTTTTTAAGCAAAGAAGAATTTATTAAAGAATTGAGTGAGTATTTTGAAATGCTAGAGTATAAAAGCTTTAGTTTTGGTGTTTGTTCTATGTTTATTGCAAGAAAAAAATGAAAGTTTCAGAACTTAATTTAAAAGCTAAAAGTTTATTAGAATTTCATCTTGATGATATAGAGCTTAGTGGAGAAATTTCTAAAATTACCATTCATAGTTCAGGACATTGGTATTTTGACTTAAAAGATGAAAAATCAAGTATAGCTTGTGTGATGTTTAAAGGCTTTAATCAATTTGTTCAAGCTAAACCTAAAGTTGGCGATATGCTTGATCTAAGAGGTTATGTGAGTTTATATGAAGCAAGTGGTAGGTATCAATTTATCGCTAAAAGTATGCAAAAAACAAGCCTTGGGGATTTAGAAGCTAAATTTTTAGCCCTAAAAGAAAAGCTTGAAAAAGAAGGTTTGTTTGATACAAATGCTAAAAAAAGCATTGTTAAATTTCCTAAAAAAATAGGCATAATCACTTCTTTTACTTCAGCTGCTTTGCAAGATATGTTAAAGTTAATTTCACAAAAAGAATATAATCTTTGCAAAATAACTATTTTTAATGCCCTCACTCAAGGACAAAGCGCTCCAAATTCTTTGATAAATGCTTTAAAAAAAGCTGATGAGTTTAATTTAGATGCGATTATTTTAGCAAGAGGTGGCGGAAGTAGAGAAGATTTGTTTTGTTTTAATGATGAAGAACTTGCAAGATGTATTTTTTCTTTAAAAACGCCTGTTGTTTCTGCTATTGGACATGAGATTGATTATGTTATTAGTGATTTTGTAGCAGATTTAAGAGCACCAACTCCAAGTGCGGCTATTGATATGATTTTTCCAAATAAACTCAGCTTAGAACAAGGACTTGATGAGCTTGCTATGCGTTTTAAAAACCAAATGTTAAATCATCTTAAGTTTTATCAAAATAAAATCGATCATTTACAAAATTTAGCCAAAGCGAAATCTTTAGAAAATGCTTTTTTTCTTAGAAAACAAAAGCTTGGTTTTTTACAAAGTCAACTAAAGAGCGTTTTAAATTTAAAATTATTAAATTATGAAAACAAACTTAATAATTTTGAAGAGCTTTTAACTCAGCATAAAAATTTCTTTGATAAAAGTAAAAATTTGATAAATTTACAAAAAGATGGCAAAAATATCTCTCTTGAAAAACTAAAAAAAGGAGATATTATAAAACTTTGCTCAATAAATGAGAGTAAAGAAGCCCAAATACTATAAAAAGGAGACAAAATGAGAGTAATGAATTTTAGTGCAGGTCCTTCAAATCTGCCTGATGAGGTTTTAAAAGAGGCACAGGAGCATTTGTTTGATTATCATGGTAAAGGCTTTTCTATTATGGAAGTTTCTCATCGTGGAAAGGTTTTTGAAGAAGTGCATTTTGAAGCTATTAAAATGGCAAAAGAACTTTATGATGTAAATGATGATTATGAAGTGCTTTTAATGCAAGGTGGGGCTAGTTTGCAATTTGCTATGATACCTATGAATTTATATATGGGTGGAGTTTGTGAATTTGCTAATACTGGTGTTTGGACTAAAAAGGCTATTAAAGAGGCTGAAATTTTAGGAGTAAATACAAAAATAGTAGCAAGTAGCCAAGAAAGTGAGTTTGATCATATCCCACAATTTGAATTTAGTGATAATGCAGATTATGCTTATATATGCTCTAATAATACCATTTATGGAACCCAATATAAAAACTATCCAAAAACTAAAAGCCCTTTGATAATTGATGCTTCTAGTGATTTTTTCTCTAAAAAGATAGATTTTTCTAATGTTGCTATGCTTTTTGGTGGAGTGCAAAAAAATGCAGGAATTTCAGGGCTTGCTTGTGCATTTATCCGCAAAGATATGGTAGAGCGTAGTAAAAACAAAAATATACCTAGTATGTTAAAATACAGTGTTTATGCTGAAAATAATTCTTTATTTAATACTCCAGCAACCTTTGCTATATATATGTTTAATCTTGAAATGAAATGGCTTTTAAATCAAGGCGGCTTAGATAAAATCAATGAGCAAAACATACAAAAGGCTAAAATTTTATACGATGTGATTGATGAGAGTAATGGTTTTTATAAAGGTCATGCCAAAAAAGAAGATAGATCGCTAATGAATGTTAGTTTTAACATAGCTTGTGATAAAAACTTAGAGCCAGTTTTTGTAAAAGAAGCTGAAGAAAATGGTATGATAGGTCTTAAAGGGCATAAAATTTTAGGTGGAATTCGCGCTAGTATTTATAATTCTATCAGCATTGAAAAGGTTCAAAAGTTAAGTGAATTTATGAAAGATTTTGCTAAAAAACATGCTTGATTTGATAAAAAGAGGATTTTTATGAATAATGACAAAATAAGTATCATTGGTGCTAAAGAGAATAACCTTAAAAATATCAACCTAGAAATTCCTAAAAATAAACTCATAGTTTTTACAGGACTTAGTGGAAGTGGTAAATCCACTTTAGCTTTTGGTACGCTTTATGCAGAAGGACAACGTCGCTATATTGAAAGTTTAAGTGCTTATGCAAGGCAGTTTTTAGATAAAGTGGGTAAGCCAAATGTTGATAAAATAGAAGGTTTAACTCCTGCTATTGCTATTGATCAAAAAACAACTTCTAAAAATCCTCGATCAACCGTTGGAACTATTACTGAAATTTATGATTATCTAAGACTTTTATACGCAAGGATTGGCTCACAACATTGTCATCAATGTGGTCAAAAAATTTCATCTATGAGTGCAGCAGATATCGTAGGTGAAATCTTAAAGCTTCCAAAAGGGGCAAAAATCATCATTTATGCGCCGTTGATTAAAGAAAAAAAGGGAACTTTTGCAGATCTTTTGGAAAATTTAGTCGCAAAAGGCTATGTTAGAGCACAAATTGATGGGGTTTTAACGCGTCTTGATGAGGATATTGAACTTGCTAAAACCAAAAAACATACAATAAAACTTGTAATAGATAGACTCCAAGTGCAAGATGATATGCTAGCAAGACTTGCAAGCGATATAGAAAAAGGGCTTAGCGAGAGCTTTGGTGAAGTGGAAATTGAAGTTTTAAATAATGAAGAATTAAATATACCTAGGCATTTTCATTATAGTGAGCATAATGCTTGTTTTGATTGTAAAATTTCTTTTCCTTTGCTTGAACCTTTGAGTTTTTCTTTTAATTCTCCAAAAGGCGCTTGTCCAAGTTGTGATGGTCTTGGTATAAGATATACGCTAGATATGAAAAAACTTATCAATGAAGAATTAAGCTTAGAAGCAGGAGCTATAAAGCTTTTATATGGGTTTAATAAAAGTTATTATTATAAGTTTTTAATGGCCTTTTGTGAGCAAAATGATATCAGGGTAAAAATTCCATATAATGAGTTAAGTGAAGAAGAAAAGCGTCTAGTGCTTTATGGTAATGCTAAGGAAATTAACTTTTTATGGAAAAGACATCGCTTAAGTCGTAAATTTGAAGGTGCTGTTAAATATGCCTATGAAATGTTAAAAGATGAAAAAGATTTAAGCGAGTATATGAGTGAAAAAACTTGCAAAGATTGCAATGGTCATCGTTTAAGAGCTGAAAGTTTAGCTGTAAAAGTAGCTGAGAAAAATTTGGGTGAAATTTTAGATATGAGCATAGAAAATACCACTGCATTTTTTTCAAAAGAAGCTAATTTTGCGTATTTAAGTGAACAAGAAAGATTGATAGCTAAGCCTATTTTTAAAGAAATTAATGAAAGATTGTTTTTTCTTTATGATGTAGGACTTGGGTATTTATCTTTAGGGCGTGATGCAAGAACCATTAGCGGGGGTGAGGCTCAAAGAATTCGTATAGCATCTCAAATTGGTAGTGGTTTAAGTGGAGTGATGTATGTTTTAGATGAGCCTAGCATTGGTTTACATGAACGAGATACAGCAAAACTCATTAAAACTTTAAGAAATCTTCAGCAAAAGGGTAATACTTTAATCGTAGTTGAGCATGATAAAATGACTATAGAAGAGGCAGATTTTATCGTAGATATTGGTCCAAATGCTGGTAAATTTGGTGGTGAGGTTGTATTTAGTGGAACTTATAAAGAATTGTTAAAAAGCAAAAGCCAAACTGCCCTTTATATGAGTGGCAAAAAGCAAATTGCTCATCAAAAAAATAGAGAACAAAAAGATTTTATTAGTTTAAAAGATGTGAGCATTAATAATATTCAAAATTTAAGTGTAGATTTTCCATTACGCAATCTTGTAGCAATTACAGGTGTTTCAGGAAGTGGTAAAAGCTCACTAGTCTTGCAAACTTTACTTCCATTTGCAAAAGAAGAGCTTAACCGCGCTAAAAAAGTTAAAAAACTAAGTGGGGCTAAAATAGAAGGTTTAGAAAAACTTGATAAGGTGATTTATCTTGATCAAAGTCCTATAGGAAGGACTCCACGTTCAAATCCTGCTACTTACACAGGTGCTATGGATGAAATTCGTAATCTTTTTGCAGCTACCAAAGAAGCTAAAATGCGAGGATATAAAGCAGGGCGTTTTTCTTTTAATGTTAAAGGTGGAAGATGTGAAAAGTGTAGTGGAGATGGTGAAATTAAAATAGAAATGCACTTTTTGCCTGATGTGATGGTAACTTGTGATGTTTGTAATGGTAAAAGATATAATGATGCAACTTTAGAGATTAAATATAAAGGTAAAAGCATAGCTGATGTTTTAAATATGAGTATTATTGAAGCAAGCGAGTTTTTTACTTCTGTACCAAAAATAAAACAAAAACTGGATACATTGGTAAAAGTTGGGCTTGGTTATCTTACCTTGGGACAAAATGCAACTACTTTAAGTGGTGGGGAGGCTCAGCGTATTAAACTAGCTAAAGAATTAAGCAGAAGCGATACAGGAAAAACTCTTTATATTTTAGATGAGCCTACAACAGGACTTCATTTTGAAGATGTTAATAAACTTATTGTAGTTTTGCAACATTTAGTTGATCTTGGAAATAGTGTGTTTGTGATAGAGCATAATTTAGATGTGATTAAAAATGCTGATTATATCATCGATATGGGACCTGAGGGTGGAGTTAAAGGTGGTAAGGTTATAGCTAAAGGTAGCGTTGAAGAGCTTGCTAAGAATCATGAAAAAAGTGGTTCTTATACGGGGTATTATCTAAATTTAGAGCTAAAAAGCACAAAAAAATAAATTGGTTGAAGTTATCCTTCAACCATAAATTTCACCTTTTTTATACTCATAAATACTTTGCATATCTTTATCGCCTCTTCCTGAAAGATTTACAACTATCACACTTTTTTTCTTTAAAGCAGGGCAAAGTTTTTCTAGATAAGCTAATGCATGTGAGCTTTCAATAGCGGGTATAATACCTTCTTCTTTACATAATAATTTTAAAGCATTAATACACTCATCATCGCTAATAGCATGATAACTTGCTCTTTTACTTTCTTGTAAATATGCGTGCAAAGGACCTATGCCAGGGTAATCAAGCCCAGCAGAGATGCTAAAAGTATGAGCAATATTGCCTTTATCATCTTGTAAAACCTTAGTTTTCATACCATGGATAATACCTTCTTTACCTTTAGTAAGTGTAGCTGCATGATAAGGTGTATCTTTGCCTAAACCTGCTGCTTCAACGCCTATGAGTTTAACTTTTTCATCTTTTAAAAATGCATGAAAAATTCCAGCAGCATTGCTACCACCTCCAGCTGCTGCTATAATGTAATCTACTTTTTTATTTAATTTTCTAAGTTGCATTTTGCATTCTTTACCTATAATGCTTTGAAAATGCGTAACAATTTGCGGATAAGGATAAGGTCCTACTGCACTTCCTACTACATAAAATACTTCTTTGGTATTTTTAATCCAAAAATTTAAAGCCTCATCCACCGCATCACTTAAAGTTTTACTTCCACTTTCTACCGCATGAACTTTTGCTCCTAAAAGCTCCATTTTATAGACATTTAAGGCTTGTCTTTTTACATCAATAGCTCCCATAAATATCTCACATTCAAGTCCTAAAAGTGCTGCTGCAGTGGCGGTTGCAAGCCCGTGTTGTCCTGCTCCGGTTTCTGCAATAATTTTTTTCTTATTCATTTTCTTTGCCATTAAGGCTTGAGCTATGGCATTGTTGATCTTATGAGCTCCTGTGTGAGTTAAGTCTTCTCTTTTTAAATAAATTTCATGATTATAAAGCTTGCTTAAATTTTTAGCATGGTATAAAGGTGTAGGTCTTCCTACATAATTAACTAAGAGTTCTTTTAATTCTGTGTTAAAATCTTTATCTTTTTTGAGTTTTAAAAAAGCTTTTTCTACTTCATCTAATGCTATTTTTACTTCATTTGGTACAAATTGCCCACCAAATTTTCCATAATATTTTTTCATAGTATTTCCTTAAAATGATTAATAATATAAAATCAAAAATGATCAACTAAAACTAAAAATGTAAAATAAAAAATGATTGAAAATGTAGTAGTAGGCTTAACGCCAAGAAAAAGAAGCTTTGTTAAATGAGTATTCTAAATTTAGTTTAGAAAATTTTTTCCTTTCCATAGTTTTTCCTTTTAAAAAATTGCCAAATGACTTTACATTCTAAGATAATTATTATTAAAAATTCTTTAAAATGATAATTTGGAAAATAAATACTAAGAAAATTTGTAATGTTTGATTTTTTATATAATGACATAAGCTATATAGGACTTTTTATAGTATGTTTTCTCTCTAGCACACTTTTGCCTATGGCAAGTGAGGCTTTTGTGCTTGCTTTTGTGAAATTAGATTTTAATGCTTATATGGTTTTATTTGTCGCAAGTTTGGGAAATACTTTGGGTAGTTTAAGTACTTATGCATTAGCTTATTTTGGAGAGAGTCAAATTTTAGAAAAATATTTTAAAGGCTCTTTGCGTAAATTAGAAAAAATCAATGCAAACTTTAAAAAATTTGGCTCTTTGTATGCTTTTTTTACTTTTTTACCCATAGCAGGAGATATTTTTGCGCTAGGGCTTGGATTTGCTAAGTATTCTTTTTTAAAAGCAAGTATTTTTATAGCCTTGGGTAAATTAAGCCGTTATGCTTTTGTAATTTTCATAGCAAATTCCATTTAAAAGTCTTGATTTTAAAAGATTTAAAAGTCTAGCATTATCAATATCTTTTAAAACTTTTATAGTGTTTTTTAATTCATGATTTTTCATAGGCATTTTAGCATCTTTAAAACACCTTATCGTGCTTCCTCTAGCAAAAGTACTATCACAAATGACATCTACTAAATACTCATCAAAATTTGCTAAATTAGGATCAAGCATATAAGCAATAGTTAATGCATCATGTATCCATGTGCCATTTGTACCTCTTGTTTTGCTTGCATAATCAATCCAAACTCTTAAAGTCTGTATTAAAAAATCACAAAGTGGATTTTGATTTTCTAAAGTATTTAAATCTTCATGTGTGAGCATAGTTTGCATTGTTGCATTGTAAGGAACAAGTGTGATTTTAGCTCTTGAGTTTAAAACTATACTAGCAGCTTCAGGATCAAAACCAAAATTTGTATCTTTGATATGATAAGGCATATCAAAACTTCCACCCATGATAAAAATTTCTTTTACATTTTTATCAAAGTCTTTAAAAAGTTTCATAGCTATGGCTATATTTGTTAAAGGTCCTATAGCGCAAATTGAAATTTCACCTGGGTTTTGCATAACAAGTTCGCCCATTTTCATACAAGCATTTGGGCTTATGTTTTCTAAGATTTTTATAGGTTTTATATGATCCCAAAGATGAGTAAGCTTAAACTCTTCTACGCTTTTATCTAGCCTTTGTCTCCAAAAATGACTATCTTCACATAAAGCCTCATGGGCACCTAAATACAAAGGTATATCTAGATTAAGCTTATTTAATAAATCTTTAGCAACGCTATAAGCGGTTAAAGCTTGTACATTACCACTTAAAGTGCTAATCATTTCAAGTTTGATTTCTTTAGAGGCTAAAATAAGCCCAAGGGCTAAACCATCATCGGTATTAGCCCCTGCTATTCCATTACCTATATCAGTATCTAAAATAAGGCGTATCATATCGCATCTTCTATTAAATTTAAATCCCTACCTCTAGTTTCTGGTGCAAAGAAAGTTGTGATAAAACCAATTCCTGCGGTGATAACAAAATACAAGGCTATTGGCCACCAAGTGCCATAATAAGCAAGCAAAGCTGAAGCTATCATAGGAGCAGTACCCCCTGAAAGTATAGAGCCAAATTCTTTTGCTAGCGCCATTTTGGTATAACGATTTTTTGCTCCAAAAAGTTCTACACCCCACGCAGCTTGCACACCAAAAATCCCTAAAGATGCCAAAGACATACCTACGATGATAGTTAAAATTACAATAATTTCATTTTTACTATCAAGTAGCATAAAAGCAGGGAAGGCATAAAGCATTAAAAGTAAGCAAAAGGTTCTATAAGTAATACGTCTTCCAAATTTATCACTTAAATATCCTGCTAAAGGTATAACTAAAAATCCCACCAAAGAAGCGATAACAACAGCAGTTGTGGCTACTGATTTATCAAGAAGTAAAATTTTAGTTACATAGCCTACTATAAAGCCTTGTGCGAGATAAGATGGCCCATTTTCTCCTATTCTTATGCCCACCATAGTCCAAAATGCACGACTTTTCTGCCAAAAAGTTCTTTCATCTTTTTTCATATGTGCTTCATTTTCATGACGAATTTTTAGCATTAATTCTTTTTGTTTTTCAAAAACAGGAGTTTCTTTTACATTTAAACGCATATAAACAGCAAAAAGTGCTATAAAAATACTTCCTATAAAAGGAATTCTCCATCCCCATTCTTTAAAACTAGCATCATCCATACTTGTAACTAAAAGCCATACAAAAGCCGCAAGCAAGGTTCCACTGTTTGATCCAAGTGCTATAACAGAAGAGATTAAACCTCTATGTTTGCTAGGAGCATATTCTCCAAGCATGACAGTCCCACCTGAAAGCTCAGCACCTGCTCCAAAGCCTTGCATAAAACGCAAAATAACCAAACATATAGGAGCCCAAATTCCAATTACTGCATAACTTGGTATAAAACCAATTAAAGTAGTTGAAATACCCATTAATGCAATGGTGCTCATCAATACATTTTTTCTTCCGTATTTATCTCCTAAATATCCAAAAAATAAAGCTCCAATAGGTCTAGCAATAAAACCTATACCATAAGTAACAAAACTAAGCAATAATGCTATAACAGGAGTTTGCTCAGGAAAGAAAACTTCTGAAAAAACAGTAGCTGCAGCTAAGCCATAAAGTGCAAAATCTGCATATTCCATGGCAGTTCCTAGCCAACATGAAAACACAGCCTTTTTAAAAGCCTTTTTTCCTTGTGGAGTTTGAAAATTTTCATCCGCGATTGATTTTGTTTGCAAGATTAAACCTTTATTTGAAATTTCAAAATGATAATTTTATCTAAAATGCTTAAAATGGAAATTTAATACTTTTTACCGACTTTTAAATAATTTTGGGCGATAATTATTATTATTTTTTAATATAGGAAAAAAATGAAAACTTTAACCATAATTGATACTTTTGGCTTTTTCTTTAGGCTTTTTTATGCTTTAAAGGGTTTGAAAAATTCAAAAGGCGAAGCTAGTAATATGATAAGCGGTTTTGCTAATTTTATTTATAGTTTGAAAAATGATCATCCTAGTGATATGATTATTTTTGCTCTTGATAGTAAAGGAAAAACTTTTAGAAGTGAAATTGATCCAAATTATAAAATCAACCGCACTCCACCTCCACCTGATTTATTAGCTCAAATTCCAATTTGCATTCAAATGATAGAAAAAATGGGTTTTTCAAGTTTTTCTTGCGAAGGATATGAGGCTGATGATATCATCGCATCTTTGGTTAAAGAGTGTGAAAATAAGGATATTTTTATAAGAATTATTACTCAAGATAAAGATTTGTATCAACTTATAAAAGATGATAAAGTTAGTATTTATAGTCCTATTTCAAAAAATGATTATAATGAAGCAGGATGTTTGGAAAAATACGGGGTAAAACCTAGCCAGATAAGAGATTTTTTAGCTCTATGTGGAGATAGTTCAGATAATATCCCAGGGGTAAAAGGAATTGGTGCTAAGGGTGCTAAAAATTTACTTGATGAGTTTGGAAGCATTGAGGGAATTTATGAAAATTTAACACTAGTGCGTAATGAAAGAAGTCGTAATTTGTTGCTTGAGGGCAAAGAAAATGCCTTTTTGAGTAAAAAACTTGCTTCTTTGTATGAAAATTTAGATGTAAAAGATATGCTTTTAAATTGTGAGTATCCAAAAGATGAGCCCTTGCTTAAGATTATGGATATTTTGGAGCATTATGAATTAAATGCTTTGTTAAAAAAACTACGCACCAATCCTACTAATAAAGATAAAAATTTAGGATTTAATGCAAGATTAATCTTAGATGAGAAAGAATTATTTGACATTTTAGAAAAAATTGATGATCAAAGCATTGTTGCTTTTGACACTGAAACTACGGGCTTAGATACTAAAGAAGCTAAGATAGTAGGGTTTAGTTTTTGTTTTCATGAAAGTGAAGCCTTTTATGTGCCACTTGCGCATGATTATTTAGGAGTTTGTAAGCAAATTTCTATGCAAGTGGCTAAAAAGGGTATAGAAAAAATCTATCAAAGCACGGTTATAGGACATAATCTTAAATATGATTTTGAGATTATAAAAAACAATTTTAATTTACTTCCTCCAAAAAACTATGCTGATACTATGATACTTGCATGGCTTAAAGAGCCAAGTTTGCGTGTAAATATGGATGATTTAGCAAAAAGATTGTTTGATTATGAGACTTTGCATTTTGAAGACTTGGTAAAAAAAGGAGAAAGCTTTGCAGGAGTGGATGTAGAAAAAGCTTGTAAATATGCAGCCGAGGATGCTTATGTTACTTTAAGATTTTATTTGTATTTTTTAAAAAATTTAGAAAAGCCTTTGTTTGAGCTTGCGCAAAAAAGTGAGTTTGAATTTATCAAAGTGCTTATTATGATGGAAAATAATGGCATTATACTTGATACTCAAAAGCTTGAAAGCCTAATGCAAAGTTTTAATCAAGATATAAAAATACTTAGTGAAAAAATATATGATTTAGCGGGTGAAAAATTTAATATTAACTCTCCTAAACAAGTAGGGGATATTTTATTTGAAAAACTAAAGCTACCAAGTGGTAAAAAAAGTAAAACAGGTTATTCTACTGATGAAAAGGTTTTAAATGCTATTTTAGATGAACATCCGATTGTGAAAGAAATTTTAGCTTATAGAGAGCTTGCAAAATTAGTTTCTACTTATTGCGAACCTTTGTTAAAATTAGCTAAAAAAGATGAAAACTCAAGAATTTATTCTAGCTTTTTACAAACAGGAACAGCCACGGGACGCCTTTCATCAAAAGATCCAAATTTGCAAAATATCCCTGCACATGGTCAATATGCTAAAGATTATAAATCCTGTTTTGTAGCAAAAGAAGGATTTAGTTTTATCTCGCTTGATTATTCACAAATTGAGCTTAGAATGCTAGCGCATTTTAGTGAAGATGAGAAATTATTAGAAGCGTTTTCAAACAATGAGGATATTCATGCAAAAACTGCTATTATGATTTTTAACCGTAGTGATTATGAGACAAGAAGTATTGCTAAAAGCATAAATTTTGGTCTTATTTATGGTATGGGTTATAAGACTTTGAGTCAAAATTTAAAAATAGAAGCAAAGTTAGCTAAAGAATATATTGAAAAATATTTTGAGAATTTTACTAGTATAAAAACTTATTTTGAAAAGGTAAAAAATGAAGCTAAGCAAAATGGTTTTATAAAGACTTTACTAGGCCGTAAGCGTTATTTTGACTTTGAAAATGCAAAGCCTATGCATGTGGCAATGTATGAAAGAGAGAGCATTAACTCTACACTTCAAGGTTCTGCTGCCGATATAATAAAACTTGCAATGATAGAAATTGCAAAAGATTTAGATGAAAATAAACGCTTGATTTTACAAATCCATGATGAGCTTATTTTTGAAGTAAAAGATGAACTTTGTGAGGAATTTGCAAAAAATGCTAGTGATATTATGGAAAATATTGTAAAATTAAAAGTTAAATTAAAAACTTCATCAAGTATTGCCAAAAATTGGGGCGCATTAAAATAAGGAGAATAATTAATGGATCTTTCAACCATACTTGGGATGGTATTAGCTGTTGTTAGTATTTCTGTGGGGGATATTTTAGAGGGTGGTAACCCTTTACATGTTTTGCATTTAAGTTCATTTTTAATCGTGGTTCCAACTGCGGCTTTTTGTGCGATGACAGCAACGCATAAAAAATTTGTTAAAGCAGCTTATAAAGAATTAAAACTTGCCTTTAAAGGTGCAGGGGTAAATTTAAGTCAAAGGATAGCTGAGCTTGTAGAATACTCTATCATAGCAAGAAGAGATGGGCTTTTGGCTTTAGAATCAAAAACTAATGAAATTGATAATGAGTTTTTAAAAGAAACCATGATGATGATGGTTGATGGTAAGAGCGTAGAAGAGATTAAAGAAAGTATGGAAATCCAAATAGAAGAAATGGAAGAATACTATAAAGAAACTGCTGAATATTGGATACGCTTTGGTGAGACTTGTCCTACTATGGGTCTTGTTGGTGCGGTTATGGGGCTTATGCTTGCTTTGCAACTTTTAGATGATCCTCAAGCTATGGCAGCAGGTATTGCAGGAGCATTTACTGCAACGGTAACTGGAATTTTTGGTGCTTATGCTTTATTTGGACCTTGGGGTCATAAAATCAAAGCTAATGCTCATGAGCTCATTAAAGAAAGGATAGTTATCTCGCATGCTATAGTAAGTATTGCAGAGGGAGCTAACCCTAGAGATTTAGAGGCTAAATTGTTTAATTACCTTGGACAAGGTGAGCCTAGAATTTCTCAATTTGATAAGTAAGAGTTAAAAAATGGGAAAAAAACATAAATGTCCAGAATGTCCAGCAGGTGAAAAATGGGCTGTGCCTTATGCAGACTTTTTAAGTTTGCTTTTGGCCCTGTTTATTGCTCTTTGGGCGATTTCTGAAAGTAACCCCGCTAAAACTGAGGCTTTAAAAACTGAATTTGTTAAAATTTTTGAATTTACTGCTTCAAATCCTTTAGAAAAAGAAAGTGAAGTGCATAATAAATACAGTGCACCATCTAATGCAAATGTTGAAGAGCTTGAAAAGCTTAAAAAATTAAGTATCACCCAACAAGAAAATATAGAAAAATTAAAAGCAGCGTTAGATCAAAGAGAAAATAATATCGTTTTAAATTTGCCTGCAAGGGTTGAATTTGCTAGGGGTAGTATACAAATTGATTCAGCTGATGTGCAAGATTTTCTAAAACGTATTAGTGAAGTTTTAAAAAGAATGCCAAAACAAGCTCAAATAGAACTTAGAGGTTATACTGATGCAAGTGATAAAGATCCTAAAAGAAATTTTGATTTAGCAAGTAAAAGAGCTCAAGTTGTGGCTGATTATTTGATTGCTAGAGGGATTAATCCAGCTCAACTTATAGTGGTTAGTTTTGGTGAAAATTATCCTTTGAGTGCAAACAAAGAAGATGAAATAAACAATAGAGTTGAATTTTATATCCGCGTAGATTCTTCAGATAATCAAACTAGAAAGTCAGTATTAGATCAAATTGGAGCTTTTAATAACAAATAAGTTTTTACTTATTTGTTATTTTCTCCACCAAAACGAAGCAATGCTGAACCCCAAGTAAAGCCTCCGCCAAAAGCATCAAGCAATATTAATGAGCCTTGTTTTAAACGACCTTGCTCGTAAGCATCATTCATTGCCATAGGAATTGAAGCAGCTGAGGTGTTGCCATATTTTTGAACAGTAACTACGCATTGTTCGTCTTTGAAGTTTAATTTTTCTTGTACGGCCTTGATAATTCTTAAATTAGCTTGATGAGGTATAAAAAGATCAATTTCTTCGCTTTTTATATCATTTTTGGTAAGAATTTCAACAACATCATTACTTAGGGTATTCACTGCGATTTTAAATACTTCATTTCCTTTCATTTGCATGGAAAGTGGAGAGCAGATACTACTTTTTTGAGCTCTTTGAGTCATTAATAAATCTCCAAATTCCCCATCACTTGCAGTATGAGTATCTATAATAGGAAAATTATCATCTAATGACACAACTCCAGCCCCAGCTCCATCACCAAATAACACACAAATGCTTCTATCAGTATAATCCATAATAGAACTAATTTTTTCAGCCCCTATGATTAATACATTTTTTTTAGCACCACTTTCAACCATAGATTTTGCAAGCTCTAAAAGATAAATAAATCCTGAGCATGCGGCAGAAATATCAAAAGCGGTGATATTTTTTAAGCCCAAATTATGAGCGATTTTACATGCAGTTGATGGCATGGTAAAATAATCAGGGCTTAAAGTAGCTACGATGATCGCATCTATATCTTGAGGATTTAAATTAGCTCTTTGTATGGCTTTAATAGCTGCTTTAGTACCAAGATCGCTTGTATTCTCATCATCATTTGCTATGTGTCTTTGTTCTATACCAGTTCTTCTTAATATCCATTCATTACTAGTTTGAACCATTTTTTCTAAGTCAAAATTACTCAGAGTTTTTGTAGGGATATAAGAAGCTATACTTTTTAAGGAAGCTTTAGTTGATTTCATAATTAGAAAGTTCTTTTTCTATAGTTTGATTTATATTTGATTGTGTGAAATTTAATGCTTGAAAAATAGCATTTTTTATAGCTTTTGGACCACTTTTTCCATGACTTATAATGACACATTCTTTTACACCCAAAAGCGGAGCTCCACCGTATTCTTCATAGTCAATATGAATTTTTAGTTCATTAAAAGCTGGTTTTGCTAAAAGATAGCCTAGTTTTGCTAAAAAAGATTTTTGAATTTCTTGTTTTAGAAGCTTTGTGATAACACTTGCTACACCTTCGCCGGTTTTAAGTAAAATATTCCCATTAAATCCATCACATACTAATACATCTATAGTACCATTAAAGATATCTCTACCTTCGGCATTTCCGACAAAATTTGGAAGTTGCTTTAAGAGTTGATGAGTTTCTTTGGTAAGCTCATTTCCCTTACATTCTTCTTCTCCATTTGATAGTAAAGCAACTCTAGGTTTGGCAATTTTTAAAATCTCTTTAGCATAGGTTTCACCCATAATAGCAAATTGAAATAAATGCTCACTTTTACAATCAACATTTGCTCCAACATCTAGTACAAGTGTTCTTGAATGGATATTTGGCATTAAAGTAGCAATTGCAGGTCTAGCAATATTTGCTAATCTTCCAAGCCTTAATGTAGCTAAACTCATAGTAGCTCCACTATGCCCAGCAGAAACAACAGCTTTTGCTTTTTGATTTCTTACTAAATCAATGGCTTTGTAAATAGTACTATCTTTTCTTTTTAGTGCATCTGTGGAATTTTCATCCATAGCAAACACATCAAAAGCTTCTTCGTATTCTATGTATGAGTTTAATTCTTGAGGAATCAAGGTTTTTAGTTTTTGAGGATCCCCTACCAAGATAGCTTTAAATTCACGCTCTTTTAAAGCCTGAATCACACCTTCTATAATAGGTTTTTCCCCAAAATCACCACCCATTGCATCAATAGCAATGCTTGTCATCGTTATTAATATTCCTTAGTTACTGGATTTACACGGTGAGGCATTTTATAGCTACCATCTTTGTCTTTTATAGGCATAGGTAAGGTAACTTTATAATGAGTTCTGCGTTTTGCTGCACGAGTTTTACTCACTCTTCTCTTAGGTACTGCCATTTTTTACTCCTTTATTAATTTAAACATTTATTACAATAAAAATAATCACTTAAATAAGATTGTAACTCACTTGTGGCAAGTTCTATTAAATCTATATGAGAGTCAAAAAACTCCATAGTATCACTTAAAGTATTATTTTCATCTTTAAAAATTCCATCGCTTGCAAAAAGCTCTATATTTTGATCGATTTCAAGCTCCATTTCATCGCCACATCGATCACAGTTTCTATAAGTAAATCCTTTGAAATTAGCTTTTATTTTTGCTAATTTTGGATTAACTTTTGTAATAGTTCCTTCAAAAACTATATTATCAAGATCTAGCTTAAAAGGATAAGCCACAGAGCTAAGTTTTGCAAAGGCAATTTTCATTATAAAATTTCAGTTTTTGAAAAGAAAAATTCTATTTCAATTTTTGCATTTTCTAAGCTATCACTTCCATGAACTGCATTTGCATCAATACTATCTGCAAAATCTGCTCTAATAGTACCAGGAGCTGCTTCTTTTGGATTTGTAGCACCCATTAATTCTCTGTTTTTTAATACTGCATTTTCGCCTTCTAAAACAGAAACCACAACCGGACCGCTGATCATAAATTCAACTAAATCTTTAAAAAAAGGTCTGTCTTTGTGTACAGCATAAAATTCTTGCGCTTCTTTTTCTGAAAGCTGTATTTTTTTTGTTGCTGCTATTCTTAGACCATTGTTTTCAAAGCGTGTTAAAATTTGACCAATAACACCTTTTTTTACTGCATCAGGTTTAATAATAGAAAGTGTTTTTTCCAAAATCGTCCCCTTAATTTAAATAAGTTTTATATTTATAAAAGAGCTAATTATACCAAAAAATGCTTTAAATTTATATAAAAGTTTAGAGTTATTGAAGGGTTTGTAAGTAACTTGAAATCAAGATACTTACATTAAATTTATTAAGCAAATACTGGAGTTGAACCGTCTCTTAAATCACTACCGATGTTATCACGACTTGGTTGACCACCTACTACATCACTCCATACAATACAGCCATCAGTTGGGCAAGCACTTGCACAGGCTGGTTGATCATTGTGTCCTACACACTCAACACATTTATCTGCATAAACATAATATCTGTCTTCGCCCTCAGGATTATTTGCATCATCTACGATAGCACTTACTGGGCATTCATCTATACAAGAACCACATGCTATACAAATATCAGTAATTTTAACTGCCATTTTTTACTCCTTAATATTAATGTTGAATGCAAGATTATCAAAATTGTGTTAATTTTATTCTTAAAATCTATTAATTTTGATAATAAAATTAAATTATGGATAATTTTACACAATTAATAAATTTTTAAATTTACAAATGATATTATTTTGTTACAAATAAAATTTATTAATTAGGAGATAAAAATGATAGTTACTAAAAAAGCTATTGATTTTACAGCACCAGCTGTATTAGGAAATAACCAAATAGTTGAAGATTTTAATCTTTATAAAAATATAGGATCAAAAGGCGCGGTAGTATTTTTCTATCCAAAAGACTTTACTTTTGTTTGCCCATCTGAAATCATTGCTTTTGATAAAAGATATCAAGATTTTAAAGATAGAGGTATTGAAGTAATCGGCGTATCTTGCGATAATGAATTTTCTCACTTTGCATGGAAAAATATGCCAGTAAATCAAGGTGGTATAGGTCAAGTTAAATTTCCTTTAGTAGCTGATTTAACTAAACAAATTGCTAGAAATTTTGATGTTTTATTTGAAGAGGCAGTTGCTTTAAGAGGTTCTTTCTTACTTGATGCTGATGGAACGATTCGTCATGCAGTGATCAATGACTTACCACTTGGAAGAAACATTGATGAGATGATTAGAATGGTTGATACTATGTTATTTACTAATGAACATGGTGAAGTTTGCCCAGCTGGCTGGAACAAAGGTGATGAAGGTATGAAAGCTGACCCTAAAGGTGTTGCTGATTATCTAAGCAAAAACGAAGGTAAACTATAAACTAAAAGCCTACTTATGTAGGCTTTTAATATTTTATTTATTCTACTCATTTATTTTTATACTTAATACTTTTAAAATTTAAAATCAAAATTTTTAACAAATAAAATAGTTTAAATTTGTTGATACTTGGATTAAATGCTATAATTTTGCTTTAAAAATTTAAAGGTTTTTTATGGCTGCTGATGATCAAGAAAAAACAGAAGAACCCACGTCCAAGAAAATAGAAGATGCTCGTAAAGAGGGCAATGTCCCAAAAAGCCAAGATGCATCTGCTGTGGCTGTGCTTGTTATAGCTGTGGTTGTGGTGTTATTTATGTTGCCTTTTATAGGTGAGAGAATTAGTGGTTTATATAGGTTTTATCAAAGCTTTATAGGTATAGAACTTGATTTAAAAATCTTGCAAAAAATTATTATAAAAACCATGATAGAAATGTTTATTATGGTTTTACCTATTACTTTAACGATTATGGTTGCAGGTGTGCTTGGAAATTTAATGCAATTTGGTTTTATTTTTACCACAAAGCCCATCACTCCAAATTTTAACAAAATTAACCCTATTAATGGTCTTAAAAATCTTTTTTCTTTGAAAAAAATCATTGAAGCTTTAAAAATTACTCTTAAAGTTGGAGTGGTTTTTGGAATAGCTTTTATTTTTTTATTACAATTTATGAAAGAACTTCCTAGAGTGGAGCTTTATACGATTTATCCACAACTTTTATGGCTTAGAGATAAAGCTATTATCCTTGCGGCTATTGTGATTATAGCTTTTTTGGTTATTGGACTTTTAGATGTGCTTTTGGTAAGGTATCAGTACTTTAAAAATTTGCGTATGAGCAAACAAGAAATCAAAGATGAATACAAACAAAGCGAAGGAGATCCTTTGGTAAAAGGAAGAATTCGTCGTTTGCAAATGGAAGCAGCAAGACGCAGAATGGTGCAAGATGTCGCTAGTGCTGATGTGGTGATTACTAACCCTACTCACTATGCGGTTGCTTTGCGTTATGATAGCTCTAAAGAAGCTGCACCAAAAGTTTTAGCTAAAGGAGTGGACTTTTTAGCTTTGCGTATTAAAGATATGGCATATGAATACAATGTTATGATTTATGAAAATCCTCCTTTAGCTAGAGAACTTTATAAAGCTTGCGAGGTAAATGATCTTATTCCACCAGAGCTTTTTAAAGCAGTAGCAGAGGTTTTAAGCTTTGTCTATACTTCCAATAGACAAAAATTTGCCGATAGATTAAAATAAATTTAGCTTTTTAATTAAGCTTATAATAGTCATAGTTATAGAAAGAGTGTAAATACCCAAAAGCGCTATACGGTGAGATTTGAGGTTGATTTTTTCCATGATTTTAATTCCAAGATAAACCCCTAGCATAGAGCTAAGTCCTACTAAGCTTCCATTTTGCAAGACTTCTTTATCAATGATGTCATTATATACAAAAGAACTAATCCCTGAAATGGAAGCAAAAATCACAAAAAATAAGCTAAGCGGCACTACTTTTTTAGTATCATAGCCTAAAAAATAAGCTAAAATAGGGGTGATTAAAAGCCCACCGCCAATCCCTAAAGATATAGCAAAAATTCCTGTAAATACGCCACAAATTAGCAAAATAGAATTTTTCAAGATATTAGAGTGGTTGATATTTCCAATGGTACTTTTTTGATTAAAAGCAAATTTTAAAAAGAATACAATACTCACGCATAGAAAAATACTTGTTAAGGTTATATCTGAAAAATATGAGAGCAAAATCCCACTAAACATCGCACCTAAAAAGCCTCCAAAGCCTATGATGAGTCCATCTTTTAAGATCAAATTTTTCTTTTTATAGTTTAAATAGGAGCCAAAAATAGAAGCAAAAATCATTTGTACAACAGAAATTGCAACAGCGTGGTGAGAGCTGAGTCCTAAAGTAAGCATGAAAGGAACGATGATCATACCACCACCTATACCAAAAACCCCTGAAGCCATACCTGAAAAAATCCCTATAATCATATAAGGAAGTAAAGTTAAATCCATAATCTATAAACCTTTAAATAAAAATATTGTAACAAAATAAAAATTTATTTAGCTTTAGAAAATATAATCATAGTCGATTTATGATGATTATAAATATTTTTTGGAGTTAATATGAAATTTTGCAAAAAATGCGTTATGCCAGATACTAAGCCTGATTTGCATTTTAATGATGAGGGAATTTGTGATGCATGTTGCTCGCAAGAAGCGAAAAATCATGAGATAAATTGGCAAGAGCGTGAAAAAGAATTTCTAGAACTTGTGAAAAAATATAAAAAACACCCCGTGTATGATTGTGTCATAGGAGTAAGTGGCGGTAAGGATTCTACTTTTCAAGTTTTAAAATGTCTTGAGCTTGGGCTTAATCCTTTGTGTGTTTGTTTTGAACCAAGTATCCCTACTAAAATAGGTAAAAAGAATTTAAAAAATTTAAATAATCTTGGTGTTGATTTGATCCATATCAAAAGAAACCCTTTAGTGTATAAAAAATTATCCCGTGAAGCTTTTGTAAGAACGGGCGATAATGAATGGCAAAACCATTTGGGGATTTTTACATGTGTTCCAAAAGTAGCTGTTGCTTTTGAAATTCCTTTGATTATTTGGGGGGAAAGTCCGCAGATTGAATATGGTGGGCCAGCTAGTTCTAAAGAAAAAAACACTTTAGGTAGAGAGTGGCTTGAAGAATTTGGTGGGCTTTTGGGTAATAGAATTTCTGATATGATTGGAGTTGATGGTATTAGAGAAAAGGATTTATATTTTTACACTTATTCAAGTGATGAAGAGCTTCAAAGAGTAGGAGTTACAGGGTTATTTTTGGGATATTATTTTAAATGGGATTATAAGTATAATTTAAAAATATCTAAAGAAAATGGCTTTAAAACTAGTACAAAACCAGTTGAAACTACTTATGAGAATTTTGAAAATTTAGATTGTTATTCAAATCATGTGCATGATTATTTAAAATACTGCAAATATGGTTTTGGAAGAGCTACGGATAATGCATGTTTGGATATAAGACTTGGCTATATTAGCCGTGAAGAGGGTGTGAGACTTGTAAATAAATATGATGGAAAGCCACCTAAAAAGGCTATTAAGAAATATTTAGAATTTAGTGGTTTTAGTGAAAAAGAATTTGAAAAAATTGTAGATTCTTTTACTAATAAAAAGATATTTAAACGCGATGAAAATGGTAAATTCTTAAGAGATAGCGATGGATCATTGATAAAAAAAGATGAGTTTATTTTGAAATGATTTGTATTGTTGATTATCATCTTGGAAATTTTAAATCTGTTTTGAAAGCTTTTGAAAAACTTAATCAAGAAGTGATTATAAGTTCTAAAAAAGAAGATATAAAAAATGCTTCTAAATTAGTTTTACCAGGTGTTGGATCTTTTAAGCAAGGTATAGACAATTTAAAAAAACTTGCACTAGATGAGCTTTTAAAAGAATGTGTTTTAAAAGATAAAAAGCCTATTTTGGGGATTTGTCTTGGTATGCAACTTTTTGCCAGTAAAGGATATGAGGGCGGAGAGTGCGAAGGGCTTGATTTTATAAAAGCAAGGGTTTTGAAATTTGATTTAAGTAAAGAAAAATTATTGCACAGTGGCTGGGATGATTTACAGTTTAGTGATAAAAAAAGCAAGCTTTTTGATGGAATTTTAGAAAAAAGTGATTTTTATTTTGTGCATTCTTATTATGTAGAGTGTTTAGAGAGAGTGGAGACTTCTTTTTGTGAGTATGAAAAACCTTTTTGTGCAAGTTTTGAAAAAGATAATATTTTTGCTGTGCAATTTCACCCTGAAAAAAGCCAAAATGTAGGTTTGAAACTTTTGGAAAATTTTGCAAATTTAAAGGTCTAATATGCTTAAAACAAGAATCATACCTTGTGTGTTATTAAAAGATCATCAGCTTGTAAAAAGTATCAATTTTTCTTCTTTTAGGACTATAGGACATGTGGTAAGCACAGCTAGGATATATAATGCTAGAAATGTTGATGAGCTTATAGTTTTGGATATTAATAAAAATGGCGTTATAGATTTTGAAAGCTTAGAAGATATAGCTAATGAGTGTTTTATGCCTTTAACCATTGGAGGTGGGATTAGAACTTTAGAAGATATTAGAAAATTGCTAGATATAGGTGCAGATAAAATTAGTATTAATTCTATGGCTTTGCAAGATCCAGATTTTGTCAAAAAGGTGGCAAATACTTTTGGAAGTTCTTGTGTAGTATGCTCGATTGATGTAAAAAAAGATAAAAATAAATTTAAAGTTTTTAATAATGAAATTTTAGATATTGATCCGCTAGAACTTGCATTAAAATATGAATCTTTAGGAGCAGGGGAGATACTTTTAACAAGTGTTGATAAAGAAGGAAGTTCTTTAGGGTATGATTGGGAATTACTAGAGTATTTCAAAGGTAAATTAAAAATTCCACTTATTATCAATGGAGGACTTTCTAATCCTCAAGATGGAGTAAAAGCTATACAACTTGGTGCGAATGCATTAGCAGGTGCTTTTATATTTCATTTTAGTCAATATACTCCAAATGATGTTAAAAATGAGCTTTTAAAAAATAATATCCCTGTGAGGATTGTTTAAATTTACAAAATAAAAATTATTATCTTCTTTAATAATTTTAAAACCATGTTTTAAATATAAATTTAAAGCTTTTGTGTTTTCTTTGAAAACACAAGCGTTTAAAGTTTGAACTTTTAAAATATTAAAAGCATAGTTTTTAACTTCTTGCATTAAAAGCTCGCCTATACCTTTTTTTATACCATAAAGCCCAAATTCACAGGATAAATTTATGATATTGTTAAAATATATTACTCCTAGCTTCTCGTTATTTTTTATCAATAAAAAATATTTTTTGTTTTTGCTTTTGTTTAGTTCTTTTAAAAATATTAAGTGGTTTTTATAATTTATATTTTTTGTTTTCATAAATTTAGAGATATTTGGAGAATTTCTTATATAAAAAATTTCTTTTTTTTCTTCTTTTGTAAGATTAGTAAAATTTTTATAAAAAATCACTTTATAACCTTTACACTTTTAAACACTTCAGCATATTGAAGACCAACTCTCATTCCTTGGTATTGCGCATTGATTTTTATCCCCTCTAAGCTTCTTGGGTGAGGATAATTTCTTAGTTCTGATTGATAAAAAGACATAGCTTTTAGTTTCAAATCAAGTGTCGCGCTAATATCAAAAAATACATCAGGTTGAAAGCTTAATGGATAGTTCCATTCTGTACTCGAAAGAATTTCAAAACTATAAATTTCTTTAACACTTTCTTCTTGTAGAGATCTTGTAGCAGTAATTGTTGCTTTGTATGTAATTTGATGGTCTATATTGAGATCTTTTTCATAATGTGTAAAAATTATATTTGGTTTAATTTCATTTTTAACTTCTTCTATACTCTTGACTATTTCTAATAATGGTATTTTATCAAAAGCATTATCAGGAAAAAACTTTCTAAAAACTTTTTTAATGCCTAAAAGATTATTTGCTTTAAATAACTCATCTTCTAAAATTTCTTGTTCATTTTTGCTATTTATCTCTCTGCTTGTTTTACCTTCTCCAAGTATTAAAGTATAAGCTTCATATCCTTGTTGAATATATTTTGCTATAGTTCCAAAGCATCCTAAAACTTCATCATCTGGGTGAGCTGCTATAATTAAAATTTTGTTATTTTTCATAAAATATTACCTCTGCTTTTATTTTATTATTGTGTTTTTTTGCGTTTTGAAAAACCATTTTTATATTTTCAAATTCCAAAAAAGCTTTTGGATAATCAATGGCATCAAGCATGCGTATAAAATCATATATTTTTATCAAATTTGGATTTTCGAGTGTATTGATATTACTTTGTTCTTTTGTTCTTCTTTTGAAAATTACTACTTTCCCTTTTTGTATGCGAGGGTTGATTTTTGTATGTAAAATTCTTGGTATTAGTTTAAAGAATATGATTTTTGAGATTTTTTCATAAATTCGTTGTGCATTTGAAATTTTAAAACTAATATTGTGTTTTAGATATATTTCTCCACCATCTAATGTATCACAAGCTTTTAAAGCACAAATTTTGCTTTTATATACCCCTCTTATGATTAAATTTTGTAAAGGTGAACCTCCTCTTCCAAATGGTAAATTTCCAAGGTGGAAAATAATACATTGATAGTTATTGTAAATTTCTTGAGGTATATAGAAAGACCAATGCGGGAAGAATATGTAATCTGGATTTATTTTTGTTATTTTTTCTAAAGTAAGATCGTCTTTTTTTGTTATGAGGTAAAAAGTATATGTTTTATATAATTCTTTTATTTTGTAGAAATTGTTGATATTATGTTGTCTAAGAGTAGCAATAATTATTTTCATATAAAATTCTCCACTTCATAGCCTTTTTTAGCAAGCCAAGTTGCAATTTTTTCTTGATTTTTAGCATAAGCTATGGCTTTAAAATTTGCTTTTAAAATCAAAGCTTCGTTAACTAATGAGCTTGCGCTAATGATGAGTTTTTTACTTTCATTCATCAATCTAGCAAGGTTAGGTTGGTCTATTAGAATTTGTATATTAGGGTTTTTTTGGCTTAATTTTTGAAGCAAATTTAGATGAGAATTTGCTTTTGTGGTAGCTATGATGATAGTTTTATTTTTGTTTAGTTTATTTGCTATATCAAAGGAAATGTTTTTTGGATCACTTCCCCCTATACAGATAAAATAATCATAAATTTTCTCTCTTTTTATCTTGCTTTCTTGGTAAAACTCATCGCGTATTAGAGCATAGGAAAAGCCACATCTTAATTCACAATACTTTGGCACTAAATTTTCATAATCACTTTCTTTAGCATAAGCATTGACATTAAGTAAAATATCGCAAAAATGTTCTTTTATCTCATCATCAAAGCTAAGAATTTTAATTCTTGTTTCTAATTTAATGAGTTTTTCATCATCTGCAGTGATCTCATAATGATCAATGATTAAAAGATCAAAATTTTCCTTTTTGATGAGATTGATGAGTTCATATATACTAGCACTTGTTAGCTCATATACAGGATAAGGAATTTCATCTATTAAAGAGCCTTTTAGTGGTAAACAAGCAAAAGATACATCTTGGTATTGTTTGGCTAACAAAAGATCTCTTTTGATATGTCCGTGTCCTATAGCGCTAGAACTATCGCTTCTAAAAAGAACTCTCATTATTACACTCGTTTATTTTGACACATTCTTGAAATTTGATACAAGGCTCTTTTTCGTTAAATAAAAAATCTAAAATTCCCAAATAAGCTATAAAATTTACACCCAATTGAGTATAGGTTGGATGGATAAAATCAAAATATTCAATTTTTATATTTGCATTTTTAAAAATTTCTTTTGCCGCTTCTTTTTCAAGGTAATTTTTTGAGCCTTCTGGAGAGAGGTAATGATCAGCTTTTAATGTTTGACAAATTTCAAGTAGTAATTTTTCTTTTTTTTCATTTTTTAAATTTAAAGAAGAAGCTTGTAAAATAGGAGTTTTAATGTTTAAGTGTTCACAATATATTTTGATTAACTCCATGTTAAATTGTGCTAAATGTGTATGTTCAAATAAAGCTTTTTCTAAGATATTGTAGTATTTATTAAAATTAATACTTTTAGAGTAAGCATGATGAATAGTTTTTAAAAATTTAATTTTCCATTTATCATCTTTTTCAAATAATATATCTTGAAGTGATGTTTTTTGTGGTGCTTTTTGTAAATTTAGTCCTAGTAAAAAAGTTTTATCTTGTAGTTTAATTTTGTTTCTATTTTGCCATGATCTGCGTTCAAATTGAACATTATCCAAAAAGACAAAAGTATCAACACTTTGTATCATATACATGTAGCCAAGCCATGGATTGAAGGTTGGCTGCATAATGGCTATTTTCACTTAATTTTTCCATAAATTACAATATCACTATCATTAACTAATCTTTCATCTTCTCCCATGATATTGGTATTTTCATAAGTAAGTACTTTAAAATCATATAAATTTAAATATTCTTTTAAAATTTCTACAAGTTCATATTCTTGGTAGAGAGTGTTTATACATCCAAGCTCTCCTGTGGTGTTATCGTTTGTGATTTTAAAACAATTATGAGCTATTTTTTCTCCATAGCCATATCTATAATCTTTTATGCTTCTTGTTCTTAAAAAAAACAAAGCATTTTCTTTATACATAGAATTTTCTTTGGAAATTTTTAATAATTTTAAAAAATCTTCTTTCAAAAGATAGTTAATCACATTAGGAATCATAAAAATATCTGCGTTAATATTTGGATTTTTTAAGGGAAATTCTAAGATATCATCATGAAAAAACTGATAGTTTTTGCATTGAATTACTTCTTTGAAATTGTAATTAGCATTGTTAATATTTTCTTGATTTAAATCAACTCCGATACATTCATAATCATAATTTGCAAATAAAGAAAGATTATTACCATTAGAACAAGCAAATTCTAAAACTTTTTGATTGTTTTGTTGGTGCAATCCTTGTTTAAAAAAGAATTTAATTACAGCTAAATCTGGAAATTTTAAACCTTTTAAATCTCTTAAGTACATTTTTACTCCTTAGTGATTTTACCATAGATGATTATATCGCTATCTTTGATATAAACTTTATTTTTTATATTGATATTTTCACTTGTAATAACTTCAAAATCATATAAATTTAAATTTTCTTTTAAAATTCCCACAAGTTCATGTTCTTGATATGCTGTGCAAAGACAATTTTTCTCGCCACTAAATTCATCATAGTTTAAAATAAAACTACCGTTTTTTAATTTTTCTCCAAGTCCGTAGCGATGATCTTTAACACTTCTTGCTCTTAAGAAAAAATGAGCATATCCTAATTTATTTGTTTGATATAGGTTGTTTTGTTTTGTATCTTGCAGTAAAATTTTAAATTCATCTTTGCTAATATAATTAATTACATTAGGTATTAACAATACATCCGCATTTATATTTTGATGATTTTTAGCAAAATCAAGCATATTTTCATTAAAAAAACTTGCCTTTTGATAATGCATAATTTCTTTAAAATTATAAATAGCGTTTTCATGATTTTGTTTACTAAGTTCTACTCCAATACACTCATAATCATAATTTGCAAATAAAGAAAGATTATTGCCATTATGAGAGGCAAATTCTAAGACTTTTGCATTTTTTAAGGTATCGAGCTTGTTTTTAAAAAACCATCTTACAAGCTCCATATCAGGATACTTAAAACCTTTGATTTTATTTATAAACATTTATTACCTTTGTGAAACTGATATAGTATTTTAGCAAATTCCAAGTCTTCGAAAGTATCAATATCGCAAATTTTATTCCTTGGAAGTAAAAAGGCTTTAGAATAAGGTTTAAACATAAAATCTTCTTCTAGCCATGCTTCTTTTTTGCCAAAGTAAAATGCGCCACCATCGTGATAAGCTTTAGTAAGATCTTGTGAGCGTTTGTGATAATTTGACTCATCAAACATATAAACTTTGTTTTGTTCATCAAGGTAAAAACCTCTTTGTATAGGGTATTCAAATTCACAAGCTGAAAATAAAAATTTACACTCATTTTGGCTAAATTGCTCAAAAGCTTTTTGCAAGATAAACTCATCTATAAGCGGAGCTGTTGCGTATAAGCAACACACATTTTCATAGATTTTACCTTGTTTTTCTAGAGTGATGATGGCATTTTGGATTACAGCGGTTGAGCTTGCATAATCATCACTTAATTCTTTTTTGCGCACAAAAGGAGCTTTTGCACCATATTTTAAAGCTACTTTGATGATTTCTTCATCATCGCTTGAGATAATCACATCATCAAAAATACTCGAATTTAAAGCACTTTCTATGCTATAAGCAATCAAGGGTTTTCCTAAAAAATCAATGATATTTTTTCTAGGAATACGTTTAGAACCACCACGCGCAGGGATAATACAAAGATTTTTCATAAACTCTCTTTAATTTTATAAAAAATAAGTATAATTAAATTTTAATTTTAAAAGGCTTAACATGCTCATAAATCAAACCTATTTCATAGACTCTTGTGACGATGTAGAATTAAATATAAAAAGAGAAAGTAAATTAGAATTTAAATTAACTTATGATGATAGTAAAGAAATAGAGGCTATTGTTTGTATTATAAGTGGCATTGGTGGGGATATAAAAGATGATTTATATATAAGTGATTATTGTGCTAGAAATTATAATGTAGCAGTTTTAAATGTAAATTATCATTGCATAGGAAATCGTCCTCAAACTGGAGCTAAGATTTATCTTGATGATATTGATAGACTTATATTTGACACAAGTGTAAAGGCTATTGGTATAGAAATTCCTTATGATATATCAAAACTTAATTCTTTTGAAGAATTTCATCCTGCTATGGATTATCTTAATAAAGAAATTCAAAAAAATAAAAATGATTGGGAGATTGATAGGAGTTATCATTTAGATTTAAGTGCAAGTTTACAGCCTACAAAGAATGAATATCAAAATTTTGGTATCATGCAAGCAACAGATATACTAAATGCTCTTTTATATATTAGAAAAAATTTCGCTTTTAAAGCTATGAGGAGGGATATAAAGCATATTTTAGTTGGAGCATCTCATGGAGGATATTTGGCAAATTTATGTGCAAAATTAGCTCCTTGGCTTGTTGATGTTGTGGTGGATAATTCTTCCCATGTTAGCCTTACTGATTTATGGAGGGTTATAGGTTTTGGCAAAGAAGTTGATTTTACCGAGTATTATTCGGTTGCGACTTTTAATTTCTTTCAAAATATAAGACTATGTTGTTGTGATAAAACATTTTGGACTACAAATAAACAATCACGTTATTATTTTTCACTTGCTAGAAAACTAATTAGAGAAACATTAAATAAAGATCATCTAAATATACAAGCAAAATATCCAAATCCAAAATACATTGCTTATCATTCTAAATTTGATGAATGGGTGTCTTTAGAAGAAAAAGAAGAATACGTTGATACTTTAAAAAACATGGATTTGATGTTGAATTTATAAAAGTTATAGATGAAAAACAAATAGATGGTAAGTTTATTAAAAATCTAACTCATGGTATGGGTATACCTATGAAACTACTTATTAAAAAACACTTACCACAAATTTTACAAGAACCTTTAAAAGATAAAACTTGTAAAAAAGAAATCTCATACAAGTGTGATGATTTAATATATACTTTTAAAGAGGAAAATGAACAGATTGTTTTAAGTGCGGAAAGGGTTTAAACAAATATTTGTTTAAACACCAGCTAAAGCTAAAAGATCGCTTACTTTTTCACATTTTTTAAGATCATCACCGCTAATTTGCTTGCCAAGTGAGTTTTTAAATAATACCATGATAGATACAAAAGCTAAGCTATCCCATTCATCAATATCATCTAAAATCATATCTTCTTTTAATGTTTCATCCATATGCATAGCTTCGCTAATAGCTTCTAGTAATTCTTCTTTAGTCATTTTTTTCTCCTTTATAAATTGAAATTGTATCAGTTTTAAAGTTTTTATCAAAATTTATATAAGCACTCCCCCAGGCATATCCAGCGCCAAAAGCACTTAAAATGGCATTAAAATCATTTTTTTGTATTTCACAAAGTAAAGCAGGTAAAGAGCAAGCACTCAAATTAGCATATTTTGACATCAAAAAATTTGGTGCTTTAGAGCTATCAATACCCAAATCATTTATAATAGAATCAACTAAAAATTGATTGGATTGATGCAATAAAAAATAATCCACTTCATCTTTATTTTTTTCACAGAAATCAAGCATTGCTTTTATACTTTGACTTTCAAGATTAAGTGCTTGGTTAAAAATTTCAGCCCCATCCATGTAAAGATCATCTAAGCTTCTATATCCATTAGTTTGAAATATCTCTTTATTAGAGCTTTTACTCTCATCAAGTTTAGCAAAAGCTCTATTAGGTATGATGAGTTTATCAAAACCTTCTCCATTAGAATAAAGCTTAAAAAACGATTTTTCATTTGCACAACTTATGAGTGTTGCGCTTACTCCATCACCAAAGATTGGAGCTAAATTTGCATTCAAAGGGTTTATGGTTTTGCTTAAAGTATCACCACAAATTAATAAAATATTTTTTGCATTTTGATTTTCTAAAAAAGAAAAAGCTATAAATAAGCCATATAAATACCCCGAACACGCTTGATTTACATCAAAAGCTATGGTTTGAGGCTTTAAATTTAATCGTTTGTGAAGATAGTTTGCACATGATGGCATAAAAAAATCAGGAGTTTGTGTAACAAAAATCACCATATCAAGCTCATTTTTATCAAAATCAAGTATTTTAAATAAATTTATACTTGCTTCATAGGCTAAATCTGTTGTGCTAATATTTTCATCAGCGATAAATCTTTTTTGTATGCCTGAAATTTTTTTCATTCTTTTTAGCATTTTGACATCATTTTGAAAAACATCTTCTAAACAATCATCTATATTTATGCATTTATTAGGCACGCAAACGCTTATGCCTGCTATTTTGGCTTTATTAAAACTAGCTTTCAATTATAAGTCCTTCGTAATTTATCATTTCTTTTTGGATTAGAGCAAAATTTTCTTTTATATTTGCATTTAAACTATATAAAAATTCCAAAAATGGCATATTTCTTTCGCCTTTTTGAAAGTATAAAATACATTCTTTTGTATTAAAATGCAGGTGTAATAACTCTATAGCCTTATATAGCATAATTTTTTCAAGCCTTCTTCCTAAGGCTCTACAACTTATGCAAAGATCTTTTATGATTAAATTTGTTTCATCTTCATAAGCTACAAAAATTGCTATAATACCACTATCGCTTAATTTATCACTCATACTTATAGTCAAAATAGCATGTTTTTGCATAAATTCTTTGCACTCTTTTAAGCTTAATCTTGAGTAATTTGATATAAATTGATTAGTTTTATTAAGTAGTTGCGAAATTCTTTCAAGTTCATCTGCGTGGTTGATATGAAATTTCAAACAAATTTGTAATTTTTCAAAATACTCTTTAGGGTTAAGCTTGCTAAGCTCTTGTCTTTGTAAATTTGCTTTAATATCAGCACTTCTTAACTCATCTTCCTTGCTAAAGCTTGTTTTTAAAAGTCTAGGATAGAGCTTTAAACTATAAGCACTATTTTCATCAGCTAGTAAGGTGTTAATATGAAGGTGTGATACATTTTCAATTTCGGCTATATTATCATCAATAAACAGCACACTATCAAAAGCTATATTAAAAAAATTTACAATTTCTTTGATATTTTCGTCTTTACTTTTCCAATTAGCCTTGATCATACTAAAATCATCAAGTTGTAATGAAAAGTCTTTTCTTTGTGAAAAAAGTTTTTTTACATCTTCTTCTTCATTTTTTGAAGCAATGGCGAGTAAAAAACCTTGATTTTTTAAATTTAAAAGCTCGCTTTGCAAGGCTTTATGATTATTAGATAAAGTAAGATTTTCAATGCCATCTTCACCTAAAATTCCTTGGTATAAGGTATTATCAAGATCTATGATGATTGCTTTTAAAGTTGGTTGTAAAAAGCTAGGTAGGATTTTTAGTCCTAGAATTTGGGCTAATTTTACACAAGCTTTATTGCTAAGTCTGCTTGCATTTATTTCAAAATTACTATCATCTATGATGAGATTTTCATCTAAAAAGGGCTTTAGTATTTCACAAATACTATATTCTTTTAAGTTTGTATTGCCAAGTAAAAGTGTGATGATAGGAGCGTTGCTAATGCTTGATAGTTCTTGTATTTTTTCTTTGATAAAATCATCTACATTTTTTTTATAATTGTTTAAATCTATAAATATGATGTTTAAATCTGCTTTTTGAAAATTATCATAACTTAAACTAT
The DNA here is from genome assembly GCF_025771405.1 of Campylobacter sp. RKI_CA19_01116. Lineage (NCBI taxonomy): Bacteria > Pseudomonadati > Campylobacterota > Epsilonproteobacteria > Campylobacterales > Campylobacteraceae > Campylobacter > Campylobacter sp. RKI_CA19_01116. The sequence continues at coordinate 128,490 of NZ_JAKMQF010000002.1, forward strand.
CATCATAAGAGCTTATGTTAAATTCAGCCTTTAATTTACTAAAGGCTAAAAATGCATTTAGTATGCTTGAAATCACTTCAAAAGAGTTATTTCTAAAAACATTGATAGTAATTTTTTTATGATGATTTTCTTTGCTAAATTTTATGAGATCATTTCTTTTTAAATTCGGTGAAAAAAGATTCATTTTAGCTCTACCAATTCTATCAATAAATTATTACTCATCATCACAAAGCAAAGTTTTGCAAAATAACTTGCTTTCATTATATCAACAACTATCAAACCATCATTTAAAAGTAAAGATAAATCTTGCTCTATATTTTTGCTTTCATAAGCTATATGATACATTTTAGTTTTATTTTTCAAATAGCTATCTAATACACCTTTTTCATTTAGATTTGACAAAAGTTCAAAGCGATATTGAGGAAGTAAGTTGTTTTTTGGAATAATAAATTCCCCTTTTACTCCCTGTTGTTCGTCTATAAATTCAGCTTCTTTAATAAAACCTAGCTTTTCAAATATTTTTCTTTCTTTTTCTAAAGATTTACATGCTACACCTATATGGTGGATTGGTAAATTTAAATTCATTTTTCAAATACCACAGCCATAGTTATAGCATTTTTAAATTTTAAAGCTTTTTCCAAAGAATAGTCATTTGCCATAAAACATTCATATTGTTTTATTTTTAAATTTGCTTCTTTTGCCATTTTAAAAATTTCATTTGGATGTGTAAATAAGTATATATGATCAATTGCAGGTGCGTTGATAGGTATGGTTGCGAAAATTTCACCTTCATCACTTAATAAGTCTTTTGCTCTTTTTAAAAATTCTAAAGGTTGCTCAACATGTTCTAAAACTTCTCCAATTACTATTAAATCAGCCTTTTTGTGAAATTGAAATTGAAAAAAATCTTTACATAAAAATTCACAATTATTAATTAAATTTTTAACTTGATTTTCCACCATATTTTTTGTCAATTCGCAACTAGTAGGGGATAAATCTAAACCTAAATAATAATCAAATTTCAAACTTTTAACAGCTTTAGTAAAAAATTCTCCATGTCCTGGGCCTATTTCAAAATAATTTTCATGTTTGCCTTTTGATTGAAGATAATTTTCAAAATACTTTCTAACTTTTATATGAGCAATCCAAATATAAGATGAAAGCGCAAGCCCTATCATGTATTTTTTCATATAAGTTTCATTGAAATAGACTTTATCTTTTACTTCTTCAAAACTTTTATATCTATATGAGTTATTTTCTATGAAATATTTTGTTTCTTCTAAAGTGTCATTAAGTATAGTTAAATAGCATTCGCACTGCTCTTGTAAAGAAATATTGTTTTGAAGATAATATGAAATGAGATTTTCAAATTCTATTTCATCTTCATTTGTTAGACTGATTTTATTTAAATATTTTGCGTGAATTGGATTTTTTATAGCTATTAACTCAAATAAGTTTTTAATATTTTTCATTTTTTACCTTTGATTTGATAGCTTGCAAAAGTTCATTTTGTGATTTTAGTTGACTTAATTCATCTTTGCTAAATTTGATTTCAAATTCTTCTTCTAAGCTCATGATTATATCAATATGATTTAAAGAAGTCCAATTTTTGCAATTTTGCATGCTTAAATTTGAATTTTCATTAACTTTTACTTCTAGTATATTCTCTAAAATTTCATAAAATTTGTTTTTCATTTTTTTAATCATCCTTTAAAATAAGTGCATTTTTATTCATGTTTAAGGCTCTTATTATGGCATTTTCATATTCTTGAGCAATAAAAATACTTATGTTATCATTGGCAAATTTTATCATATCGCTTTTAAAAGATGATAAAGCTATTTTAATAATATTTTTAATATTAGGAAGAGAATGTTTGTTTAAATCTCTAACAAAATATAATATTTCTTTTTTTTGTTTTTCTCCATTTTCATCAAGAATAAAACCCTGAAATTTTTTAAAATATCTATAATCTACTTGATATTTTTCTTCAATATGGTGGGTTATGGTGTGTCCAATACCCCCAAAAGTAATAAATTTTCCATTTTCTTTTATTAAAACATCATATACACAATTTTCTCCAAAACAACTTGTAGTGTCTTTTAAAAACAATTCTTCTTTGGCTCCTTTTATAGCAAAGGAAAATATAGGATCATTAGTGCGTTTTACCCCTGCTTGTTTGCGAAAATATTCATTTAAAGCACCCATTTTTGTAGGAGAATTTAATTTATCATAAACTTCATTTTTGCAAAAACTATAGGTAAATGTAGGCATGATTAAAGTACCTTCTTTACCTATAACTTCAAAAAAACAATCTAATATAGTTTGTAAAAATTCATTTCTAGGAAGCAAGGGTGTGCCAAAATTAAAAAGTTCAGTATGCACACACAAAATATCGCCTTTTTTGATGCCAAGTTTTTTGAAAGCTTCTATTAAGTCAATATTAGAGTATTTTTTATCATTATGTTCTAAGAAATATTTCATTTTATCAATCCGTGAAATTTTAATTTTTCTATTAAATCTTTTAATTCATAAGCTTGCATGTTTAGCTTTGAGGCTATATCTAAAACATCGTTTTTACCATCACAATATGCTAAAAAGTTACATGATATTGGTATATCATTGGTTGAAGAAGTATTGATAGTATGATATAAGTCTCTTTTGCCTAAATTGGGTTCGCAAAATACGGTATTTTGATAAATTTCATTCACTTCTAAATTCATGATAATTTCTTGCATAGCTTTTAAGCCACCTTGCAATCCCTCTTTACTGATGAAATTTAAGTCATCCTTGCTAGTATGATATTCTTTATACTCTAGATACTTGCTTCTACAAATTCCAACTACGGGTAAATTTACCAAAGTAGAGCAGTATTGTCTCTCATCGCTTCCTCTATCTAAAAAGCTAAATTCTTTAAAATTATTTTTTTCTTTTAAGGTATGCAAAGCTACTTTATCTGCTAGGGTGTTTTCACTTGGAGTGTGAATGAGTGAGTAAGCATTATCATCACCTATACAAGAGAGTACAAAACCTGCTTTAGTGTGTTTTTGTAAATGTTTTAAATGTTTACTAAGATAAACAATACTTCCTATGGTTTCAGGAATAAAAACAAAACGATAATTATATTTTCTCTCTTTAAGTTCTAAAAGCCATTTAGCTAAAAATGTAGCTACCACAGGACCGCTTAACTCGTTATTTGCCATAGATGGATGACAAAGATAAGTGGAAATTAAAATTTCATCTTTTGTTTCTTGCGTGCTAGGTATGAGTAAATCAGCATAGTTTAAAACTCCATTTTCATGGTGCTTTGCATCTATGAAAACTTTATATTTTCCTTCTTTTAGTTTAACTCTATCTTCATGTTTTATACAAAACCCCCAACGCCTTTTATAATAGCTTGTCACATAAGGTATGGCATCAGGCATATCCTCTATAGAGTAAAGATGCTCTTGTAGGCTTGCTAGATCAAGCTCTGTGTCTATGCCTGTGCTATAGTTTAACACATGAAGATTATTTTGCCTAAAATCACAAATTTTTTCTCCGTCTGGAGTGATGATATAAGCATCGTTTATCTCCCATTCAGCAGGTACTTCCCAGTCAAATACTTTACTTCCACTTGTCATAGAGTGAATTTTTAATATATCCCCTCCCATAGCCTCATCAAGTATTTTTAAGCTTTGTCTAAAGCCAGCTCCTGTAATACTTCTACATATAGGAAAAAGCTCACAAGCTAGCTCATACATACTTTTACTCACAACAAGCCTTTTTAGTTTCTTCTAAAATCCTAAATAAACTATCTTTAATAAATTGTGCTTCTTTTAGACTCATTTCTTGATGAGCAGGTATGCTAAGCTCGGCTTTATAAAAATTATCCGCATTTTCTAAAAATAAATTTCCATATAAATTTTTATAATAACTAAACTCATAAGTAGGCTTATAATGCACTTGTACACCTATGCCTAAATTTAATAATTTTTCAAAAATAATCTCTTTTTGGCAATAAAATTCAGGAAAAAGCAAAATAGGGTATAAATGTCTTGAGCTTTTTTTATAATCTTTGATTTTTATAGTGCTAAAATAAGGATTTTTTTCAAATTCTTTATCATAAAAACTTGTGATGATTTCTCTTTTTTCTAGCATATTGTCAAGTTTTTTAAGTTGATTTATACCCAAAGCACAAGCTACATCACTTAAACGATAATTATAGCCTAGTTCAATCATATCACTATCCCAAAGTCTTTTTTTGACTATGCCATGACTTCTTAAAAGCTTGATTTTTGAGATTAATTCCTCATCATTGCTAACAACCGCACCACCCTCAAAGGTTGTGATAGGTTTAACCGGATGAAAAGAAAATATGCTTAAATCTGCCATAGAGCCTACTTTTTGATCTTTATAAGTAGCACCTAGTGCATGACTTGCATCATCAATTAGTGGGATATTATATTGTTTAGCTAAGGCTAAGATTTCATCCATTTCTACACTATTTCCCGCAAAATCAACCACGCAAATTGCTCCTATATTAGAGCTATCTTGGCTTAATCTTAAAGCAAGTTTTTTCTCATCAATATTTCCATCGCTTTTTACATCTATAAACTCAACCCTAGCACCTGCCATTAAAGCTGCATTTGCAGTTGCAGCAAAGGTAATGGGAGTTGTTAAGACAATTTTTTCTTTTACATTTAAAGATAAATACGCAAGGTGTAAGGCAGAAGTAGCTGAATTTAGTACGCAAGCATATTTTACACCCACATATTCACAAAGGGCTTGTTCAAATTCTTCAACCTTTTTTCCTCCGGTTAAAAAATCATCTTTTAAAGCTTTACAAACTGCTTGTATGTCTTGTTCGTCAATATTTTGATGAGAATAAGTTATCATTTTTCAAGCTCTGTATGATTTATTATATTTAAAAGCTCTTCTTGGCTAATCCATTCTTTATTATTATCTGAGCTATAAGAAAAGCCATTGGAAACTTTTTTTCCTTTTTGTCCTTTTGCATTTATGCTAAAATCAATTTCCATATTAGTAAATTTAATACTTGGACTAATGGCATAATAATTTTCAAATTCATAAGTTAAGTGACTATCATCACTTGAAATCATAATTTCATGTAGTTTTTCACCTGCTCTTATGCCTATGATTTTATGAGCTAAATTAGGAGCCATGGTTTTAGCTAAATCTACAATTTTCATAGAAGGAATTTTTGGCACGAAAATTTCTCCTCCATGCATATATGTAAAGTTATTCAACACGAAATTAACCCCATCTTCTAAAGATATCCAAAATCTTGTCATTCTCTCATCTGTGATAGGAAGTTCTTTAGCGCCTTCATTGATGAGTTTTTTAAAAAATGGTATAACAGAGCCTCTTGAGCCTACTACATTGCCATATCTTGTAACGCTAAATTTAGTATGAGAATTTCCTGCTATGTTATTTGCTGCTACAAAAAGCTTATCGCTTGCAAGCTTTGTAGCTCCATATAAATTAATAGGATTACATGCTTTATCAGTTGAAAGTGCAATGCATTTTTCTACATTATTTTCTAAACACGCATCGATTACATTTTGCGCTCCGTGGATATTGGTTTTTATACATTCCATTGGATTATATTCTGCAATTGGCACATGTTTCATAGCAGCTGCATGGATGACAAAATCAACATCCTTCATTGCTATATTTAATCTTTCTTTATCTCTTACATCACCTATAAAATAACGCATGCAATTATTATTAAATTCTCTTGCCATTTCAAATTGCTTGAGTTCATCGCGTGAATAAATGATGATTTTTTTAGGTTTGTATTTTTGAAGTAAAGTTTTAGTATAAGTTTTTCCAAAACTTCCTGTACCACCGGTGATTAAAATGCTTTTTCCATTAAACATATATATTTTCCTATTACTTGACTAAGTTTTTATATCGGCTGAAAATAAAATTATTTTAAAATTCTTGGTAAAGTTATACCTGTTTGGGCTTGGTATTTGCCTTTTTTATCAGCATATGTTACATCACAAGGCTCATCTCCTTGTAAAAACAAAACTTGAGCTATACCTTCATTGGCATAAATTTTAGCAGGTAGTGGAGTTGTGTTTGAAATTTCTATAGTGATATGTCCTTCAAAACCTGGCTCAAAAGGAGTTACATTCACTATAATACCACATCTTGCATAAGTACTTTTACCAAGGCAAATAGCTAAAACATCATTTGGCATTTTAAAATACTCAACCGTTCTAGCAAGCGCGAAAGAATTTGCAGGTACTATACATACATCTCCTACAAAATCTACTACATTTTCTTCTACAAAATTTTTAGGATCTACAACAGTGGAATTTACATTAGTAAAAATTTTAAATTCTCTTCCAACTCTTATATCATATCCATAGCTTGAAAGCCCATAACTAACTATACCTTTACCTATATTTGCTTCGCAAAATGGCTCTATCATATTGTGTTCTAATGCCATTTTTTTGATCCAATTATCTGCTTTTAAGCCCATTTTTGTCCTTTATAATTAAAGTGAATTTTTAAATTATATCTTAAAATAAAAGTAAAAAATAAATAATTGAAGTTATTTTTAGTATTTTTATATATAATTATAAATTAAGTCTTATAAATTAAGGAGAATATATGACAAAAGAAGAAATCAAAGAACTAATGCAACTTTTTGCAGAAGCAAGTATAAGCAAGATTAAAATAAAAGAACAAGATGGATTTGAAATAGAACTAGAAAAAGATTTATGTTGTGAATTACCAGCTCCAGCTCCTGTTGCTCCAGCTCCACAGCCAATTAATGTAAATGTAGTTAATGAGACCAAAGCAAGCTCAAACTCTTCTAATAAACCAACTATCAATAGCCCTATGGTAGGTACTTTTTATCAAGCTCCAAGCCCAGGTGCAGCACCTTTTGCTAAAGCAGGACAAACTATTAAAAAAGGAAGTACTATAGCAATTATTGAAGCGATGAAAATCATGAATGAAATCGAAGCTGAATATGACTGTAGGATAGTAGAAGTTTTAGTTGCAGATGGTCAGCCTGTAGAATTTGGCATGCCTTTATTTGTGGTGGAGAAATTATAAAATGGAAATTAAAAAAGTTTTAATAGCAAATCGTGGAGAAATTGCATTAAGAGCTTTAAGAACTGTAAAAGAAATGGGAAAAAAAGCAATTTGTGTGTATTCTACTGCAGATAAAGATGCTTTGTACTTAAAATACGCTGATGCGAGTATTTGTATAGGAAATGCTAGAAGTTCAGAAAGTTATTTAAATATCCCAGCTATTATTAGTGCGGCTGAAATAAGTGAAGCGGATGCGATTTTTCCAGGGTATGGATTTTTAAGTGAAAATCAAAATTTTGTTGAAATTTGTGCAAAACATAATATCAAATTCATAGGCCCTTCAGTAGCTGCTATGGCACTAATGAGTGATAAAAGCAAAGCTAAACAAGTAATGCAAAGAGCAGGTGTGCCTGTAATCCCAGGAAGCGATGGGGCTTTAGGTGGGGTTGAAGCAGCAAAAAAACTTGCTAAAGAAATAGGCTATCCTGTGATTTTAAAAGCAGCAGCAGGCGGCGGTGGCCGTGGTATGCGTGTAGTTGAAGATGAAAAAGATTTGGAAAAAGCTTATTGGTCAGCAGAAAGTGAAGCTATGAGTGCTTTTGGCGATGGAACTATGTATATGGAAAAATATATCCAAAACCCACGCCATATAGAAGTGCAAATCATAGGAGATAGCTTTGGTAATGTGATACATTTGGGTGAGAGAGATTGCTCTATGCAAAGACGCCATCAAAAGCTTATAGAAGAATCTCCTGCAATTTTACTAGATGAAAAAACAAGAGCAAGACTTCATGAAACAGCAGTAAAAGCTGCTAAAGCTATTGATTATGAGGGTGCGGGAACTTTTGAGTTTTTAGTGGATAAAAATTTAGATTTTTATTTTATTGAAATGAATACGCGTTTGCAGGTTGAGCATTGTGTGAGTGAGATGGTAAGTGGGGTAGATATTATTGAGCTTATGATTAAAGTAGCAGAAGGGTATCCTTTACCAAAGCAAGAAGAAATTAAACTTAAAGGTCATTCTATAGAATGTAGAATCACTGCTGAAGATTCCAAAACTTTCTTACCTTGCCCAGGTAAAATCACAAAATACGTAGCTCCAGCAGGACGCAATGTAAGAATGGAAAGTCATTGTTATCAAGATTATAGCGTGCCTCCTTATTATGATTCTATGATTGGAAAATTAGTTGTTTGGGGAGAAGATAGGAACACAGCTATTTCTAAAATGAAAATAGCCTTGCAAGAGCTTATTGTAGGTGGGATTAAAACAACTAAAGATTTTCATTTAGCAATGATGGATAATGCAGATTTTATCAATAATAATTATGATACAAATTATCTTTCAAGACATTAATTTAAGATAGGTTTAACCTATCTTAATTCTTCTATATGAGCATTTGCTCTGATTTTATCAAGATGATTTTTTAAGGCTTGTTCTTTTTGAGTTAGGGTATAGACATTGCTAACTTGATCTTTGATTAAGTCAAATTCGATAGGATTTTTACCATATTTTTCTTTAACAAAATATACTATATAAGCATTTTCACCATTTAATACCGGAGTAAATTCTCCTATTTTTGTATTGTTTAATAAAGCAAGTAATCTTGGATCTAAACTAGCTGCGTTTAAACTAATGGCTTTTGATTTAATTTGAGAATTTTTATACATAGGATTTTGTGCAAGCTGTTGTAAAAGTTCAGGATTAGTAGAATTATAAACAACTAAGTCTATATTTGAAAAAGTGCTAAATTTATCAAGATTGCTTTCGTAAAAATGTTTTAGTGTTTCATCATCGATATTGATTTTTGCATTTTGCATTATGCTTCTATAAAGCTTTTCTCTTTCAAGATCTTTTCTAACCTTATTTTTAAAAACTTCAAAACTTAAACCATCTTTTTCTATCTTTGATTGCAAACCATTAATGTCGGTTTTATTGCCTTTTGCTATTTGGGCTAATTTTTCATTAAGTTCAAAAGTACTAACATAAATTCCCAACTTTTTAGCTTCACTTTGTTGAACTTTATCATCTACTAAAAATGCTATAGCCTTTTGTTTATCATTAGTTTTTAATTCTTTCATGGTTTGTTCTATGTCATAAAGAGTAATAGGTTGATTTTCTACTACCATTGCTACGCCACCAAGGGTTTGAGCATATAAAATATTTGCAGCAAAACAACAAGATATTAAAAATTTTCTCATATAAAACCTTTATTTAAGTGTAAATATAGCATTATAACAATAAAAATTTAAAAAAGGTAAAAATATGCAAGAAATCACAACGCGTTTTGCTCCTTCTCCAACAGGATATTTGCACATAGGAGGGCTTAGAACGGCTTTATATAATTATCTTTATGCAAGAAAAAATAAGGGTAAATTTTTATTGCGTATTGAAGATACGGATTTAAAAAGAAATTCACAAGAAGCTACACAAGCTATTATAGAAGCATTTAAATGGTGTGGGCTTGATTATGATGGGACGATTGAGTATCAATCTCAAAGATTTGAAATTTATAAAAAATACATTCAAAAATTATTAGATGAGGGTAAGGCTTATTATTGTTATATGAGCAAAGAAGAGCTTGATGAGTTAAGAGCTAAGCAAGAAGCAGCCAAAGAGCGCCCAAAATACGATGGTAGATATAGAGATTTTAAAGGAACTCCCCCAAGTGGTATTGAGCCTGTGGTGCGTATAAAAGCACCACAAAGTGGAGAGATTAAATTTATAGATGGTATTAAAGGCGAGGTTAGTTTTAAGGCTGAAGATATTTTAGATGATTTTGTAATTGCAAGAAGCGATGGTAGCCCAATTTATAATCTAACTGTTGTAATTGATGATGCGCTAATGGGTGTGAGTGATGTTATAAGAGGGGATGATCATTTATCAAATACCCCAAAACAAATCGTTCTTTATGAGGCACTAGGTTTTAAAATTCCTAAATTTTATCATGTGGCTATGATACATGGTGAAGATGGTAAAAAACTTTCTAAGCGTCATGGGGCAACTGATGTGATGGAATATAAAAATATGGGAATTCTACCTCAAGCCTTGTTAAATTTTTTAGTGCGTCTTGGTTGGAGTCATGGTGATGATGAAATTTTTTCTTTAGAAAGTATGCAAGAGCTTTTTGATCCAAATCATATTAATAAAAGTGCTTCTTGCTATAATTTTAAAAAGCTAGAATGGCTTAATGCTCATTATATTAAAACTTTACCTTTTGAAGAAATCAATAGACAATTAAAAGATTTAGGTTTTGATTTAAGTCAGTATGAAAAAGCAGGATTTTTACTAGATATGTTAAGAGAGAGAGCTAAAACCTTGCATGATGTTATTAGCGGGGCTAAAGTGTTACTAAATGACCCAAAAGAATACGATCAAAAGGCTGTAGATAAATTTCTTAATGTAACAAATTTAACTTATTTGGAAAAATACGCTATGGTTTTAAATGAGCAAAAAAATGCTTGTGAATTTGAAGAATTAACTAATCGATTCTTAGAAGAAAATAATCTTAAGTTAAAAGATCTAGCTCAAGCCATACGCATTGCACTCACTGGAAGCTCGGTAAGTCCTAGTATATTTGAAGTATTAGAATTTTTAGGAGTGCAAAAAGCTAAGCTTAGAATAGAAAATTTACTAACTTACATGAAGGGGAAATAATGAATTTAAAAGAAGAGGCTTTAGAATACCACTTAGGGGGTAAAGTAGATATTGTTGCTAGAAAGCCTATGGATAGTGCGCATGATTTATCTTTAGCTTATTCTCCGGGGGTTGCTGAACCTTGTGTTGAGATAGCAAAAGATGAAACTTTGGCTTATAAATACACTAATAAAGCTAATTTAGTTGCCATAGTAAGTGATGGTAGTGCGGTTTTGGGGCTTGGCAATATAGGAGCAAGCGCAAGTAAGCCCGTGATGGAAGGAAAGGCTTGTTTATTTAAAAAATTTGCTAATGTTAATGCCTATGATTTAGAAATTAATACTCATAGTGTAGATGAGATTGTTACCTTTTGTAAAGCTATAGCACCTACCTTTGGAGGAATTAATTTAGAAGATATTTCAGCACCAAAATGCTTTGAAATAGAAGCTGCTTTGCAAGATCTTGGAATTCCAGTAATGCATGATGATCAACACGGTACAGCGATCATTTCTACAGCAGGATTAATGAATGCTATGGAAATTAGTGGTAAAAAATTTGAAGATATTAAAGTAGTAGTAAGTGGTGCGGGTGCAGCGGGTATTGCAAGCGCTAGAATGTATAGAAATTTAGGGGTTAAAAATATCGTTTTAGTAGATAGTAAGGGTGTGATTAATACTCAAAGAGATGATTTAAATAAATACAAACTAGAATTTGTGAGCGATACCAAAGATAGTACTTTAAGAGAGGCTTTAAAAGGTGCTGATGTGTTTTTGGGTTTAAGTGCACCTAAGATTTTAGATGATGAGATGATTTTAAGTATGGCTAAGGATCCTGTGATTTTTGCACTAGCTAATCCTGTGCCTGAAGTAATGCCTGAAGATGTTAAAAGGGTTAGAAATGATGCTATAGTTGGAACAGGTAGAAGTGATTATCCAAATCAAATTAACAATGTTTTAGGTTTTCCTTTTATTTTTAGAGGAGCCTTAGATGTAAAAGCGACTAAAATCACTGAAAATATGAAAGTAGCTGCTGCTAAAGCTTTGGCTGATTTAGCTAAGCTTGAAGTAACTGATGAGGTAAAACAAGCTTATGGAGTAGAAGAGCTTAGCTTTGGTAGAGACTATGTTATACCAAAACCATTTGATAGCAGGGTAAAAGCTGTAGTTAGTGCTGCTGTGGCAAAAGCTGCAGTTGAAGATGGAGTGGCTTTGGTAAAAGAATTTGACTATCAAAAATATCTAGCAAGCTTACAATAGTTTTTATAGATTAAGTTTTATTTAAAATATTTTTTTGAATAAAACTTAATTTTTATTTTCAATCTTTCAATTTGACTTTTCTATTATTTTAATTTTTTACTTAATAATCTAAGATTACAAAATAATTTTTTACAATAAATGTTAAATTTTGATATAAATTTTAGTATTGATTATATTTTTAATTAAATTAATTTATATTTAAGATATTTTTTTATAGGATACTAATACTTAATCATAGAAAGGCTAAGATGGTTTTTGGAAAGATAGATTATCTTAATTTACTCCCTTTGCATATCTATCTTAAAAAAGCAGCTTTTCCTAGCTATGTTAAGCAAACTACAGAATACAAAAAAGGGGTTCCTAGTAAGCTAAATCGCCATTTGTATTTTAGACGTATTGATGCAGCGATTATTTCAAGCATTGAAAGTCGTAGAAAAAAATACAAAACCTTAAATGTGGGAATTTGCGCAAGCAAAAAGGTAAAAAGCGTTTTAGTAAAAAAACATTCTCAAAGCAAAGAAGATGCAAGTTCTGCAACTTCTAATGCTCTTGCAAAAGTTTTAAAGCAAAAAGGGGAGGTTATCATCGGTGATAAGGCTTTAAAACTTTATTTGCAAAATCCAAAAGATTATATTGATTTGTGTGAATTATGGTATGAAAAGACAAAACTACCTTTTGTTTTTGCGCGCTTTTCTTGTGTTAAAAATTTTTCTATTTATAAAAGAATGATGAAAAATTTCACAAAAAGTAAAATTTTCATTCCACAATATATTTTGCTAGATTATTCTAAATCAAGAAATCTTTCTCAAAAGGAAATTAGCGCATACTTAAAGCTAATTTATTACAAAATAGGAACAAAGGAGCAAATGGCGCTAAAAAAATTTTTAGCTAAAACAAACAGCAAGATACTATAAAAAGGACAATTTATGAGTACGGCTAAACAATATATCAACGAAACTTTAGAAAAAATTCAAACAATTTCCCCAAGACAACCTATCTTTTTTCAAGCAGCAACTGAGGTATTAAATTCTTTAGAACCTTTACTTGAATCTAACAAAACTTATCAAGATCATGCAATATTAGAGCGTATTGTAATGCCTGAAAAAACAACTATATTTAGAGTTGTATATATCAATGATGCAGGTAAAGCTCAAACACATTTTGGCTATAGAGTGCAGTTTAATTCTAGTTTAGGTCCTTATAAAGGTGGACTTAGATTTCATCCTAGTGTAAATTTGGATATTTTAAAATTTTTAGGTTTTGAGCAAATTTTTAAAAATTCTTTAACAGGGTTGATGATAGGCGGTGCTAAAGGTGGAGCAAATTTTGACCCTAAGGGTAAAAGTGAAGCAGAAATTATGCGTTTTTGTCAAGCTTTTATGGCTGAACTTTCAAAAATCATAGGTGCAAGCACTGATGTTCCAGCTGGTGATATAGGGGTTGGTGCTAGGGAAATTGGATATATGTTTGGAGCTTATAAGAAAATTAGCTCTAATTTTGATGGAACCTTAACGGGAAAGAAAATTCCATGGGGTGGAAGTTTAGCAAGAACAGAAGCAACAGGATATGGCTGCGTGTATTTTACTCAAGAAATGCTAGCAAAATATAGCAATGCATTAGAAGGAAAAGAATGTGCAGTCTCAGGTAGTGGAAATGTGGCAATTTATACCATAGAAAAATTACACCAACTTGGTGCAAAAGCAATCACAATAAGTGATAGCGATGGATTTGTTTATGATAAAGATGGAATAGATTTAGATTTATTAAAAGAAATTAAAGAAGTAAAAAGAGCTAGGGTGAGTGATTATGCAGCGCTTAAAAAAGGTGCTATTTTTACTCCAAAAAGTGCATATAAACAAGGTTGTAATGGAGTATGGAGTATACCTTGTGATATAGCTTTTCCAAGTGCTACGCAAAATGAGTTAAATTTAGAAGATATTAAAACCTTATATCATAATGGTTGTCGTATGGTAGCAGAGGGAGCTAATATGCCAAGCACACTTGAAGCGATTGATTTTATGTTAAATCAAAAAGACTTTTTATTTGCTCCAGCTAAGGCTGCAAATGCAGGTGGTGTAGCGACTTCTCAACTTGAAATGCAACAAAATGCAAGTATGTGTCAATGGAGTTTTGATGAAGTTGACGCAAAATTGCATAAGATTATGAAAAATATTTTTGAAAATTCATACGAGTGTGCAAAAGCTTATAATCATGAAGGAAATTTAGTAGTAGGTTCAAACATAGCAGGCTTTAAAAAAGTAGCTGATGCGATGATTGATCATGGTTATATTTAAAAAGATGGCTTAAATGCCATCTTTAATGCATATAAAAAAAGCTTGTTATTTGATTAGCAATTTTTTCTTCTAAAGATTCTTTGGCTCTATCTATACTGCTAAGATAAGCAGTTCTTGCTAAAAGTGAGGTGCTTTGAGTGGAGTTTTTGGAACTAATTTGTAAATTAACTTGCAAAAGATAGTAATTTTCTACTTCCATTTCAAAAACATTATCTATTTTATCAAAGTCATTATAAAAAAATCTTGCATTAGAAGCAATTAGTCTTTGTGCATAAGAAAATTTCTTAAAATCTACTATATTGATATAAATTTTATAATCACTTTGAGTATTATCTAAAACTAATCCCAAATTTTGTAATTTTTGAGTGAGTTTGGCTTCTAAATTTGTGTTTAATTTTGAAGGATTATTGATGTATAAAGAAAAACTTTGATTTTTGTTAGCATGCAGGAAAATACCCTCATTATTTGTTTGGATAAAAGTTTGCATAGGGCCTGTGCAAGCACTTAAAAATAGTGCAAGCACAAGCAAGAAAAGATTATTTTTGAGCATCGATTATGGTTGGTACGGCGCGAAGACCAAGTTTAGAGTATTTTGCAAAAGTTTCTCTTACTGCTTTAACTTCAGCTTCACTAGGTTTTTTATAATCTTTTATATCTTTATCATAGTATTTTTTCATGATAGCAATTTTTTGTGCATCATCTTTAGCATTTTTGCTTTCTTTATAGATTAATGCAGATTTTTCAAATGCGCTTGTATCATGGATAGGGGTTAAGATAAATTTAACTTGATGAGTTTTTAGTGTTTCTTCTATTTTATCTAAATGCATTCTACAGTATGGACATTCAGGATCGCTAAAAACATAAAGCAAAGGTTTGTTTTTATCGCCTAAAGAAATAAACATTTTTTCTTTTTTAAGTTCCACTAGAGCTTTTTTTGAAAATTCAGCTTGTTGTTTTTCCATGAGTTTTGCTTGATAAACTTGAGAATAAAATTCACCTTTTTTTACATCAATTACTTCGGTTGTGATGATATTATCTTGAGTGAAAACGATTTCTTGGAAATTTTTACCACTAATTTCAAAATTAACTATCACGGCTTCAAAGTTAGTATCAGGAATTTTTTCTCTACTAGAAACACTAATATTTGCATTTGATAAATTTGGATTTTTCTTAAAAAAATTAATAATTTCTTCATTACTTGCAGCAAATAAAGAGCTAGCAAGAGTTAAAAGAGCTAGAGATTTTTTCATTTTTTTCCTTTAATTTAAATTTTTATCATTATAAAATGTAAATTTTAACACTTAGACTTTTAGCATTCTTTTTTCCTCGATTTTTATCACTTGAGGATAGTTTTTATCAAGGTATTCTAAATAAGCTATGGTGTATTTTCTTGAAATTTGAAAATGATTTTTTACAAAAGCGACATCTAAATGATGATTTTGTAAAAGCTTTAAAAACTCTTGCATGAGATTTTCAAGGGCATTTTTTTCTATAAAAAGATTATGCGCTAATCTTTTGACTTTGTTTTCTTTGGTAAGTTTTTTTAAGATAAGATCTCCATTTTTCCTATCAAGCTCTAAATATTCATAAAGATTGTAAGGTGCGGTAGGTTTTATACCTTCTTTTTTTAAAATTTCATAAAGCTCACAATGAGCCTTTTCTTGCAATTTTTCAAAATTTTGTCCTTTTAAAAACCATATACCATCTTTAAAATCTAATTTTTCTTGCATTTGCTTGAGTACATAAGCACAAAAACTCTCACTCGCCCAGCTAAGCCTTAAGGCGATAGAATGAGGTGAGATTAAAGCATAAGGATTTTTAGAGAAAATAAAATCAATAAATTCTTTCAAAGTTTGCATAGCATTTAAATCATATACATTTAAAGCTTGCTCATCGACAAAAACATGATCTAAACTTTTTGCTAAGTTTAAAGCTTGTTCATGAGTGAGTTTAAAGCGTTGATAGCTTGAAAGTAAGCCAAAGCCAAGTTTGTGAGTTTGTTTTAAAAACTCAAATACTTTTTTAAAATCTTTTTGTTCTAAAAGTGCTAAATACTTGGCTTTTATATCTTTTTTTAAAGGCTCACTCACTGCATTTAATACCACGCCACCACTTTTAATACGCCCATTTTCAAGCAAGATAAATTTATCATCAAAACACAAAGGTAAGCTTTTATCAAACTCTAAACTAATATAAGTTTTATCTTCAAATTCTTTGATTACACTAATTTTTGCATTAAGCTTTTTTGAGCCACTGCAAAATTCTAAAATGCTTCCGTGTTTAATCTCTGTATTAAAAACAACCCCATCGATACTTTTAAAGCTTTTAAAGACACCTTTTTTGCTTAATACATAGCCTTTTTTTAATTCATGATAATCACAATTTAAACTCAAAGCAACTCTATTATAAGCTTTTGCTTCTAAAACATTTTCTTCATGAATTTGTATATTTTTTACAATGATATCTTTTTGATTTTCAAGGCAAAAGATTTTTTCATTTTTGCTGATTTTTCCTTCATTTAAGCTTCCTGTTACTACCGTTCCTATACCTTTTAAAGAAAAAACCCTATCAATGTAGTATCTAAAAATCAAATTTTCTTCATTTTCTTTAGGCTTTAAACTAAGCAGATAGTTTTTTAAATTTAATATACTTTGCTCATCATAAATGCTTGTTGGAAAAACTTTTAAGATATTGATTTTAAAGGCTTTTAATTCTTTTAAAAGCTCTGCTTGCTTTTGCGACAAATCCTTGCATAAATCAACCTTACTCAAAATAAGCACTACATCTTTTACGCCTAAAAATTCCAAAACCCTTAAATGCTCTATACTTTGAGCCTTTAAACCCTCGTTTATATCTATGACAAACATACATACTCTAAAGCCAAAAGCACCACTTATCATAGTTTTAATCAAACTTTCATGTCCAGGCACATCGATAAAAGCAATATTTAAATTTTCACTTTTTAAATTTGAAAAGCTAAGATTAATCGTAATGCCTTTTTCTTGCTCTTCTTTTAAATTATCACCTTCAAAACCATTTAAAGCTTTAATAAGTGAGGTTTTACCATGGTCAATATGCCCAGCAGTGCCTATGATGATACTATGCATGAAATACCTCTTTGATAATGCTTATTATTTTATTTAAATCTTTTTCTAAAATACTTCTAAAATCTAGCACAAAATGCCCATTTTCAACACGGCCAATCACACCTTTTTTTCTAAATTTTTCTTGTAAAAGCAAAGCTTTTTCATCAAAACTTAGCACAAAAGTATCTAAGCTTTTATCAGGCATAGAGCCACCGCCTACTAAACTTTTAGAAGTTTTTAACTCACATTTTGTAGGAATTTTTTCTTTGACAAAAAGAGCCTTTTTTTCTATGGTTTTTAAATCATCATTTAAAAGTTTTAGTGTAGGAATTTTTTCATATTCTTTTTCCAAGTAAGCTTTGGTAGTTTCATTTAAAAAAGCTAGAGTGATTTTATCAACCCTTAACATTCTTAGAAGTTGATTTTTCTTTAATTGTTGAATGTATTTTTTCTTTCCAAGTATGATGCCTGCTTGAGTAGAGCCAAAAAGCTTATCACCGCTAAAACTTAAAATATCACAATGTTTTAAAAGCTCTTTCACGCTTGGCTCGTTTTTACTAAGTTGCTTATTAATCTTTTCACACCAGCCAGCACCTAAATCATAATAAGATATGAGTTTTTTCTTTTTTGTTAAAGCGTGAATTTCACTTAAGCTTACCTCTTCGAAAAATCCTTTAAAAGCAAAATTAGAACGATGAGTTTTTAAAATCATCTTAGTATTTTCATTGATAGCTTTTTCATAATCGTACAGATGAGTTTTATTAGTCGTGCCTATTTCTTTTAGCTTAACACCAGCTGCTAGCATAACTTCAGGAATTCTAAAATTTCCTCCAATCTCAACCAGCTCACTTCTTGAAGTAATAACTTCTTCATTTTTTGCTAAGGTGTTTAAGATCAAAAATACAGCTGAAGCATTATTATTAACAACCAAGCAATCTTCACAATCAAATAATATTTTTAAATTCGCACTAAGTGCGTCATACCTTGAACCTCTTTTGCCACTTTGCATGTTAAACTCTAAATTTGAATAAGAGCAGATGATTTCTTTAGTTCTTTCAAAAATACTCTCATCAATAATGCTACGACCAAGATTAGTATGTATGATAACTCCAGTAGCATTGATCAAACTTTGACTTTGCATATTTAAAAACTTATCAATACTTTGAGCAATTTTACTTAGCAAATCTTGCAAGCTAAAATTTAAATTTTCATCTTTACTTAGTTCTTTTTTACAATTTGAAACAACTATTTTTGCAAAATGAGATCTTAAATATAAAGGGTAATTAGCCAAGTTTTCATCGTTTATAAGTGCGTTTATGGGAGGAAAATTTCTAAATTTGTTCATCTTAAACCTTAAGAATAAATTAGTAAAATTATAACTTTTTTATAATGAAATTTATATAATAAGATTAAAAAATTTAAAAGAGAGCGTTATGAAAGATTTTGTATTTTTAGAAAATGAAGATTTAATTCCCCTAAGTGATAATATTAGCATAGTTCAAAAAGCCTGTAATGAGGAAGTTTTTATAGGAAATTCAAAGCTTTTAAACCCTGAAGTTTATGCGCCTGAGATTAATTTTTATCTTAAAAATTCACAAGATGATGTGCTTAAAAAAGCCAAAACTATTGAGTCCTTATATAAGATTAGATCTAAAGTTTATGATTTGGGACTTGATTTAGAATACACCAAAGAAGTGGGTAAAAATGTAATTATTGTAAGCAATGAGGATCAAAATGAGCTTATAGAAAGTTTAAAAAAACAAGAATACAAGGTTTTAAAACTAAACAATGAGCAATGTTTGGGTGTTTTAGGTTGCGTGGGCGAGCTTTGTGTGATAGCCTTAAAAGACAATGAGCAAGTAGAAATTGATTGTGATTTTTTCTTATATGATGTAAAAAAAGAAAGTTTTGATCAACAAAGTGGTTGCTATGATTTAACTACTTTAAGTCAAGAAGAAATTATAAAACTTTTAAATTCTAATTTTCCAAAATATAAATTTAGAAATTATATTAGTTATGATGATAGCATTTGTCAATACCATGAAAGAAGAAGTATTCATTGTGGAAAATGTGCTGAAATTTGTCCTAGTGTGGCTATTTTAAAAGATGATGAGCAAAGAAAATTAGAATTTTCTCATGTGGATTGTTTAAGCTGTGGTGATTGTGTAGGAATTTGTCCTAGTGGGGCACTTGATTATGCACCTATGCCACGCAATAGCTTTTATGAAATTTTAAAATTTTATGAAGATAAAATCATTTTAATCATCCCTGAAAAAATGTCTATAGAAAATTTAAATATCACTTTAAAAGAAGATGTAATGCCTTTTATGATTAAAGGTGAAAACTATCTTGATCAAGCACATTTTTTAGCTATGCTTCAAACAACTGGTGCGAGTGTGGTTTTTTATAGCGATGGCTTATCGCAAGGTGCTTTAGAAGTGATAGCTTTGATGAATGAAATTTTTCAAAGAAAATTTAAACAAAATGCAATTTTTCTAGCTAAAGATGAAAAAGAACTTTTGGAGGCTATAAATCAAGCACATTTTATAGAAAATCTCAAATTTATTTCTTATAATCCTGCGCTTTTAAAAAGAGAAGATTTTGCTATAAGATTAAGAGAGCTTATAAAGGAAGAAAATTTAGGCAATATCCCAAGTAAAGAATGGATACGCTATGGAAAAATCACTATCAATACAGATACCTGTACCTTATGTCTTTCTTGTGTGGGAGCTTGTAATGTAGGAGCTTTGGTAGCTGATGCTAAGGATAATTCTTTGAAATTTAATGCAAGCTTATGTACTACCTGTGGATATTGTGAGGCAAGTTGTGCTGAAAAAGATACTTTAATGCTTCAAAGAAGCGGGATAGATTTAGAAAAAGAGTATTTTTCTTTTATGGTTTTAGCTCAAGATGAACTTTTTGCCTGTGTAGAATGTGGGAAAGAATTTGCTACTAAAAAGGCCATTGAAAAAATCGCTAGCATTATGAAGCCAAGATTTATGGGTGATGAAGCTAAGATAA
Source organism: Campylobacter sp. RKI_CA19_01116 (assembly GCF_025771405.1). Classification (NCBI taxonomy): domain Bacteria; kingdom Pseudomonadati; phylum Campylobacterota; class Epsilonproteobacteria; order Campylobacterales; family Campylobacteraceae; genus Campylobacter; species Campylobacter sp. RKI_CA19_01116. The sequence goes on from NZ_JAKMQF010000002.1 coordinate 148,832, forward strand.
AAACACTATATTGCTGTGCTGAATGTAAAGCAAAAGTAATGATACAAAGTATGAATGTGCTTTAAGCCAAAAGGCTTAAGCACTAAGTTTTAATCCCACTACTCCAGTGATGATTAAAATAATAAAAATGATTTTATTAATGGTTATTGCTTCTTTAAAGATTAAAAATCCCACCACGCTAACAAGTGCCAAACCACAACCTGCCCAAGTTGCATAAGCTATACTTAAATCAATTTTTTTCAAAGCATAAAATAAACCTGCTAAAGAAAATGAAAAAAACACCGCAAAAACGATTAAATAAAGATTATTTTTACTTATGCTTGCATACTTCATCGAGCTTGTTGCAATTACTTCAAAAATTATACTAATTGCTAATACTAACCAATGCATTTTATATCCTTTTAAATTAATTTAAAAATGAAACTACAAAAGGATAAAAGGTGGTGCAGTAGGGGCTATAAAATAACCACAAGATAATCTTATCTTCCATTTTGTCCATAAGCTTGTATAAAATTTTAAGATAAAAAATCCATAAGTCATTTATAACCTTGTAATAATTTATCTTATTTTAACATTGTTTTTTATATCTTAGTTAAATTTAGCGCAAAAGCTTTTTGGCTCAAAAGCACTTCATCATTTTCTTTAAAATCTTTAGCTTCTAAAGGGCTTAGTGCTACTTGGCTGATTTGATTACCTATGGCAAGTATGGCTATAAATATGCTATCTTGCTTTTGTAGTTTTAAAATGCGTGCTTTTATAGCAAATTTTTGTGAGCCTTGTGTTTTTAAAAAAACTTCATTAGGTGAACCTTCTTTGATGATGGCTCCATTTTCTAAAATGATGACTTTATTGGCTAGTTTATAAACTTCACTTACATCGTGACTGATTAAAATAGTAGTGATTTTATAAATTTTATGTATATTTAAAAGATAATCATGTAAGTGTAGTTTTATCTCATTATCTAGGGCACTAAATGGTTCATCTAAAAGTAAAAGTTTGGGTTTTTGCATAATGGCTCTTGCTAAAGCTACGCGTTGTTTTTGTCCTCCACTTAGTTCTAAAATATGACTTTTTTTGTGTTTGCTTAAATCTAAAAGTTCTAAAAGTTCATTAGCAAATTTTAGATCTTTTTTGGCAAAAAGTAAGTTTTGCTCTACATTCATATTTTCAAATAAAGCATAATCTTGAAAAACAAAGCCAAGTTTTCTTTTTTGTGGGCTTAGAAAGTTTTTATCATCAAAAAATATCGTATTATTAAAAATGCAAATTCCTTGCGCTTTTTCAAAACCTGCTAAAATTCTTAAAAGCGTAGTTTTACCACTACCGCTTTTTCCAAAAATAGCACAAAATTCTCCTTCTTTAACTTCAAATTTAACCTTAAGTTTAAATTCTTTTTCTTTATTTTTAAAGATTTTTTCAAAATCAAGTTTTAGCATAAATACTCTTTGATAAATAAAGCGCTAGGATGTACATAAGCAAATACAAAATCATTTTTTTGATAGTCTTGCTCTAAAAACTCATGAGTGCTAATTTGAGCTTCGAAAGTGCAAATTTCATTTTCTAATCTTACGATAGTGATGATTTGTCCTTGAAAAATATCAATGATTTTTGCATAAAAGGTATTTAAAAATGAGTTTTCTAAATTTTTTTTACTAAGTAAGCATTCGCTACTTTTAAAAGCAAGTAAAACTTCTTGATCAATGCTTGCTTTTTCATCAAGTTCTAAAGCAAGCATATATAATTTATGTTTTTTTATAAGAAATTCTACCCAGTTTATATTTTCATGATTTTTTATAGTATTTATTTTAGCTTTAATCATGGGATATTATAGCCATAAGCTTTGAAAATTTCCTTAGCCTTTTTGCTTAAAATAAAATCATAAAATTTCTTAGCTTTGGCATTATCTTTACCATAAGAAGTGATAACAATGCCTTGATTGATTGGCTCATAAAGCTTTGGATCGATTAAAATATAATTTTTTCCTTCTTGGAGTTTATAAGATTTTAGCGTATCTTCATATAAAGCACTTGCTGCTATAAAACCCACATCGGCTGCTTTTAATGTTTGAGTAAGTGCTTCTCCTATGGATTTTGCTTCGATGATTTTAGCTTTTGTTTGCTCATAAATTTTAGCATTTTGTAAAGTTTCTATACTAGCTTGACCATAAGGAGCAGCTTTGGGATTAGCTATGGTAATGATTTTTACTTTTTCTTCTTTAAGCGTTTGTAATCCTTTGTTTAAATCCATTCTAACACTGAGTAAAGCTAAAGCTCCTTGAGCATAAATAACAGGTTTTGTACTAGCAAAATTATCATCATACAAGCTTTGTGCAAATTTCATATTTGCAGCCATAAATATATCAAATGGCGCTCCATTTTTGATTTGTGAAACTAAATTTCCACTAGCGCCTAAGCTTACATTGATACTAATATCAGGGTTTTCTTTTTGAAATTCTTTTTGCAAGGCTTTAAAAGCATAAGCTACATTTGCAGCTGCAGCGATATTTACATCAGCACCATAGCCGAAAATACACAAAAAAAGCAGGGTGAAAATTTTTTTCATTTTTTGTCCTTTTAGTAGTAAATTTTGAAAAAATTATAGCTTATTTTTAAAAGCAAAAATAAATTTGTATTTTTTGCATATTTTCTAAGACTTATTTTATAGGTAAATAAAAATTTTTAATCTTTTTAAAGAATATTTTAAAAGTATTTTAATGTAAAAATTTATTTTAATTTTTGTATAATTTAAGGTTTCAATTTGTGAAATTTTAAAAGGAAAAACTTGTTAAAATACATACTAAGTTTGTGTTTATTTTTTAATACTTTGATTTTGGCAAATGACTTTGAAGATTTTGAACAAGAATATCAAAAAAAAGAAGTCAAAGATAGCTTTTATAGCTATAATAAAGCTATGAGTAAATTTAATTATGATCTTTATACTTATTTTTTAAGACCGGCTGCACTTTCTTATAAAAGTATTACTCCAAGTTTTATAAGAACAGGGGTAAAAAATGCTTTTGATACCACAAGATCGCCTTTTAGATTTATCAATCACCTTTTAAGTTTAGAATTTAGAAAAGCTGGCGAGGAATTTGGAAGATTTTGTGTGAATGTGATTTTTGGATTTGGTTTGTTAGATAGTGCGAGCAAAACTCCTTTAAAAAGTTATGAGGCTGATTTTGGAACGACTTTGGGCAAATGGGGAGTAAGTAGTGGACCACACTTAGTGCTTCCACTTTTAGGTCCTTATAATGTAAGAGATGCTTTAGCTTTACCTGTAAATTGGTTTATGGTGCCTGAGGGATATATTGAGAATCTTTGGGTTGGAGCAGGCGTAAATGCTGCATTAAAATTAAATGAATTAAGTTTTGAGTATGAAAAAATAGATGATATTTACCAAAATAGTGTAGATTATTATACTTTTATACGCGATGCGTATGAACAAAGACGCCAAGAACTCATCAAATAAGGAGAATAAATGAAAAAAATCATAGTTTTGTTTTTTAGTGTAGCATTTGCTTTTGCTTTAAATTTGCAAGATATTTCTAAAACTATGCAAGAAAAAATTGATGAGAGCTTAAAAATTCTAGATCAAAATAAAAATGATAAAGCTAAAGCGGCGGAAAAAATCTTTGTTTTATTTGATGGTGTTTTTGATTATGAGCTTATGGCTAAACTTAGTCTTTCTACAAGATATGAAAAATTAAGTGAAAATGAAAAAAATGAATTTAATAAAGCCTTTGAAAAAAATCTTAAAAAAAGTTTCACAGATAAGCTTGCTTTGTATGATTCTCAAAAATTAAAAGTGATTAATTTAGAAGAAAAAAATAAAAGAGCTTTTTTGAAAACTTCTATGATAGTAGATGGCAAAGAAAATTTTGTAATCTTTAAATTTTATGATAAAAATAATGATTGGCAAATTTATGATGTGGATATTTTTGGTATAAGTATCATACAAACTTATCGCTCACAATTTAAAGATGTCTTGCAAAATGGCGATTTTAAAACCTTGCTTGAAAAGCTTTCTAGTGTTGATTTTTCTAAATAATGCTAAGTAAAATTTTAAAAATCTTTCTTAATTTCCCAAAGCTAACTTTGGGGATTGCTTTAATCTTTTGTATATTTTTTAGTTTTTTTGCTAAAAATTTAAGTGTTGATGCAAGTGCTGAAAGCTTGCTTTTAGAGCATGATGAGGGTTTGAAACTATATAGAGAAGTTTCAGCACGTTATGGTAATGATAATTTTTTAATGCTTGCTTTTGCTCCTAAAGATAAAGATATTTTTACTAAAGAAAATTTAGAAACTATAAAAAATTTAACTCTTGATTTAGAAAAAATCAATGGCGTGCAAAAGGTATTTTCTATCGCTAATGCACCTTTACTTACAAGTTCTAAAGGTAAAGAGTTAAAAGAACTTATCCAAAATATACCTAATATTTTTAGTCAAGATGTGGATATTAATCTAGCTAAAAATGAAATTTTAAACCAACCCTTTTATAAAAATAATATCATCTCAAAAGATGGAAAAACAACAGGAATTTTGATTTATCTAGCGCCTGATCTTGTTTATAATAACTTGATTAATTCAAGGGATAATGCAAAAAGTGAAAATGAAAAAGAGCATTTTAGAACTTTGATTAAAGAACACCAAGAAAACTCAAGAGAATTTAGCGCAAAAAGATTAGAGGAAATTACTAAAATAGTATCTAAGTATAGTCAAAATGGAGACTTTTTGCACCTTGGCGGTGTAGAAATGATCGCTAATGATATGATTAATTATGTAAAAAGTGATTTAAAAATTTATGGTTTTAGCTTAGTAGGACTTTTATTTATAGCGCTTTGGTGGTTTTTTGGCTCTTTGCGTTTGGTGTTTTTGGCTTTGGGAATTTGTGTGATTTCGCTTTTTACTTCAAGTGGGATTTTCGCACTTTTGGGCTTTGATATTACTGTGGTGTCTTCAAACTATGTAGCTTTAGTGCTTATTATCACCGTTTCTGTTGTGATACACTTAATCGTACATTTTATAGAAAATTTGCACAAACACCCAAAAGCTAGTGTTTATAAGCTTTTGCTCTCAACCTTACTTGATAAAGCAAGTCCTAGTTTTTTTGCTATTTTAACCACAGTTGTTGGGTTTTTAAGTTTTGTCTTTTCAGATATTGAGCCTATTATCAAACTTGGTATTATGATGAGTCTTGGTATTAGTGTGAGTTTGGTTTTAGCTTATATTTATTTTGCAAGTATTTTGGTACTAATGCCACGTTTAAATTTTAAAGAGCTTAATCAAAATTCATTGAAATTTTTAAGTTTTTGTGCAAATGTAAGTTTAAAACATAGAAAAGTGATCTATGGCATAAGTTTATTTTGTGTGGCTTTTGCTTTGTATGGAATTTTACAAATTAAAGTAGAAAATAGCTTTGTGAGTTATTTTAAAGATAGTTCTAGGATTAAACAAGGTTTGTTGATTATAGATAAAGAGCTAGGCGGAACTATGCCTTTAGATGTGATTGTCAAGTTCAAGCAAGATCCAAAACAAAATGAAAGCTTAGATGAGTTTGAGCAAGAATTTGATGATTTAGCTAAAGATGATAGATATTTTTTTAGTAGTGAAAAAACAAGAATAGCTGCTAAGATTCATGAGTTTTTAAGTAAGCAAAAATATGTAGGTTCTGTGCTTAGCTTGCAAAGTTTGCTAGAGCTTGGAAAAAGCATTAATGATGGTAAGGCTTTAGATGATTTTGCCTTAGCGTTTTTATATGAAAATTTAGATGAGAATTTTAAAAAGCAAGTTTTAACCCCTTTTGTAAGTGTAGAAAATAATGAGTTGCGATTTAGCGTGCGTATGCTAGATAGTGATCCAAATTTAAGACGCGATGCTTTTTTAAAACAGCTTGAAAAAGATTTAAAAGAACTTTTACAAAAAGATAATGTAGAGGTTAAAATCAGTGGTATTATGCCTTTGTATAATAATATGCTTCAAAGTCTTTTTTCATCACAATTTGACACTTTAGCCTTTGTGGTGCTTGTGATTTTTGCTTTGTTTGTGGTGATTTTTAGAAGTTTTGTTTATGCTTTTGTGGCAATTTTGGCCAATCTCATACCTTTGGCTTTAGTATTTGGCTTAATGGGTGTTTTCAATATACCACTTGATATTATGAGCATTACCATAGCTGCTATTTGTATAGGAATAGGGGTTGATGATATGATTCATTATATTCATCGTTTTAAAGAAGAATTAAAACATAAAAGCTTAGAAGAGGCTATAAAAGCTTCGCATATGGGTATAGGAAGTGCGATTTATTATACTAGTGTTACGATTATCTTAGGCTTTTTAGTAATGATTAGTAGTAATTTTATCCCGACGATTTATTTTGGCTTGCTTACAGTTTTAGCTATGAGTTTGCTTTTGTTTGGTTCACTTTTTTTATTACCAAGTTTTATTTTAAGCTATCATTATCTTAAGCAAAATTATAATAAAGCAACATCCAAATCACATAAAGCCCAAAAGCAATAAGCATATATTTTATAAATTGTTTCATTAATGCTCCATTTTTTCTAATGCTCTTAAGATATAAGTAGCAAACATTAGTGCTTGCGAGCGGTGTGAAATTTTTAATTTTACTTGCTCATCTAATTCACCTAAGGTTTTATCAAAACCTTTTGGGATAAATAAAGGATCATATCCAAAGCCATTATTACCCCTTGGAGTATCAATAGCAAGGCCATGCATATATCCATGCGTACTAAAATGTCCATATTTTGAACTTATAGCTATGGCTGCAGTGTAAAAAGCTTTGCTTTGATGTAAGTTTTTTTCATGTAAGGCTTGGATGAGTTTGTTTCTATTGGCCTCATCAGTGCCTTCTTGAGAGTATCTTGCAGAAAAAATCCCTGGTGCATTGTCTAAAGCCTCTACGCTTATACCGCTATCATCACTTAAGGTGATAAATTCGTCTTGTTTTTTGCCTAAAGCATTAAAAATGGCTTTAGATTTTATCAAAGCATTTTCTTTAAAGCTCGTGCCATCTTCGATGATTTCAAAAGGGGTGATGATTTCATTTAAGGCATAAATTTCATAAGTAGTTAAAAATTTTTTGATTTCTTCTACTTTGTGTGCGTTAGAAGTTGCTAAAATGATTTTTAATTTTTTCTTCATAAATTACTCTTTTTGTTTTGACTTTAAAAAAAGTTTATCAAAATCATAGTAAAATTATCCTTTATAAGGAGAAAAGATGTTAAAAACTGTTTTACCTTTGTCTTTTATTGTAGGAACTAGATTTTTTGGATTGTTTATAGTTTTGCCGGTTTTAAGTTTATATGCTTTAAATTTAAAAGGAGCCAATGAGTTTTTAGTAGGGCTTTTAGTAGGTGTGTATGCTCTAACTCAAATGGCATTGCAAGTTCCTTTTGGAATCATTTCAGATAAAATAGGGCGTAAAAAAACTATGCTAATAGGACTTGTGGTGTTTATCATAGGTTCTTTGGTATGTTCATATGCTGATGATATTTATACGATGATGTTTGGAAGGCTTTTACAAGGAGCAGGAGCCATAGGAGCAGTAGCTACTGCTATGATAAGTGATTTTATCAATGAAGAAAATCGTGGTAAGGCTATGGCTATTATGGGTTCATTTATAGGACTTTCTTTTGCAGCTTCTTTGGTGCTTTCTCCTTTAATGAGTGCTAAATTTGGACTTTCAAGTTTGTTTGATTTAAGTGCTATTTTGAGTTTAATTTGTATCGTGCTTTTATTTAGCGTTGTGCCAAAAGAGCATACAATAGTGCATGAAAATACTAAAACTCCATTAAAAAAACTTTTAAAAGAAAAAAACTTAGCTTTGATGAATCTTACTAATTGTATGCAAAAAATGCTTATGAGTATTGCGTTTTTAAGTATTCCTTTGGTTTTAGTACATGAGTTTAATTACCCAAGTGAGAATTTATGGCATGTTTATGTTAGCTCTATGGTGCTTGGGTTTTTGGCTATGGGTTTATCAGGATCTTTGGGAGAAAAAAGAGGCTTAAGTAAAGAGATATTGCTTTTAGGTGTGGCATTTTTCATCATCGCTTATGTTATATTTGCTTTTTCGCATAATGCTTTAGTGTTTATGGTGGGTGTTGTAGTGTTTTTTATAGGATTTAATTTACATGAGCCTATTATGCAAAGTTGTGCGAGTAAATTTGCCAAGGTAAATGAAAAAGGTGCAGCTTTGGGTGTGTTTAATGCTTTTGGCTATCTTGGAAGCTTTTTAGGTGGTGTTGTTGGAGGGTATTTTTTACACCATTTTAGTTTAGTTTCTCTTGCTTTTATTTTGATAGCTTTGTCTGTAATTTGGTTTGTGTTGCTTTTGTTTTTACAAAGTCCAGCAGATTTTAAAAATGTCTATTTGTCTTTAGAAACAAAACATGATTTAAATATAATTAAAGGCATAAATGGAGTTTTAGATGTATATAAAAACTCTAAATTTTTAGTGATAAAATATAATAAAAAATTCACAAGCGAAGAAGAAATTTTAGCGATTATTGAAAAATAATCGCCTTTATACAAAATGTTTTTCTTTTAAAATCACATATAATTTTAAAGTAGAAATAAAGAAAGTCAAAATAGCAGGTCCAAGGATAATACCCCAAAAGCCAAAACTTGAAATTCCTGCTATCATCGCAAAGAAAATTAAAAGTTCGTTAATTTGCGTTGGAATTTGAACAAGTTTTTCATTGATCCATTTAATGATATAAGGTTTTACTAAAGTATCTGCGATAAAAGATATCATTACCACACTATAAATGAAAATCACTAAAGCACCGCTTAGATTGTTGTTTGCAAATTCATATAAAGAAACAGGCACATAAACTAATGCCCCGCCTACAACAGGGATTAAAGAGCTAAAGCAAAATAATATTCCCATTAAAATCGCATCATAACCATAAAATTTAGTAATGATAGCAAAAAGCACTCCTTGCAAAATGGCATTTAGCACCATAGAATAAAACACAACAGACATTACATTGCTCACTTCACTTAAAATGCCTTGAGTTTCTTCTTTTTTCATAGGTACTATGCTTTTTATATAGCCAATGAGTTGGGCTCCATAAAGATTAGCAAAGAAATAAAACACACAAATTAACACCATATCAGTTAGAAATTTAGTCCCAAATTTAGTTGCGCTTGAAAGATAGGTTAAAACATCTTTAGAGATGGAATTTAAATCAATACTTGCTAATGCCTCTTTGATTTTTGGCTCTATAAAGTTTAAAGATTCAGGTAGATGCAAAGAATAATTTTTAAAATATTCTATGGTATTATGAATATAACTTATATTAAAACCGCTAGCTGCTTTTGCAAGTTCTATAATAGCATATACAAAAGGTATAAAAAATAAAGCTAACATAAAAGCAGTGGTAGCTGCTGCTGCTATGACTTTTTTACCTTTGAATATATTTAAGAATTTAACATTAACATTAGAAGTAGAAACAGCCATTAAACTTGCTATGGCTATATTCATCAAAAAAGGTTTAAATAAAAAAAGCACCCAAAATAAAATAAATAAAATAAAACTAATTAAGAAAAAATTACTACTTTTCATCAAATAAACCCTTGTTGTATTTTAATTTTAAAACATCAAAACTTTTTAAGCTTGCAATACGACCTTTGGCTGTTCTTTCTATATAACCATTTGCTAGTAAATATGGCTCTATCACATCTTCTATGGTATTTTCGTCTTCACTTAATGCTGCAGCTATACTAGAAAGTCCTATAGGTTTTCTTTTAGCTTCAGTTAAAAGCTCTAAATACCGCAAATCCATCGCGTCAAAACCAAGCTCATTTACCCCTAAAGAATCAAGCGCTTCTTTAGCTCTTTTTTCGCTAATGATTTCCTCATCATTTACATCAGCAAAGTCTCTTACACGCTTAAGCAATCTTAAAGCAATCCTTGGGGTTGAGCGACTGCGTTTGGCTATTTCTAAAGAAGCTTTTTTTTCACAAGTTTTATTAAGCTTTAGAGCTGCTTTTTCTAAAATGATAGCAAGTTCTTCATTTTTATAAAATTCCAAGCGAAATTGCATGCCAAAGCGATCGCGCAAAGGATTGCTTAGCATACCTGCTCTTGTAGTAGCACCTATTAAAGTAAATTTAGGTAAATCGATTTTGATTGTTTGCGCAGCAGGGCCACTACCGATGATAATATCAAGACGAAAATCTTCCATAGCAGGGTAAAGCACTTCTTCTATGGCAGGGCTTAAGCGATGAATTTCATCGATAAATAAAATATCTCCTTCACTAAGGTTAGTTAAAATCGCAGCTAAATCCCCGCTTTTTTCTATCATGGGTGCAGCGGTAGTTTTAATATTTGCATTCATTTCATATGAGATAATGTTTGCTAAAGTTGTCTTACCAAGTCCTGCAGGCCCACTAAAAAGGATATGATCTAGACATTCATTTCTTTTTTTAGCAGCTTTGATGAAAATTTCTAAATTTTTTTTAATGTTTTCTTGTCCTATGTAGCCATCAAAATTTGAAGGTCTAAGGCTCGTTTCATAAGTTTCATCAGGGGAGAATTTTTCAATCTCTACGATTCTATCCATATTTTTTCCATTTTATTTTGTAAGAAATTTTAATTTTATCTAAAATTTGCTAAAATAAACATTTAAACTTAGATTATAGAAGTTTTTATGGGAATTTTAGAGCAATTAGAGTTAGATTACGAGCTTGAAGAAATCGAGCGTTTTTTGTATTTTTTTAGAAGTCTTTGCGATGTTTTAGAGCCTTTGATAGTAAAGCTAAGCAGTGATAGCTTAAAATACAAAGAAGCTTTAAAAGACTTAGAGCAAAATATCCACAACGTGGTTTGGGCTGCTAAAAGATTAAATTTAGATGAGATTGCAAATTTTTGCACATTTTGTGAGGAAATTATGCAAGAAGCAGCTAAATTTGATGGGCCTGCTAGCGATGAATTTGTGGATTGGATGTTTTTAGTGGGTGAGCAGCTTGATAGATATTGCAGTGATTATGAAAAAAATGCTTCTTTTTTAAGCGTATTTAACCCTCAAATTGCAAATGTTCCAGATAAAATTTCTAAATAATGGGGACGACTTGGCTTCGACAGGAGTAGAGTGGCCTTGGTGGCATGTCGCTTTGAGCAAAGCGTATAAAGCTCAAATTAAAATTAAACGCAAACAACGTTAAATTTGCTCCTGCTTACGCTAAAGCTGCGTAAGTTCAGTTGAGCCTGAATTTTAAGTGATACTATCTAGCTTAGAATTTGGTCATTTTTGATAGTGTAGATTGAAATTTGACAAGTTTTGATTGAAGTTAAAGTCTTAGTCTAGCTTGAAATTTTGGAAGGTGAGTTTGGCTAGATGAAATTTTCACCTTTGCTAAGCATGTAGATGCCGTGGTTGTTTTATTTTTGGACAGGGGTTCAATTCCCCTCGTCTCCACCAGTAATTAGTTTTTATTAACTAGTGCATCTCTTATATCTATGACAAGATAAATTACAAAAAAGCTTAAAAATATCGCAACCAAAGATCCAATAAGTGTTACTAGACCTACTATAAATCCTAGAGTAAACATCAGCGCAATAGAATAAATAATCGCTATAATAAAGCTTAATGCAGCCGCTATATCAAGTATAGTTCTACCAAAATTTAAGATTAAATTTTTAATCATAATAACTCCTTAATTAATAATAATTTATTAATTATAGCAAAATATAGTTTTAATTAATATAAAATTGTAGAATTATTTGAAGTTTAGATTTTCTTTGCAAGGATGGTCCTTGCAAAGAATTTATACAAATAAAGAATTCACACTTTCATTGTGATAAACTCTGCGTATTACCTCGCCAAAAATAGGTGCTACGCTTAGGACTTTGATTTTATCCATTTGTTGTTTTAAAGGTATAGTGTCAGTTACTACTAGCTCATCAAGCGCATCTTTGGCTATTCTTTCATAAGCTACGCCGCTAAGTACAGGGTGGGTACAGCAAGCTATAACTGACTTTGCACCTTTGTTTTTAAATACTTCAGCAGCTTTTACTATGGTTCCTGCTGTATCGATAATATCATCTACTAAAATCACTTCTTTATCTTTTACATCGCCGATGACATTCATCACTTCGCTTTCATTAGCTTTTTCGCGTCTTTTATCTACTATAACTATATCAAGTCCTAAAGCTTTTGCTACGCTTCTAGCTCTTGCTATACCGCCTATATCAGGACTTGCAATGATAGGGTTTTTATAGTTTTTATTTTTAATATAATCATTAAAAATAATACTTCCATAAAGATTATCCACAGGTATATCAAAAAAGCCTTGAATTTGTCCAGCATGTAAATCTATGGTAGCTACTCTATCTACTCCTGCTGATTCTATAAGATTTGCTACTAATTTTGCAGTAATAGGCACTCTAGGGCTTGCTTTTCTATCTTGTCTAGCGTAACCAAAATAAGGGATGATAGCTGTGATAGAGCTTGCACTTGAGCGACGCAATGCATCTGTCATGATTAAAAGTTCCATTAGATTATCATTTGTTGGAGCGCAAGTGCTTTGAATGATAAATACATCTTTACCACGCACGCTTTCATCTATTTGAATGCTAATTTCACCATCGCTAAAACGCTTCACACCTGCATTGCTTAGAGGCAATGAAAGGTATTTTGAGATTTTTTTAGCAAATTCTTCATTTGCTGAACCAGAAAATATTTTATATCCACGCATATATAAGCCTTAGAAAATTTTTTGTGATGATATAAAAAGTTTTTTAAAAATACAATAAAACATATTAAAAGCCGTGTAATCTTTTTAAATCCGCATCAATAGGAAATTTATTTCCATCTTTATCTACGCTCACATAAGTTACTACAGCTGAAGTTACATGCATACAATACACACGGCCATATTCATTAGCTCTTTGAGTAACTACTTCTACTTCTACGGTGATGGATGTATTACCTGCTTTGATGATTTTTGCATAGCAAGATACTAAATCACCTACGAAAATTGGCTCTTTAAAAATGATTTTATCTACCGCAACTGTGACAACTCTTTGTGGGGAAAGTTCTCTTGCAGCAATGGCTCCGGCTAGATCAATTTGTGACATGATCCAACCACCAAAGATATTACCAGCGGGGTTTGTATTGCTTGGCATAGCTATAACTCTTAGCTTAGGTTCTCCCATATCTTTCATACATTCTCCTTGTGTTTTAAAAAAAACATTATAATTAAGTTTTAAAAATAAAGAAAGGTAAAAAATGAATGATTTTAAGCAAATAGCAAAAATTGTGAAAAATAGGAAACAAAATATCAATAGTCTTTATAATATACTTCAAACGAATCAAAGTCATCCTTTGATAGATAGAGCCTTAGAACTAGCTAATCTTGAAAATGAAAAAAGCAATGTTTTGGCAATGTTGCGTCGTTTGGTGGATTTAAAAGAGGAAAATTTAGTCCAAGAACTTGAGAAAAAAGGTTTAAATGAAGAAGAAATTTCTCAAATAAAATATAAAGTTTTTTCTTTAGTAAGAGCCTTTTATGAAGTAGAACATCAAGATTTAATCGATGAGATTAAGAGTAAAAATTTACTTGATGAGTTTTATTTGGCTTTAGTTCAAGGTGTGCATAATATAGGTGTAGTTATGAATTCTTTTGAGCTTGTTTGGAGCAAGCAAATTCTAGATACAAATAATAAAATCTTAAAAGAACAATTTCCAAATTTAAGTGATGCTTTGGAGTTTTTAAAACAAAATGAGCTTTATCAGCTTACTCAAGATGGCGAAATTTGTGAAAGAAGTTATGGAGCTTTAGTTAAAATAGGAACACTTTGGAGATTTTTACCTTATGCAAAGGCTTTTGAAAATGAGGTTTTAAAGCTTGAATATGAGTTTGATAAACTTTTAGAAAAACTAAGAAATTGTGCGTTAGATGATGAAAAAAATGCTTATATTGACTATATAGAAAAATTAAAATTTGCATTTTGTGAAAAAGATAATAATGAAGTGGTTAAAAAATGGCAAGAAGCAGAGCTTGCGTGGATGGAAGTAAAATGTCCATTACAAATTGGCCATCCTTTAGAATACTATGAAGACTCTTACACACATGCAGTAGCACTTGAGTGGGATATACGCTTAGAAGATGTGAGTGATTTTAATGGGAGTGAGTTTAAAGATAAAATCAAAGAAAGTTTTGCAATGGTGTATGCAAATTTAGATGAAGAAGATGAAGCTTTGTTTGATGAAGTGAATTTTAATCTTGAAAAAACTCAGCTTTATATTTGTATGCCTATGATCTTTTATGGGGCAGAGCTTAAGGGACTTTTTTCTGCTCAAGTAGTGCCAAACGATGAGTATGTAAGCAATATAGCAGGCAAAAAGATTTTTGCTTTTTTAAATTATGTTTATGAAAATGCTAAAACCAAGCCTTTTATGAAGCTTTCATCTATGGTATTTGAAAAAGAATTTTTAGATTATGGGAGAGAAATTTTATTTTATAATGAAAAATTATGGAAAAGAATTTATGAAGTTTCTACCATAGGTCATGAGTTTGGACATATTTTCTTTGTGGCAAATGATAGCGAAAAGAAAATGAATGAAAGTGGTGTATTTAAAAATATAGAAGAGTTTAAAGCTACTGCGGGCGGGCTTGTGAATTTCTTTTTACATGAAGAAGATGATTTAAAGCTTCCAGTGTTTTATGAGCTTATTAAAAGGGCTATAGGATTGATTGCTTGGCAAAGAGTAGAGGAGGTTAAGCCTTATTATACTGAAGGTTTGATTCATTTATCATTGTTGTTTAAATCAGGGGTGTTATCTTTTGCAAATGAGAAATTAAACATTAAATTTGATGAAGAAGCTTACGAGAGTTTTAAGGCTGTGTTTATGCAAAATTACTATAAATTAGCAAGACATTATATGTTAAAAGAAGATGCTAAAAATTATTTAGATGAGTTTTGTGTTTTAGAAGATGAGGTGTTTTTACCACTTGATGAAGAGTGTAAGGAATTTGTAAGATACTACTATGAATTACACAAACTTTATGGTAATGAAATCGATGAAAGTGGAGAGTTTGAAAAATACTCTAACGCAAAATAAAATTTTTATCAAGAAGAACTTAGCTTTCTTCTTGATATTTGCTATTTTCTAATGCTTTTTCCATATCTTTTTGTGTTTTTAAAATCGCTTTGCTAAAACCATTTAGCACTGAAAATGGAGCAAATTGCGCCGCTCTTTTTTCTCTTGGCATTGGTGGAAAATGTTTTGATTTTTGATATTTTATATTTATTATATCTTTATAATCATCATGCATTATGACCTCCTATTAAAGAAGTAATTTCTTTAGTCTCATCATCCAAGCTTGAAGCTTTTAAAATAGCTTTTTTACCAAATTTTTGCATGATTTGAAGTCTTGCTTTTTGGAGCTTTTCTTCTTTTTCAAGTTGATTTTTCTCTTGTGAAATTGCATTAAAATCACTAAATAAATTTAATTCTTGGAAATTTTCTTGAGCTTTATCTGTGATATTATTTAAACTTAGGCTGATTTTTCTAATACTTAAGTTTTTATCGCTGATTTTGCAAAAAAGTTCCAAGGCTTTTTTATTGATGATTTTTAAAGAATGGGTAAAATTTTCTAGATTTATACTTCCATGAGCATTTTTAGGTATAGTTCTTCCATAATTATCTTTAGCAATAGCTCCTTTGTAAGAACCCAAAAAGCTTGAATTTTCTAAATTGCTTTTATCATATTGTATATCTAGCGTAATATGGTTTGTTTTAAGGTTATTTTGTATAAGTTCAAGTACTAAATGATCTACAAGTTCTTTTAAAACTTTTATTGTTTGATTATTATCATATGCAAAAGGTAAAACCTTAGCCATGACTTTAGAGTGATTTTGTGATTTGTAATTTTTAATATCTTTCATTGTGCAAGTTTCAACGCCCCATGCATGATCGATTAATAATTCAGCATTAACACCAAAGTGTTTATAAAGCAAAGCTTCGTGTTTTAAAGAAAATCTTGCAAGATCTCCCATAGTATGAATGTTTAAATTCGCAAGTTTTAAGGCAATGCCTTTACCTATACGCCAAAAATCTTTTAAAGGTTTATGCTGCCATAATTTATATCTGTATAATTTTTCATCTAAAAAGGCTATAAGCAAGCCATTTTCATCTACTTGTTGTCTTTTAGCAAGTATATCCATAGCAATTTTAGCTAAGTATAAATTTGTGCCTATACCTGCTGTTGCGGTGATTTTACTTGTATGTAAAATATCAAGTAAAACCTTAGTAAGTAACTCATAAGCTGATAGTTTGTATTTTTCAAGATAAGAACTAAGATCAATAAAAACTTCATCAATAGAGTATATATGAATATCTTTAGCATCAAAATACTTCAAATAAATGCTGTATATTTTTGTGCTAAATTCTATATAAGTAGCCATTCTGGGCTTGGCGATGATGTAATCTAGTTCTAAATTTAAATCATTTTTAAGTTCTAATGTATCAAAACTTTTAGCTTTAAAGCAGTGTTTTTGAGTTTGTTTTAATCTTTCTTGGTTGATTGAGTGGATTTTTTGTTTAAACTCAAAAAGTCTTAATCTACCAGGTATATTGTAAGTTTTTAGTGCATGTGAAACTGCCAGTATGATAGTTTTGTCTGTTCTTGATTCATCTGCTACAATGAGATTAGTTGTTAAAGGATCTAAATTTCTTAAAACACATTCAGCTGAAGCGTAAAAAGATTTCAAATCAATAGAAGCATAAATTTGCATAGTATGTGAAGCTTGCCTTTAAATTTATTATAATTATAACAGTAAAAATTATTAAAATAGATGAAAGGAAATGAATTTTATAAGGTGGCGGACAGAGAGGGATTTGAACCCTCGAGACCCGTTAAGATCTGCACCCTTAGCAGGGGTGTGGTTTCAGCCACTCACCCATCTGTCCGTATTAAAAGGGAAAGTATATCTTATTGATTATAAGATATACCTTAAATTTATACACTAAGATAAGCTATAATTAAAGTTATAACAAAACCGGCACCTAAAACTGCGATTTGTTTGCCTCTGTCTTTGCGTATAGCTATGATAGTGATTAAAAGTCCTGAAATATAAAGGATTATCATAGCAAGTGCAAAAGCTAGCCCAAGAACAGAAAAATACCACATACCTTTATCTTTGTGAAGTAAAATCATATTTCCAAGTAAACTTCTTTCTTTTGTGATAATTTCATAATTATTTTCATCTATTTTGACAATACTTGCAGTATAGTTTATAGTGCCAAGCTCTATGCCATCGCCTTTTTTGTTAAGTTTTGGTTCCAAAGATGAAGGAAGTTTTAAGTTATTTTTCTTTAAAAAATCAATTAAAAATTCAGCTTCAGCGCCTTCTTGGATAATAGCTTGAACTTTTTGAGTTTGAATTTTAGCTCCACTTTCCCCATCAAAACCAGCTATATAAGCAAAACCAGTAACAGCATATAAAAATGCTAGTGGTAAGAAAAATAAGCTAATGTAAATGTGAATTTGTCTGAATAATTTGTTTTTATTCATTTTTACTCCTTTTTGAAAAATAATGAAAAGTATATTATTAAAAAGTGAAGTGAAAATAAAATTTTAATCTTTTTTAAATTTACGAGCTAGAGTAAAAAAGCTTCGAATGATTCCATAAAGTACATATAAGCTTGCGACGATTAACGCACTTTCTAAAAAATACAAATAAAGCATGGAAAATAAGATTACTAAAAGGATTAATACTTTTAAAACATTTGCCCGTTTTAAATCAATTTTTTTAAAACTTGGATATCTTATATTGCTTACCATTAAAAAAGCTAAAAGCATTTGAATACATACTATCATCAAAGAAAAATCACGTAAAAAATCATAATATAAATAAGCGCTTACCCATAAAGCACTTACAACTGCAGCTGTTGGTATAGGAAGTCCTATAAAAACTGAAGGTTCATAAGTGCCTGTGGTGACATTAAATCTTGCTAAGCGTATAGCGCCAAAAACTACAAATAAACCAGCTATTAAGGAGCCAAAACGATCATATTCATAACCTATACTCATATAAAAAAGCATAGCAGGTGCAACACCAAAGGCTATTAAATCTGCTAGTGAGTCAAACTCAACTCCAAATTTAGAAGTAGAATTAGTAGCTCTTGCAACGCGTCCATCCAAGCCATCACAAATTAATGATAAAATGATATAAATTAATGCTTTATCAAAATTTTGATTAATAGAAGCAATCACTGAAATAATGCCTAAAAATATGGAAGCAGCTGTAAAAAGATTAGGTAAAATATAAATTAGTTTAAAATTCATGGATTTAAATACCCTATCAATGCACCAATGCGTACTTTATCGTTTTCATTTACGCAAATTCTAGTATCTTTTGGAAGCAATAAACTCACACTGCCATCAAACATAAAACCTATATTTTGTCCATGGTTTAAATGATGACCAAAATCATCAATATGAACTTTTCTATTTAAGGCGCCAAAAATGATGCGTAATGCCCATTGTTTGCCTTTAGAGCGTGCTAAAAATAGCATTCTTTCGCCCATTAAATTTGTATTTTTCATAAATGGACATAAAAAAAGTCCGTGTCTTGGTCTAGTTTCTTCTATATCCATATTAAGTGGAGCTATGATGCTGCCTTGATGGATGATATTGTTTATAATTTGCACTTCTATGCATTCGCCAAGCTCTTTATATGAGCTTGTTTTAATGCATTTTATTTTTCCTTCTATGGGAGCTATGATAGTATTTGGATCTGCTATATAATCGATTTTACTAGCTCTAAAAAGGCAAGCAAAAAGTATAAAAATACACCATAAAAGCCAAGAAAATCCCCATATAAATTGAGCTATTGCAAAAACTATAGCTAGAATTATAAGTAAATTCCAGCCAGCCTTTGCAATAAAATTTGTTTTCATTAGTTATCCTTAGTAACTTCTTGCTCTTTTTCTTCTAAGCGCGTTGGAAGATTGTTTTCTTCTTCATAGTTTTTAATAATCTCTCTTACTTTAGCACCATCAATAGTTTCTTCTTCATAAAGTGCTTGTACCATTACTTCTATAGCACCGCTATAAGTTTTTAAAATTTCTTTTACACCCGCATAGCGTTCATCTAAGGTTTTCTTCACATACTCATCTAAATCTTGAGCCATTTTATCAGAATAATCTTTGATAGTTTGTCCACCACTTAAGAAAGTATTTCTTTGTTTTTCAAGCACCATTAAACCTGCAATTTCACTCATACCATACATAGAAATCATAGCTTTTATGATGTCAGTTGCACGTTCAAGGTCATTGCTTGCACCAGTTGAAATTTCTTTAATGAAAATTTCTTCAGCTGCACGTCCACCTAAAAGTACATCAACTTCAGCCAAAAGCTCATGTTTTTGCATTAAAAATTTATTTTCTTCAGGAGTATTGAGCGTATATCCTAAAGCTGCTAAACCACGCGGTATAACAGAAACTTTACTTACTTTTTTAGCACCTTTTGTGGTTTCAGCGATTAAAGCATGGCCACATTCATGATAAGTTACGATTTTTTTCTCTTTATCATTAATTCTACGTGATTTTTTCTCAAGTCCTGCTATAGCTCTTTCTACTGCTTCAACTAAGTCTTTTTGTTCTACATGTTTTTTAGAATCCCTACCTGCAAGTAAAGCTGCTTCGTTAATGATATTTGCTAAATCAGCACCCGCAAGACCTGCTGTTAATCTTGCGATATCTTCTACTTTTACTTCAGGTGAAATTTTAACATCTTTCATATGAACTTTTAAAATATCACATCTGCCTTTAAAATCAGGCTTATCTACTAAAACTTGTCTATCAAAACGTCCCGGTCTAAGTAATGCTGCATCTAAGACTTCAGGACGGTTTGTCGCTGCTAGTACGATTACTGGCGAGCTTTCAGTACCAAAGCCATCCATTTCTGCTAGAAGTTGATTTAAAGTCTGCTCTCTTTCATCGTTTCCACCCATCATGCCACTTGCAGCACGTGATTTACCTATAGCATCAATTTCATCTATAAATACAATAGCTGGAGCTTCTTTTTTAGCATTTTCAAATAAATCTCTAACCCTACTAGCTCCAACACCCACAAACATTTCTATGAAAGATGAACCTGAGACGCTAAAAAATGGTACATCAGCTTCGCCTGCCACTGCTTTTGCAAGTAAAGTTTTACCTGTACCTGGAGGGCCTACAAGCAAAAGTCCTTTTGGAATTTTTGCTCCAAGATTGATATATCTTTCAGGATATTTTAGAAAATCAACTATTTCTTTAACTTCTTCTTTTGCTTCCTCAACACCTGCAACATCATTGAATTTAACTTTTGGTTTTTCTGAATTTACAAGCTTTTTAGAGCTTCCTATACCAAGTATAGATCCGCCCATATTTTTTTGCATACGAGAAGCTAAAAACATCCATATACCAAAGAAAATAAACACCGGTAAAACCCAAGAAAGTAAGATATCTATAAACCAATTACTCTCGTTAAAAGCTCCATAAGAAACGCCTTTTGAATCAAGCAAAGGCACAAAAGTAGCATCATTTGGAACTTTTTTAGTAATATATACCATATTTCCTGCTTTAGATACTGCTTTTATGGTAGTTTGACCTATGTTAACTTGGGCAATTTGATTATTTTCGATTAAAGTTTTTAATTCAGAATAAGTAACTTTTTTGGTATTTTCTCCGCCCATAATACCCATACTACCATCATCTGAAAATCCTTTAAATAAAAAAATCATCACAATGGCAAAAATAGCGAAAATAAAAATAGGGTTTTTATTAAAAAAGCTATTATTGTTTGGATTATCTTTTGGTTCGTTTGGTTTTTTATTCATTATTTTGTTTCCTTTTTGTAAGCTAAACTCAACCACTCTCCTTTGTGTTTACATTCTAACAAAGTCAAATCTTTGAATTTATCTTTAATTCTTTCTTCATATTTGTTTAAAATACCAGATAAGATTAAAATTCCACCTTCTTTGGTTTTTTCTTTAAGATCTTTTTCTAGTATGATTAAAATATCAGCAATGATATTTGCCACAACTATATCATATTTATGTAAGCTTTTATTAATAGAACCTACCCAAATATCATCAAAGCTAACTTGATTTAATTTTGCATTTTCCTTGCTTGCAACGACGGCTAGCTCGTCTGTATCACAAGCTTGAACTTTAGCTCCAAGCTTTGCCATGATGATACTTAAAATCCCACTTCCACAGCCTACATCTAAGCAAAATTTAGAATCATCTGTGTATTTTTGTAAAAATTCTATACAAGTGTAAGTGCTTTCATGATGTCCTGAGCCAAAAGCTAGGGCAGGGTCTATAATGATATTGATTTTATCTTGTATAGCTTCTTGCCAAGTGGTATGAATGTGGATATTGTCAATGGTTAAAGCTTGTATGCCTTTTTTATACTCTTCTATCCAGTTTTTATTTTCTTTTTTTTCTAAAGTAGAATGAAAATAAATCTTAGTGTTAAATTTTTCACATAATTTTTGATGAAAGCTTTGCAAGGCTATTTGAATGAGTTTTATATCTTCTTCTGATCGTATATAAACGCCATCATTCTTTTCTTCTATGGCATCTATATCTAGAGAAAAAACAAGATCAAGGAATAAATCTAAATATTCCTTGTCTGTTTGAAAAAAAAGTTCGTAATAATGTGTTTGCATAAAAACTTATAATCAGCCTTCGTTTGTTCCTAAAACATCTTCAAGTTTTTCTTTTAATACTTGAGGTGTAAAAGGTTTTACAATATAGTTATTTACACCTGCTTTTAAAGCTGTGATAACTTCTGCCTTACCACCTTCTGTAGTTACCATGATAATAGGCATATCAGCATATTTTTCTTCTGCTCTTACTTTTTTTACTAGTTCTAAGCCGTTCATTTCAGGCATATTCCAGTCAGTAATTAAAATTTTAATATCATCATTTTGTGAAAGCAAATCCCAAGCTTCAACTCCATGTTCAGCTTCTAAAACATCTTTGTGACCTAATCTTACAAGAGTGTTTTTGATTATTCTTCTCATGGTAGAACTATCATCAACTACTAATAACTTCACTTTTTTTCCTTTGTCTTGATGTAATTACATAAAAGTGTAATTGTATCGTTTTTATTTTTATTAATCAATTAAAAGTTTATATTATACCATTTAAAAATAAAATTAGAATTTAATTACTCTCCATTTTTGTTATGATTAAACTCAGGCACAATTTCCTTTAAAACTTTTGCAGGATCTGTGCTTTGGAGTAATCTTTCTATTTCTTGATTTAAAATTTTTAAATCTTTAATTTCACTAGTGGTAACAAATATACTTTCATATTGAGTTTTCAAATCATCTTCATGGATTAAAAGCTCTTCGTAAAGTTTTTCACCTTTTCTAAGTCCAGTGATTTTGATTTCTAACTTTTTATTAGAAAGTAAAAGCATTTTTTTAGCTAAATCCATGATTTTAACAGGCTCACCCATATCAAGTACAAATAACTCCCCACCTTTGGCAATAGCCGCAGCTTGTAAAACAAGTTGCACAGCTTCATCCACAAGCATAAAATATCGCACTATATCAGGATGAGTAAGAGTAAGTGGTTCATTAGCTGCAATTTGAGCTTTAAATTTAGGTATGACACTTCCACTTGAGCCTAAAACATTACCAAAACGCACACAAGCTACTTCAAAATTTTCACAACTTGAACTTAGCGCATAAAGTTCACAAATTCTTTTTGTACAACCCATGATATTAGTTGGTCTTACAGCTTTATCAGTGCTTATCATAACAAATTTAGCAACCTTGTAAGTTTTTGCAAGATCGATTAAATTTTTAGTACCTATGATATTATTTAAAATAGCTGAATGTGGATTTTGCTCACACAAAGGCACGTGTTTATAAGCTGCTGCATGTAAAATCAAATCTATATTTTTTTCTTGTAAAAGTTTTTCTAACGCTTCTTTGTCTAGTATACTCATCATAATAGGTTCAATTTTTTCTTTATGTAAGCTTAATTCTTCATTGATTTTATATAAATTATACTCGCTATGATCAAGCATGATTAAGTGTTTTGCGCCAAATTTAATGCATTGTTTACAAAGCTCGCTTCCTATAGTCCCACCAGCCCCACTAACTAAAACTACCTTATCTTTGATAAAATCAATCACGCAAGCATTATCTAAATCTTTTGGCTTACGCGCTAATAAATCTTCGATGCTTATATCTCTTGCTTCATTTTGTGTAAAAGAAAAAAGCTTTATATCATTAATCCCATAAGCAATAAGCTCATCAAAAAGCTTTTTGAGTTCTTCTTGCTCAAGTTTTAAAGCAATGATAGCAGTATGAATACCTTCAGCGGTATATTTTCTAATTGCTTCTTTTTCTTCAACTATAAATTTATCACAATAAGTACCTATTAAATTTTTACGCTCATCTACCACAGCTACAGGAAAAAGCCCTAAGCTTCCTTCTTTAGCTCCTTTTAATAAATGCAAAGCTTTTGAAGTGGCACCAACTACTATACAAGGATGTTCTTCATTGTATTTTGGCTTTCTAAAATCAACTATCATTCTTTTGCTTATACGCAAACTTCCAATTAACATACAGGATAAAACAAAGTCTATCCCTATAACGCTTCTTGGAAAAGGGTTAAAAAAATCATCATAAAAATAATAAATTGCTAAAAATACAAGCTCAGCTAAAGCTAAAGCGATGACTAATTTACGTGCTTCATTAAGTGAGAAAAATCTCCAAGCAACTTGATAAATTTTAAAAAAAGCTAGAAAAATGATTTTAAGCAAAATTAAAATCACAGCACTTTTAAACATACCTTCATAAAATTCACTTGGAATGTCTGCACTAAAGCGTAAAGAAAAAGACAAATAAATACTTATAACAAAAAGTAAAATATCAGCGCCTAGGAAAAAACCTAGGCGTTTGCTTTTATAATCCATCTTAGTCCTTTAAGGTGTTTAAGATTAAAGTAGAAACTTCCTCTACATCGGCTTTACTCATAGTAGTTGCGCTTGGAAGGCAAATTCCATTGCTAAAGAAAAACTCACTATTGCCATTTAAGTAAGCATCGCAACCTTTGTAAAGTTCTTGTAAATGCATTGGTTTCCAAAGCGGGCGACTTTCGATTTTATTATCTTTTAAAACTTGTATGATTTTTAAAATTTTATCTTGAATTTGAACATTTTTATTTTCACATATACAATGTTTTTCATAAGTATTAAGTTTATTTAAATCAAAATCAAGTAAAGCAGTACTTAGCCAGCGATTTGACTTGGTATTTTCAAGTTCATCTAAAAAAGTAAAGGTGCCACTTAAAAATTCTTTATACCAGCTATAAATTTCACGCTTTTTACTTACTCTTTCTTTTAAAACTTCCATTTGAGCAGTGCCGATTGCACCTAAGATATTGCTCATTCTATAATTATAGCCATATTCTTTATGCTCATAATGAAGGCAATTTTCTCTAGCTTGAGTGCTATAAAATCTTGCTTTTTCAAGATTAGCATGATTTTCACTTACAAGCATACCACCACCACCTGTTGTGATGATTTTATTACCATTAAAAGAATATACTCCAAAATCCCCAAAAGTACCTAAAGCTTTATTTTTGTAAAAACTTCCCAAAGCTTCAGCAGCATCTTCGATTAAAAAAATCTCATTTTCTTTACAAATTTGGACAATCTCATCCATTTTAGAAGCATTACCATAAAGGTGTGTTAAAATGAGAGCTTTTGGCTTTTTAGGACTTTCTTTGATAGCTTTTTTTAATAAATTTACATCTAAATTATAAGTTTCATCACAATCAATAAACACAGGCGTAGCGTTCATATAAGAAATAGGCGCTACTGAAGCAATAAAAGTAAAACTTGAAGCTAAAACTACATCACCTTCTTTGATACCCAAAACTCTTAAAGCTAGATGAATGGCTGCAGTGGCTGCATTTAGAGCAAGTGCGTTGGAACTTTTTGTATAATCTTTAATACTTTGTTCTAAGGCATTAACAAACTCACCCAAAGGTGCTATATAATTACTTTCAAAAGCTTTGTGTATGTATTCTAATTCTTTTCCACTCATATGTGGTGCTGATAGAAAAAATCTCATTTTACCTCCTTTATTTTCTTAGCAGGAACTCCGGCATAAATGCCTTTAGAAGTTAAGTTTTTAACTACAACTGCTCCTGCGCCTAAAGTTATATCATCATTTAAACTCATACAAGGAATAACGCTTGAATTAACTCCTAAAAAACAACGCTTTCCTATTTTTACATTTCCTGTTAGTTTAGCTCCAACGCTAATATGGCTAAACTCATCTACAAAACACTCATGCTCAATCACACAAGCAGTATTTAAAATCACACCTTTTGCAATGCTAGCTTTAGCATTAACTACGACATTTGGCATGATCAAAATACCCTCATCATCTAAAAAAGCACTTGGACTAATAATAGCACTTTTGTGTATCAAATTTACTAATCTAAATCCATCTTCTTTTGCTTTTTTGAAAAGTTTTTCTCTAATAGAGTTTGCACCAATAGCAATAAACATATCGTGTTTTTCTAAGTTGGAGTGATATTTTAAGCCTTTATTATCATCTAAAAAGATGATTTTTTCATATCCTAAATTTCTAGCCACATCAGCACAGACTAAACCATGCCCACTAGAACCATATATATAAATACTTTTAGTTGTGTCCATTGAATTTATCCGTTGTAGCTACTCCTTCTTTATTAACCCCACTTCTTTTTAAAACTTTAATAATAGTCATAAAAAAGATTTTAAGGTCAAATAAAAAAGAGCAATTTTGCACATATTCTACATCATATTTAAATTTTTGCTCCCAAGAAATAGCATTGCGTCCATTAATCTGTGCCCAACCTGTAATACCTGGTCTTACATCGTGGCGTTTTTTTTGCTCTTGATTGTATAAGGGCAAGTATTCTACAAGTAAAGGTCTTGGGCCTATGAAGCTCATATCGCCTTTTAATACATTAAAAAGCTGTGGTAATTCATCTAAGCTCAAGCTTCTAACTAGTTTGCCAAAAGGCTTTAAGCGTAATTCATCAGGAAGTAATTCTCCATTTTCATCGGTTTCATCACTCATGGTTTTAAATTTATAAATATAAAAAATTTTTTCATTTAATCCTGGTCTTGCTTGTTTAAAAAGCACACTTCCTTGAACGATTTTTAAAACAATACCTATAAGCACTATAAAGGGTGAAAAAACAATCAACAAAATCAAAGCTAAAAAAAAGTCAAAAACACGCTTTAAACCATTTTTATACATTTGTAAAACCCCTATAAAAGTCAAGATATTTCAAAGCTATGATATTTTCATCATAATTTTGCGCTCTAAGAAAAGCATTTTGCGCTAAAGTATTTTTTAGTTTTTCACCTTCTAATAAAACTGCGATTTTTTCAGCTAAATCTTTACTATCTTTGCATTTGCAAATCAAACCATCTATGGCATTATCCACTGCTTCAATGCAACCCTCAGCATCACTTACAACACATGCTTTTTTGCAAGCTTGTGCTTCTAAAACCGTTCTTGGATAGCCTTCTTTATAACTTGGTAAAACAAAAATATCGCATAAATTTAATAAATGTGCAATATCACTTCTTGCGCCAAGATAAAAAACATCATTTGAGTTTAAAAATTCTAATGGTGCGCAAGATTTATTATCATCCCTTCCGCCTACCAAAACAAAATTTGCCTTATCTTTTAAAATTTGGCTTGCCTCATAAAATTCTTTAATGCCTTTATGCCAAAGCGCTCTTGAGATCATTAAAACGATAGGTTTATCAGGCATATTGTGTTCTTTTAAAAAAGCTTGTTTTTCTTCTGTGCTAATTTTTAAAGGTAAAAATTGTTTTAAATTTAGTCCTACGGATTTGATGATTTTGATTTTTTCTTCTTTTAAGCCTAAATTTTTCATAAATAAAGCATTGCTTTCATTGACAAAAATAAAACCATTAGCAAGTTTAAAAGAAATTTTATAAAGTAAATTAATGCTCATTCTTACTAATTTGCTTTTAAAATCATCATCTATATAAAAACTTCCTAAGCCTTCAACCAAACCAAAAGTATATTTAATGCCCGCCATTTTAGCTGCTATGATACCTGTTGTATTGCTTTTGTGAGCACTTGTTTGTAAAAGATCTAAATTTAAACTTTTGAGTGTATTTTTTAAACTAAGTAGATTTTTAAAAACAATCAAAGGATTGACACTTGATCTAGCTAAATCATAAAAACAAACCTTATAGCCTAGTTCTTGTAATTTAATAGCAAAATCATCTTTTGGAGTGATGATTATAACTTCATGATTATTTTTTTCTAAAGCTCTAATGAGTGCAAGACGAAAATAATACACACTCATTGCGCTATGGGTTAAAATTCCTATTTTCATCTTTTTAGCCTATAAATTTTTGCTCTTGCATCATTAGTGACTTGCTCAAATAAATCTTGATCATATTGATTTAATAAAAACATTTGTATGTAGGCACTATTATAAAGACTTTCATCTAAAATCACAAAGCTTTTATATTCTCTTAAAAAGAGCAAATAAATTTGAGCTTTTGAATCAATTTCATTGTAATAAAATTTGCCATTAGTGATGGATTCTATATCCACAAAAGCTTTTAAAGGTATACTCGCACCTTCTACTTTTAAGGCTCTAAAATCATTAATAATTTCTACCCCATTATCAAGCATAACAGAGCCTGTGGTTTTATCTTGAGCTATGGCATTAGCTTGGGAGAAAAATAAACTTTTTTCTTGCTCTCCATTGTCAGGATTTGTATTTGCAAATTGTGCCACCACAGGCATGATACGCAACATTCTATAAGGCATATAAATATATACATCTCTAGTTTTATTGGTATCAAATTTAAAATCTTTATCATTTAAACTTTCTAAAAAATCTTTAGCACTTGTTTGGTTATAATCTTTAACCATGGCTTTTAAAACATCAGGATAGTTTTCTTTGAAAGATTTTTCAGTGTATTCTACGCTAAGTCTTGCCATATTAGCTGCTGGAATTTGTTCTTTACTTAAGACAAAAGATGAGAAAAAATTATCTTTTCCTAGGTGTTTTCCACCATCGATTAAGGTTTTTACATCGCTATAATAGCGTATTGGATAACCATAATCCCACCAAGCAACGACATAATCTTCTCTTTGAGCTTTATTTTTTAAATCATTTAAAATACTAGCTTCATAAGAAGTAAAAACAGTAGAGGATTTATAATAATAAATATGCATCAAAGCAGGGCTTATACTAAAAAATGCAATGAGTATGAGTAAGATATTTTTATTTCTTAGACTAAGTTTGATTTGTTTTTTTTCTAAAAAATTAAAAAATGTATATAAAAAATACCCAAAACCCAAAGCCATCACAGGAACTGCATAAATGGTAAATCTAAGTCCAGCTCTTAAAGCCATAAAACCTAGTGCAAGCATAGGTAGAGCTAAAAGCATGCTTTTATGATCTTTGCAAAGCAAGATAAAACCTATAAAAGAAAGGATAAATACTAAAACACTAGAGCTAATCCTTTGCATAAATACTTCAGGATCGATAGTATTTACTTCCATAATAGTTTCATTGACATTAAAATACATAAAGGCAGCATCTTTTAAATTTTGCACATCAGAAGCTTTGAAAACATAAAATTTAAGTTGATATAAAACAGGATCTAAGCCACCGCTTAAATGTAATATCAAAATGCTAATAAAAATCAAAGGCCAAATCATATAAAAATTAATTTTTTCTTCTTTAAAAGCAAAAATAGCAAATAATAATACAATCAAAGCAAGTTTATATTGCCATGCTAGCATACTTAAAGCTATGATCATTAAAGCAATAGCTAGATAAAAAATCTTTTCTTTTCTATGAAATACTAAAGTATAAAGTCCAAAAAGTCCTATCATAGCAAAATTTAAAGAATAACTTGATGGATACCACCATAAATAAATCATGATGAAAATTGGACTTAAAAGTAGGGTGAAAATGTCTTTATTAATAGTTAAGCGTATAAAAGTAAGTAAAATAAGCATTGGTAAAACTAACACTAGCATATCTGTATCATAATACCCGCTCATAGTGCGGTTATAATAACTATTTGCAATGCTTCCAAGCAAGGCTGCTATAAAGCCATAGGTAGTGAGTTTATACTCTCTTGCGATTAATATAATAGGCACAACAATCAAAGAAGCAAAAAAAGTACTCATATATAAAATAATACTTTCAAAGCTAAAAGGCAAAATACTATAAAGCCAGTAAGTCAAAGTAGAAAGTGAGCTTCCAAAATAAGATAAGTCATTAGGTTGATGAAAACCTGCTATCATATCTCTTGCACCTTCTGCAAAAGCATAGCCATCATTAGTAGTAATCATGAGTTGATCATTAAAGAAAAACTCATAAAACTCACTTGCCCAAGCTACCCAGTATAATCTACACAAAACACTAAAAGCAAAGGCTATAAGGATTAAAATACAGGTATATTTTATAGAATTATTATTCGTGAAATTTTGTTGTAGTTTCATTTTATGCCTTGTTGAAAAATTCAAATAATTGCTTTGCTATGCTAATTTTATCAAATTCTTTTGCACGCAAAAAAGCCTTTTGTCTATATGAAGCTTTTAATGCTTCATCATTGCACATTTTTTCTAAGCCTTCTTGCATGGCTTTTTCATCATCTACTTTTACTAAAAGTCCAAACTCATCATTTAAAAATAATTCCCTTGCACCGCTTTTATGATCAGTGCAAAGTACGGCAGTATTACAAGCTAGGCATTCGATTAAAACATTAGAAAAACCTTCAAAACTTGAAGCAAAAGCAAAAAAGTCACATTTACTCATGTATTTATAAGGATTTTTATCAAAACCTAGTAAAAAGACTTTGTTTTTTAAATTTAAAGTTTCTATTAAAGCTAAAAGCTCATCTTTTAAAATACCCTCGCCTAAAATGACTAATTTTAAATCAGTTTTAACTTTTGCATAAGCTCTTATAAGCATAGCATGATTTTTACCATGATCAAGCCTACCAACACTTAATATAAAAGGATCTTTAAAGTTTATTCCTTCTTTAGATTTTTCTATAATGCTTTCTAAATCTATGGCATTGTATAAAATATCACATTTTTTAGCCTCTATATTGAAATTTTGTATTAAATCTTCTTTGTTTCCTATAGAATTTGCTAAGATTAAATCTGCCTTATTATAAAGTTTTTTAATAAGAAATTTATTGATAAAAGAATTTAGATTATTATGTTTATAAATCACACTTGGAGTAGTGCATTCGTTGATAATAAGGGTTGATTTAAGTCCTAGAGATTTTGCCATTAAAGCAATATAATTAGGTCTATTTAATAATACAAATTGCAAATTGATTTTTAAATCTTCGCAAAGCTTTTTGTATTTCATAGCTAGCAAGGGCAGTTTTAAAAATTTAGCTAAGTTGCTTTCGCTTGGATTTGATTTTTCAAGGTAGTGGATATTAACCTCAGGAATATCATAGGATATTTTATCATTCATTAAAATCAAATGTACTTCATATTTTAAATTTAACACAGGTAATAGCGTAGATACAACCCTTTCAGCACCACCGCTTCCTAATGAATAAATAAAAATTGCTAGTTTTTTCATGTTAAACCCTTACTTCTTTGATCAAATCAATCCATTTTTGTGCTACATTGGCCACTTCATAATCTTTACATCGCTGCTGTGCATTAAGCGCTAGTGTTTTTCTTAAATTTTCATCTTGCATTAAAAGGGCGAGTTTTTCGCTTAAAGCCTTTTCATCATCTAAATCTACCAAAAATCCATCTTTTCCATCATCAATTAAATCTTTATGGCCGCTTGTGTATTTAGTGCTAATGCGTGCTACTTGATAATATAAACTTTCAAGCAAAACTGTTGGCAAGCCTTCTATGAAAGAGCAAAGGCAGATTATTTTTGCTTTTTTATAAAGCTCTTGCATATTTTCAACTTTGCCTAAAAAATTAACCTTGATATTTAAATTCTTAGCTTCTTGTTCTAAATCTTGTCTTAATTCTCCATCGCCTGCTATGAAAAAATTGTATTGATTTTGTAAATTTATATCTAGTCTTGCTATGGCTTTTAAAAACATAGAAGCATTTTTATTATGATCAAGTCTGCCTACGAAAATAACATTATTTTCTTTTTCTAAATTTTCTTTAATGGGGCTAAAATGACAAGGATTTGGCATATTGATAACTTTTTTAACAAAGTTTTCATAATAATTTTTATCATCATTACTTAGCACGGTTAGAGCATTTGCATGAGGAAAACTTATACGGCGTAAAAATTTCCAAATTTTAGATTTTAAATAAGTATAAGAGCTATGCTCGCTAATGATTAAAGGTGTATTAGAACCTTTATTTGCCCAAACGCAAGCGATGTTAGTGGTATCTAAAAATGAGATAAAAATATCGCTTTTATGCTCTTTAAGTGCTTGTTTTAAGGCTTTGAATTTTTTAATGCGTGAGGCTATTTTATTATAAAGAGTGGAAAAGTCAAACTGCTCTAGGGTAAAAAGTTTGATTTTTGGATCAAGCTTGTAAAAAGAGTCTTCTTTGTGAAATTTAATAATATTTATTTCATGATTTTTACAAAGTTCATTAGCTAAAGTGACTAATACTCTTTCAGCACCGCCTGAATTTAAAGTAGCTATGATGAAAGTAATTTTCATACTTGTTCCTTTAAATGCCCATGTTTTACTTCAAATACTCTATCGCAACCTTGTATGGTTGAGAGTCTATGGGCTATGATGATGAGGGTTTTGTCTTTTGAGATTTTATAGATTTCTTCCATGATTTTTGCTTCACTTTCTTGATCAAGAGCACTAGTTGCTTCATCTAAAACTAAAATTTCAGGTTGTTGATAAAGCGCTCTTGCTATGGCTATTCTTTGTCTTTGGCCTCCACTTAAAAACGAACCTGAATCACCCACCTTAGTATGCACTCCATCTTCAAGTGAATTTACAAAGCTTTCAAGATTAGCTTGTTTGATCACCTTATGCAAAAGTGCTTCATCCACTTCTTCTCCAAAGCTAATATTTTTAGCAATAGAATCATTAAAAAGATAAATTTGTTGAGGTATGTAGCCAATTTTACTTCTAAAACTTTTTATATTGCTCTCATCAAGCTTAATTCCATCTACAAAAATAGCTCCATCGCTTGGTTTTAAAAGCCCTATAATAAGATCGACTAAAGTGCTTTTACCACTTCCGCTTTTACCTATAAAAGCGATTTTTTCATTTTTCTTAAGCTCAAAATTTAAATTTTTAAATAAATTTTTCTTACCCTTATAAGCAAAGAAAAGATTTTTCAAAACAATTTTTTCTTTAAATTTAATACTTTCATCGCCTAGTTTTTCTTCTTTTTCATTGAGCATATTATAAATAATATCTAAAGAGTTTTTATAATATGTGATTTCATTATAACTTGTGATGATACGATTAGCACTTGGCATAAGTCTATAAAGAGCTACTACGAAAATGGTGATGGTTGCTAAGATAGATGAAATATCACTTTCATATCTTAAAACTAAATATACCACAATAAAACAAAGCATACAAAAACCTATACCTTCAAGGTAAATTCTAGGAATGCTTGACATGCTTTCATTGCTAATATTTGCTTTGGCAAAAAGCCCACTTTGAAGTTCATAAAGCTTTTGTGTGCTTTGTTCTTTGGTTTTGAGTTTGATGATTTTAAGGTTGTTTAAATTTGCATTTAAAATTTCAAAATAATTTTTCATCGCTTCTTCTCTAGCTATGGAAGCTTTTTTTACCAAGGGTGAGAGAATTTTAATCAAAATAAAAGCATTTAAAAGTAAAAAAACACTTAAAACTAGAGTGATTTTATAGTTGATAATTAGCAATAAAGTATAAAGTAAAAACACCACAAAGCTTTCACTTAGCATAAGTAAAAATGCACTAATTAAAGTACTTAAATGAAATACTTCTTGAGTGATAGTTTTTAAAAGTTCTGATTGATTTTTATTAGTAAAATTTTCATATTCAAGATGTAAGTATTTATCAAAAATACGACAAGCAAGGCTGTGATAGCGCCCTTTAGAAAAGCGCGCAAGCAAATGAAAATAAAAGGCATTTAAAAAGGCTCTAAAAATATAAAAGGCGATTAATATACAGCCAAAATAAGCAATAATCTTATAACTTGGTAAATTTAAATACTCATATATAGGTTGAAAATAGGAGCTTTTTTCTAAAAGCTCAAAATTACTCGCCGCTGATACAAAAGGCATGATTAAAGAAATAGCAAAGCTTTCTATAAATCCTATAAAAATAGAAAAAATTAGCAAAGCAAATAAAAATTTCTTATCATGAGCATTAAGTATAAAAAAAAGTTTTTTTAACACTGTTTTTCCCACTCATAAGCACTTTTGCAGATTAATTCTAAATCATCATATTTTGGTTTCCAATTAGTTAGGGTTTTGATTTTATCAGCATTTGAAATAAGCACAGAAGGATCCCCAGCTCTTTTTGGTGCTAGTTCTACTGTGAAATCTACCCCGCTTACTTTTTTCATGGTTTCAATAACTTCTTTTACGCTAAAGCCATGTCCATAGCCTACATTGAAAATATTACTTTCATTATTTTCTAGGTATTCTAAAGCAGCTAAATGCGCACTTGAAATATCATCAACATGGATAAAATCTCTAATACAAGTGCCATCTTTAGTATTATAATCATCGCCAAAAATATAAAGTTTTTCTCTTTTTCCTGTGGCTACTTCAGCAGCAACCTTGATAAGTAAAGTAGCTTTTGGATAGCGTTGACCTATAGGATAACTCATACAAGCACCTGCTACATTGAAGTATCTTAAAATGCAGTATTTAAATTCAGGATTAGCCATGTTAGCATCTTGTAAGACTTTTTCGCTCATTAGTTTGCTTTGCCCATAAGGATTAATCGGTGCTAATGGACTTTGCTCATCTACGATAGGAGTTTGTGGCTCTCCATAAGTAGCTGCGGTTGAAGAAAAAATGAATTTTTTCACACCTGTTTCTAAACAAGTTTGGATTAAATTACTTGTATTTGCGGTATTGTTCATATAGTATTTTAAAGGATTTTCCATACTTTCAGGAACTTCAATGCTAGCTGCAAAATGTACAATTGCATCAAATTTTTCTTCTTTGAAAAGTTTTTTAATCCCAGCATAATCGCTTAAATCTTGCTCAAAAAACTTAAAAGGTCTGATTTTAGAAAGTTCATCCAAACTTTTTTTGCTACCTTTTGAAAGATTATCTAATACACAAATTTCATGATTTGTTTCTAAAAATTGTTTTAAGGTATGAGAGCCTATGTATCCTGCGCCACCGGTGATTAAAATTTTCATTTTTATCCTTTTTGTGATATTTAATAATAGTTATTTTAATATACTTTTCTTAATTAATTTAAAACTTACTTTTTTCTTTTTCTATGGCCTCTAAAAATGGCTTTTGATAGCTTTTATCGCTATGTTTTTGCAAAAGTTCTTCTTTGAAATTTTCTAAAATATTAAGATAATCTTCTTGGGTTAAATTAGCTTTGATGAGTTCGTATTTTAAAAATAGCATATAGGTGTTTAACACATCGCTTTCACAGTATTCGTGAATTTTTTCGAGCTTGTTTTGATAAAAAAGTTCTAATACTTCATTTCCATGTACATCATACTTTCCAGGAAGTTCTGCCATAGCACAAAGTGTGTCAAGTCTTAAGCCTTTTTGACCAAAACTTCCTAAAGATTCTAATAAATCACAATGTTTATTTTCTACAAATTTGCTTTTGTAGTTATTCCATTTATCGCTTGCATCTAAATAAGCACTTGCGTTGATATTGTATTTTAATGCTCTTATAACAAGCAAAGGCATGTCATAGCTTTTACCATTAAAACTTACAAGGCGGGGTTGGTGTTTGTCTATGAAGTTAAAAAACTCTTCTAGCATTTGCTTTTCATTGTCGCCTTTGATTTTATTGACTTTGATGAAATTTCCAAATTTATCTGCAATTACCGCACAAATGCTTATAACTTTATGAAAAGGCAGGGGTAAAAAATCACTCCCGCTTTCTTCTTTTTGTCTTTCTAAAGCTTGCTTGCTAATGCTTAAATCATCGCCATTAAAATCATAAAGATGTTTTATCAATTCTACATCAGGAATGCTCTCACAATCAAAAACGCAAATATATTCTTGCATGATAAACCTTTTTTTAAAAAAATCTTTGTTAAAATCATAACAGAAAATTTAAAATTAGGTTTAATATAAAATGAAAATAGCAATTGTAAGACTTTCTGCTTTGGGTGATATTATTCAATCTGCGATCGTTTTGCAGTTTATTAAAAAAATAAACAAAAATATTGAAATTCATTGGTTTGTCGATAAAAGATTTGCTAATTTATTACAAGATCATCCTTTGATAGATGAACTTTATGTATTACCTTTAAAAGATAAAAAATTCAAAGAAACCTTTGCGATCCTTTTTGAAGCCAGGCAAAATAAATATGATGTTGTGATTGACTTGCAAGGTTTGATTAAATCGGCTGTGGTCAGTAGAATTTTAGGCTCTAATGTTTTTGGTTTTGATAAAAATGGTTTAAGGGAAACTTTTGCACATAATTTTTATAGCCAAAAATTTGATGCAAGTTATAATGAAAATGTGTACATTCGGTATTTATCTCTTGTACACTATGCTTTTAATGAAGAATTTGATTATAAAGAAATTTATCATAAACAAGCAGTTTTTCCTTTGGATGAGGAAATTAAAGATGAATTGATTCAAAGAATTGATTTTAATCAAAATTTAAAAAATGTATTAATCCATGTTGGTTCCGCAGAAGATAATAAAATATATTCTATAACGAAAATGGCATTATTGTGTAAAATGCTTGTGAATGCTTTTTCAGAAATTAATATTTATCTTTGTTGGGGCAATCAAAAAGAATATTACTTATCACAGGAATTAATTCAATTAAGTCAAATTGTTAATTCTTCAACTCAAGCATTAATTCAACTACCAAAATTATCTTTAAAAGAATTAATATGCATGACAAAGATAAGTGATTTGGTTATAGGCAATGATAGTGGACCTACTCATTTAGCTTTTGCGCTAAATAAACCTTCTATAACTATATTTGGCGCTACATGGGATAGTCGTGTGTGCATTGAAACTCAGATTAATAAAACCATAAGTGCGGGCAAAAAATTTGATACTAATGTTAAATTCAAATTTGATAGAAGTGATTTTTGTATACAAAATATCGATGAAAAAGATATTTTTAAACTTGCTTGTGAGCTTTTAGAAAAATGATAAATTATATATATCTAAGCCTTTTTTATATACTAAAAGCTCTTGTGAAGATTTTACCTTCAAAACTTTTAAGCTCTTTTGCAAATTTGGTTGCTTTAATCACTTATAGACTTAATCACAAACACCGCAAAATCATTGATACAAACTTAAAAATTTGCTTTCCTGAAAAAGATCAAAAATGGCGTGATGAAACTAGTCTTAATATCTATAAAAATTTTGCTAAATTTGGGATTGATTTTATCAAAAATCAAAATACAAATAAAGAAGAAATCATCAATAAAATTTGCTTTGATGATGAGGAGCAAATTTTAAATATAATGCAAAGTAAAAGACCCCTGATCGTAACTACGGCTCATTATGGTAACTGGGAGCTTTTGGCTTTATCTTTTGGGGCAAAGTTTCAAGGAATTTCCATAGTTGGAAGAGCGCTTGATAGCGTGATAATGGATAAAATTTTAAGTAAAAATCGCACGCAGTTTAACATAGAGCTTATAGAAAAAAAGGGCGGGCTTAAAAAAATGCTAAAAGCCTTAAAAGAAGGTAGATCGCTTGGAATTTTAACCGATCAAGATGCGGTAGATGGTGAAAGTATAAAGGTGCAATATTTTAATCAAGAAGTAAATTTCATAGCAGGTGCAAGTGTGCTTGCCAAAAAAACAAATGCTATGATTTTACCTTGTTTTGTGTATCAAAAAGATGAGAAATTTTTTGTAAAAACTTTTAAGGCTTTAGATGCAAGTAAGGCAAGTATAGAAGAGCTTACTAAGTATCAAGCGAAGTGTTGTGAAGAGATGATTAAATTTAAACCTGATGAGTATTTTTTCTTTCATAAGAGATTTAAAAGATATAATCATGAGTTGTATTTATAGGATATAAAATGGATTTAAAGCAAATTAGTGTGATAATGATTGTTAAAAATGCTCAAAAAACTTTAAAAGCTTGCTTGGAATCTTTGCAAGAATTTGGCGAGATAGTTTTAATAGAAAATGATAGCAATGATGATACTTTGAAAATTGCTTATGAATTTAGTAAAAACTATAAAAATATCAAGATTTATCAGCATAAATTTATAGGTTTTGGACCTTTGAAAAATTTAGCCATCAGTTATGCTAGTAATGATTGGATTTTTAATATTGATGCAGATGAGCTTGCTAAGAAAGAATTTTTACAAGAATTAGGGCAAATTGAGCCTAATAAAGAAGATATCATAGCTTTGCCAAGAGAAAATTTATACAATGGAGAGTGGATTAAAGCTTGTGGGTGGTGGCCTGATCATGTAATGCGAGTATTTAATAAAACCCATACTAGTTTTAATGAAAATTTGGTACATGAAAGTTTGATTTTACATGAAGATAGTAAAAAGATTAAGTTGCAAAATGGTTTGAGGCATTTTACATGCGATCAGATGAGTGAAATAATAAGTAAAATGAATCTCTATACTTCATACTCTGCGCAAGAAAAATTTAAATATAATAAAAAACCGAGTGCCACAAAGGCCATACTGAGATTTATTTTTACTTTTATAAAGGACTATTTTTTTAGAAAAGGTTTTTTATATGGATATAAGGGATTTGTGATTGCTATTTTAAATGCAAATGGTGCTTTTTTTCGATATATGAAACTTTATGATCAAGTTTGCAAAAATGAAAAAGATTAATATTTTTTTAAAAGATATTACAGAAAGTGGTGGTGGAGAGAGGGTTTGTGTAAATCTTGCTAATGCTTTTTCTTTTGATTATGAAGTTGAAATTTTTAGTTTTTATAAAAGTCAACCAAATACTGCTTATGAGCTTGATGAAAAGGTAAAAATAACTTACTTAAGTGCATTTAATTTAAAAAATGCAAGAGGAATTAAAAAAATATTTCTAAAAATTTTTTGTCGCTATTTTCTATCATTAAAAATGATTTTCTATTTTAGACAAAGAAATAAAGAAATAATTGTAGCTAATGATGGGTATTTTTTACCTTTTTTCAAGAATAAAACTTTAAAGTATTTTAGAATTTGGCACATTAAAGCTCCTAAGAGAAAAAAGAGAATTTTTGATTATTTTGATGCAATTATTATACTTTCATCAAAAGAACTTGAAAAATGGAATAAATGGCATAAAAATATTCAAATAATTCCTAATTTTTTACCTTTTATATCTTCTAAAAAAAGTGATTTGTCTCAAAAAGTTGTTTTAAGTATTGGTAGGTTTACTCAAGAAAAAGGTTTTTTCAGGCTTATAGATATTTGGGAAACGATACAAAGGAGTGAGAAATTTAGAGAATGGCAACTCCATATTGTGGGTGATGGGATTTTGAAAGAAGAATTGCTTTATAAAATAAAACTAAAAAAATTAGAACACTCTGTAATTTTATTACCTTTTAATAAAAATATAGAAACAGAATACCTAAAAGCAAGTATTTATGCAATGACTAGTTATTCTGAAGGTTTTGGAATGGTTTTAATTGAAAGTGCAAATTATAGTATCCCAAGTGTTGCATTTGATATAAATACAGGGCCTAGTGATATCATTGATAATAAAAAAAGTGGATTTTTAATACAAGATGGCAATTTACATGATTTTGTAGATAAACTTTGTTTGCTTATGGATGATAAGGGCTTAAGAGAGCAAATGGGACAAGCTGCTAAGGAAAATATTTGTAATAAATTTTCTAAAGAAAAAGTTATGCAAAAATGGAAAGATTTATTAATTATTTGATTTTATTGGCATATTTTTTAAACTCATTAATAATTTTAAACGCTTTTAATAATACATTAAAAGTATTTTTATTGTTTCTTCTTGCATATAAGACTATTTCTCCAAGCATACAGCATAAACCAAAGATTTCATTATGAATGATTTGCACATTATACATAAAACATTTATCTTGGTTTGTATCGTGAATCAAAGATGATATTTTTATAAAATTAAAACTTTTTATAGCTTTTAAAAGCTCAAGTCCCAAAGTGCTATAAAGTAAATGATCTTTAATGTTTGTTTTTTGTTCAAGTAGTTCTTTATTAAAAATAGGTGTTTTTTCAGCTATTTGCCACCAATAATCATTTATATTTTTACCTTGTAAATCTGTGTATGATTTTAAAAATTTCCAAGGCTTTTCTCCGTAGTGTAGAATTTTGGGTGATTTTGCACTTTCAATAAATTCCTCTCTTGTGTAGTTAAGCCTATTAGGTTTTTCATTTTTACATATTACATAAAGTAGTGTTTTTATGTTGAAATTATAAGAGAAATCTAATTTTAATTGATACTGCGGTTTTATAGTAGCATTCAATAGATCTTGATCTGCTGCTTTTATATAGTAGCTTTTGCTAGCTAAATTTTCACATTTTTGTTCTATATCGTTTTTTCTCCATTCTTTTAAGTTGATGAGTAGAAAACCTGAGTTAAAATAATTTTTACCAAAATATAAAACTTTTTTCTTACCATATTCTTTAAATTTAATTTTAAATTTTTTAGAACCAGGATCTCCTACAACTCCTGCTATTTTTCCTTCTAAATTAATGGTAAAAATTTCTCTTATATCACACAAACACAACATATCAGAATCTAAATATAAGCATTTATCTATTTGTTCTTCTAATATAGAACTTAATTTTAATCTATAATAAGGTAATTTTGAGCTATGGGCAGCCCCACTAATAGGATAACTCTTAAAATTTTTATCGCTTAGAATATGAATTTGTATTATGCAGGGGAAAATATCATTAAGTTCTTTTTCTAAACCCTGAATTTTTTTTATTGTGCTATCACTGATAAAGTTACTTAAAATATGGAAATAATATTTATTTTCTTTTAAATAAAATTTATTTTTATTTGTATTTTTAACAATACTTGTAATCAAAACAGCTGTATATTTTATATAATTTTCGTCAGCACTAAAGATTATGTGATACATTATTACTTTCTAAAAAAGTTAAATATTTTTTTTGGATTACGCCAAAAAGATTTTAATTTATAATAATAACTAAGTTTGTTAATATTTTTAATACCCATTTGCTTTAAAATTTCATGCGTTTGTAAATAATTTAATTTATGATAATTATTTACATATAAAGATGTATATTTATATATAAATCTTTTCAATTTTTTTCTATATTTAAAAGAAGATTCATTAATAAATTTATAAATATGGGAAGCTATTATTAAGTGACTATATGCTCTAAAATAGTGCCTCATGGTTTTGTAATTATCAAAGTAATTTTCTAATGGTTGTAAAAATTTAGGTATATAAGAAGGGAAATCAATCTCGTTCTCGCTAGTCATGGTGCTGTTTTCTCTAATTCTATATACTATTTGTTCTGATTTTTGATAACATACACGATTGGCAAGGCAAAATAAAAATATACCAAATTCGTCATCTTCGGCATGAATTCCATGTGTAAAACGTAAATTATATCTATTTAAAATATTGGAGCTAAAACAGTAAACCCAACATAAGTAATAATAAGCGTTTTTTTTATTTATCACTTGTATTCCATTTTCAAAAACTATATTATTAAATTTTAATGTTTTTTTGTCTTTTTTAAAAGTCTTATTAAAATCATTGTAATATATATAATCATGCATAATTATTTCTAATTGTTGATTAATCATAGAATTTACACAAAATTCAATACACTCTCTTTTTAAATAATCATCGCTATCTAAGAAATGAATTATTCTATTAGGCAGCTCTTGAACAATTAATTCATTGATATTTTCTAAATTAACTTTTACATAATTTTGATTTTTTATTTTTATTGCTTGATTAACTTCAGATATTGTAATTTTTTTAAATGATTTATCAAAAGTATGAATTTGAGTTAAGCTTTCTATAAAATCAATATCCTCGCCTTCGCAATATCTTCTTAAAATTGTACCTTTGATAAATTCTAAACCTGTATTTCTAGCAGAGCTTTGATGATAGTTTATTTTTGAAACAACAAATATTCTATTATCCTGAGATGCATATTTTAAACAAATTTCCAAACTTTTATCTGTGCTACCATCATCTACCAAAATTATATCTAAATTGGTATATGATTGATGTATTAAACTTTGAATGCATTCATCTAGATATTTTTCTACATTATAAACTGGAATTATAATGCTAACAAGTGGATTATTGTGCATGAGAATCCTTAATCTTGAAATAGAGATATTGTAACTTATATCTAGTTTTAATAATATTTTTTTTTATTTTGTGAAAAAAATGATTCTGATAGCTTTTTTTAGGATCCTTAACAATGCTCCAAAGATCCGACAACTCTTTATAAGTAAAATACTTTTTATTTAACTTGTCGTAAATCGGAGAAAAATCTTGCGAAATTTTATATAAAAATTCTAATTTATATTTCTTATCAATACGTTTTAAATTCCACAAATATGTTCTAAATTTGAAACAATAAAAAATATCTTGCAATCTATTTTTATGTTCTAAATTTCTATCAAGAAATTTATCTAAAAATTCAAATTCATCGCAGACTGAATATACTTTTTCTTTGTTTTTAACTGAAGCATTTTCATTGTCTTGTCTATAAAAATAAAATCCCTCATGATGAAAATAAATACTTGAAGCTAGACTTAAAATTTGAAACCATAATCCTATATCTTGATAGGAAGCCCCTTTTGTTTCATTTGCTCTTATATTGTGTTTTTTAATAAAATCCATTCTATAAAGACTAGATTGATTCATATTCCAAGAATTTATAATAATATTTGGATTAAGATATGGATTAGTTTTTTTGTTATACAAAGATTGATCATAGCATATAGGAAGATTTTTAAAAATTCTTTGTTCTCCTTCGCCTTCAAAACCAATAAAATCGGATTTAATTACTTGACAATCCAGACTACAAGCTAATTTGTAAAGTTTTTCACACATATCTAATTTTATATAATCATCACTTTCAACTATTGTACAATATTCTCCTTTAGCGATATCAAATCCGTTATTAAATGCCGCCCCCAAACCTGCATTCTCTTTGTGGATGACTATAATTCTTTCATCATTAATCGCATATTCATCACATATTTTTCCACAATTATCAGTAGATCCATCATTAATTAATATAATTTCTATGTCTTTTAATGTTTGATTGACAACGCTATTAAGGCATTCTCTAAGATATCCTTCCACATTGTAAATTGGAATTATAATTGATATTAAAGGAGTGTTTTTATCGATCATGTATATTGTTTTCCTAATAAAAAATTTTAATATTATATAATATTTTTTTAAATTTTTGATAATTAAAGATTTTACTTTTAGTCTATGATTTTAAAAATCATACAAATTTTTAATTCACTATTTCTGTATTTTTATTTGTGTTTTTTATCAAATTTTAAATTTCTCGATTTATATTCACATTAAATTTACTTCAGTGGTTTATTATGGTATTTCTTTTATTTTATATATAAACAATTATATAAAGAAAGATAAAAGTAATAATTAATATTGATAATATGGTATTTACTTTAAAAGTTTTTGTTTTGTATAAGCTGATAATATCTAAAAACTTTATCAATAGATCTAATTGTAAAAGTTTATATAAGTTGCTCGTCAATTTTATTACAGTAAATTCATTACTATAATCATTTTATACAGTAGGCTATTCCTGTGGTATATATGGTAAAATTTAGAGTTTTTTATAAAACATAATTGGATATCTAAGGTAATTCTGATTTAAATTTTAAATATTCTTTATATCATATAAATTCTTATATATTTTAAGATTGTTTATTTTGGTAATTTTCTATATTCAATAATCTTTATTATTTTGCTGAAATTTCATTCAACTTCGGTATATTTTACTTATATTATTTTCTAGTATTTTTAAATATATGTTGAAAAATTCTTGAATTCAATTTTTTCTAAAATAGATAAGTTAAAATATTATTTTTTATTAAAGGTTTTTTATAGTTGAATGTTGGTGTGATTTAGTTTTGTATATTCATTAATAATCCAATCCCCTTCATTTCTTAATTTAATGTCATAATTCCATAAAATTTCTGTATCTTTATATAATTTTTTTACAACCTCCATGTTTGGATTTAGACAGTCAAATCCCCATTTACGTCTCCAATAATTATAGTTATGTAATAGTATTTTTGGACGCCATGATATATATTTTCTCTCAAAAATTTTAAGCTTTCCAAAAAAATAATAACTTCTTGTTAGTTGAACTTCGTCATCAATGGTCTTAATAAAATTAAAGTATCTTTTTTTCCAACTATCTGGATTTCTATTTCCTCTTAGAGAAAATCTATGACATATTTCAATGTTTGGCAAATAAAAACATTTTTTATTATACAATCTAAACATTAGAAAAAAATCATCATCCTCAATCCAAAGAGGATAATTTTTATCAAATCCACCAATTTTTAATGCTATATCTCTCCTAAAAAAAGTAAAAACACCTAATGCTGTATCAATTTCTGCTGGCTTATTTACAATATTGTCAAAATTTGCAGAAACTGTTGATTTATAATCCCAACTTCTAAATCCTATTTTTTCTGTTGGAATTTTTCCTCTATCTAATAAACCATTAGGAGATATAACTGATCTACCTAAAGCATGAAGCCAACCATTATCAGCTATAACTTTAGAGGTTATAACTCCTATTTTTTCAGGCTCTATATAGTAAAATTCTAAAAACTTTTCAACAAATGATTGTGTTTCAATTGTTGCATCACCGTCGCATCGTATTATAAATTCACCTTTGGATAAAAATAAGGCTTTATTAAGCGCGTTTATAATACCAAGATGCGGTTCTTCTATAATAAGCATATTATTAATTTTACCACTATTTTTCCAACTATATAAAACCTCTAAACTACAATCCTCAGATCCATCATC
Organism: Campylobacter sp. RKI_CA19_01116; assembly: GCF_025771405.1. Taxonomy (NCBI): domain Bacteria; kingdom Pseudomonadati; phylum Campylobacterota; class Epsilonproteobacteria; order Campylobacterales; family Campylobacteraceae; genus Campylobacter; species Campylobacter sp. RKI_CA19_01116. The sequence continues at coordinate 193,014 of NZ_JAKMQF010000002.1, forward strand.
AACAATTATAAATTCATAATTATCATATGTATTATTAATTATAAATTTTTCAAAAAACAAATTTAAAACATGTTCGTTATTATAATTAGGTAATATGAAACTGATAAAGGGTTTTGTATTCATTTAATAGCCTTTTGAAAATAACTTAAAACCCTATCCACAGTTTTATCCATATCATAATATTTATAATCACCCAATCTTCCTAGAAAATATACATTTTTTAGCATACTAGCTTCTTGTAAATACTTTTCATATAATTTTTGATTGTCATCATTTGGTATAGGGTAGTATCTTTCATTTATTCCATCTTTGAAATCACAAGGGTACTCATAAGAAAATATAGTTTTATCCGATCTTTCATCAAGATAGTATTTATACTCTACACTTCTTGTAAAATCAAAATTATTTGGATAGTTCATTTGAGCACATGATTGCATATATTCTTTATCGTAAGTTTCAAATACTATATCCAAACTTCTATAAGGTAATTTACCAAATTTATAGTCAAAAAACTCATCTATAGCGCCGGTATAAAAAAGCTTATCATAAGAAATATTTTCTTTTATATCGTTAAAATCAGTTTTTAATCTTACCTCTATCAAAGGATGATCTAAGATATTTCGTATCATTTTAGTATAACCATCTCTTGGCAAGGCTTGATAAGTATCTTGAAAATATCTATCATCTTTACTTATATATATAGGCACTCTAGCACTTACACTAGGGTCAATATCCTCTGGTTTTACACCCCATTGTTTAACAGTATATCCTAAAAATACTTTTTTGTATATATAATCAGCTAAAAATTGCAAATCTTTATCATTTGAATTTCTTAATTCTAAAATGGTGGTTTTAGAATCATAACTATATTTTTCTATGAGTTTTTTTTCTAAATTATGTGCCATTTCTTTTGGAAAAACTTTATATAAACTATCTAGATTAAATGGTATATTAACTTCTTTGCCATCTATATAAGCTTTTACTTTATAAAAAAACACATACCACTTGGTAAAACGACTTAAAAAATCCCACACTTCTTTTATGCTTGTATGAAAAACATGAGGACCATACTTATGTATAGTTATATTTGTATTTTTGTCTTTATAATCATATATATTTCCACCTATATGATCCCTTCTATCTATAATCACAACTTTTTCATTTTTTTCCTCAGCTATTTTTCTAGCCAAAATCACACCACTTAGCCCACAGCCGACTATTAAGTTTTGAATTTTTTCCATTAAAATTTCCTATTTAGCTCCCAATTCCAAGCAGATTTTATAATATCTTTTATATCTTTATATTTAATTTCCCAGCCTAAAATTTCTTTTGCTTTTTTATTATCAGCAAATAGCTTTGCAGGATCCCCTGCTCTTCTTGGAGCGTATTTTACAGGACACTTTTTACCACTTACATCTTCAGCTGCATTGATGATTTCTTTTACGCTGGTACCAATACCTGTTCCTAAATTTATACAACCATGATATTTCTCTAAATTTTCTAAAGCTAGTCTATGAGCACTTGCTAAATCTTCTATATGTATATAATCTCTTATACAAGTTCCATCTTTGGTATCATAATCATCTCCAAAAACATTTATACATTCTATCTCTCCTTTTATGGCTTTTAAAACCAAAGGTATTAAATGCGTTTCAGGCTCATGACTCTCACCTATATCTTCCATAGCTCCAGCTGCATTAAAATACCTTAAAGATATGTGTCTTAAACCATAGGCTATTTCATAGTCTTTAAAAATCTGCTCTACCATAAGTTTAGTTCTACCATAAGCATTGATAGGGTTTTGTGGGTGTTTTTCATCTATAGGAGTGTATTGTGGTTCACCATATGTAGCACAAGTACTTGAAAAAACTATATCTTTCACATCATACTCTAACATGACATTTAATAAATTTAAAGTTCCTATGACATTATTTTGATAGTATTTTTGAGGCTTAATGACACTCTCACCTACATAAGCAAAAGCAGCAAAATGAATTACAGAGTCTATTTGTTCACTTGAAAAAACATTTTTTAAAGAATATAAATCTAATAAATCAGCATGTATAAATTTTGCTCTTTTATCAATAGCTTCTTTATGACCGTATATGAGATTATCAATAACTATACAATTATATCCATAATCTAAAAGATGCTTAGTTGTACAAGATCCTATATAACCAGCACCGCCAACCACTAAAACATTTCTCATCTTCCTATACCTTCATATTTATAACCAAGACTTAAAGCTTTTTGTTTATCTAGTAAATTTCTACAATCAAAAATCTTTTTATCTTTCATAATACTAGCTAGTTTTTCTAAATCAATATCTTTAAATTCGCTCCACTCAGTTAATACTACAAGTAAATCTGCATCCTTACAAGCTTCGTATACATTTGAGCAATACTTAATTTTATCTTGTAAAATACTTTTTGCAAGTTCCATAGCTTTAGGATCATAAGCTTGTATACAAGCATGCTGTTCTAATAACTTAAATATTATATCTATAGCAGGAGATTCTCTGCAATCATCTGTGCCATCTTTAAAGGCTAAACCTAAAATAGCAATTTTAGAATTTTTAACATCTCCTACTAAATTTAAAATTCTATGAGCTATTGTTTCTTTTCTTTTTTCATTTCCATTTATAGCAGCATTTATTAAGCTTAAATCTACATCATTTTGTTTACCCATAAAAGCCATAGCTTGGGTATCTTTTGGAAAACAAGAACCTCCATAACCTGGTCCAGGATTTAAAAATCTATTGCCAATTCTCTCATCAAGTCCCATTCCTTTGGCTACTTCTAAAATATCCGCTCCTGCTTTTTCGCAAAAATTAGCCATTTCATTAATATAATGAATTTTAATAGCTAAAAAAGCATTAGAGGCATATTTGATCGTCTCTGAAGATCTTCTACTTACAAAAAGTAATTTGCTTTTCTGTTTAAAAGGCTCATAAAGTTTTTCAATAACTTTTTTTGCTTGATCTGAGTTAGTCCCAACTACAATACGATCAGGATTGAAAAAGTCATATACAGCAAAACCTTCTCTTAAAAACTCAGGCAAAGATACAACGTCAAATTTTGCATTTGGATTTTTTTTGCTAATTAAACTTTCTATATCATCTCCTGTACCCACCGGAACAGTTGATTTAGTAGCCACCACTGTATAATCTTTTAAATAATCAGCTAATTCAGTTGCAGCAGCATGAATATACTTCATATCAGCTTCTTTTGTTACAGGGTGTGGTGGAGTACCAACAGCTATAATAACCACATCAGCATTTTCAACACCTTCTTTCATAGAAGTACTAAATTGCAAATTTCCATTTTTGGTGTTTTTTAAAAACAATTCTTCTAAGCCATCTTCGTATATAGTTAATTTATTATTTTTTAATGCTTCTATTTTTGATATTTCTCTGTCAATGCAAATAACTTTATTACCTAATTCTGCTAGTCCAACTCCTGTTGGTAAACCCACATATCCTGTTCCTATAATAGCTATATTCATACATTAACCTTTAAAATAATTTATATTTTTTTTAAAATATTCTATAGTTTTATCTAAGCCTTCATCTAAATTTACCTTTGGCTCCCAATCAAATTTAGATTTTGCTAAAGTTATGTCCGGACGTCTTTGAGTAGGATCATCTAACGGAAGATCTTTATAAATGATTTGTGATTTAGAATTTGTTTTTTCTATAACTTTTTGCGCTAATTCTTTGATTGTAAATTCGCCTGGATTTCCTGTATTTATAGGTCCCTGAAAATCTTTTGGCGAATTCATCACTTTGATAATAATATCAATTAAATCATCTACATAACAAAAAGATCTTGTTTGAGAACCATCTCCATATATAGTAATATCTTTTCCACTTAAAGCTTGGCATATAAAATTACTCACAACTCTACCATCATTTGGATCCATATTTGGACCATAAGTATTAAAAATTCTTATCACTTTTATATCAACATTTTCATGTCTATAGTAGTCAAAAAACAAGCTTTCAGCACATCTTTTACCCTCATCATAACAAGCTCTAATACCTATAGGATTAACATTACCTCTATAATCTTCACTTTGTGGATGAATAAGAGGATCTCCATAAACTTCTGAAGTAGAAGCTTGCATGATGGTTGCTTTATGCTCTTTTGCTAATTCTAACATGTTAATAGCACCATATACACTAGTTTTAGTTGTCTTTATAGCATGATTTCCTTGATAAGCTGGAGGGGAAGCTGGACAAGCAAAATTATATATTTGATCTAGTTTTGTTTCGATTTTAAGCGGATTACAAATATCATGATGTATAAAAGTAAAATTTGGATGCGATAATAAATGGTTGATATTTTCCATTCTACCTGTATAGTTATTATCTACGCAAATTATATGATTATCATCTACCAATCTTTGACATAAATTTGAACCTAAAAAACCACTGCCACCAGTAATTAGTATTGTTTTCATTTATTTTTTCCTTAAAGTAAAAATAGCATAACCTATGTAATTTTGAATTTGAAATAATAGTCTAAAAATTTCCCTTGTTATTTTTTTAAAAAAAGAAATTTTTTTGCTTCTTTCTTTAATTGTTGAGATAAGCTCAGTGTGCTGAAGTAATATAGGTTTATAAATTATATTATAATTTTTATTAAGATATAAATCCATAAAATCATCAACAGGTTTGTACCAAAATTTTGAATAATATATAAAGAGACGAGCAGCTTCGGGTTTTAAATAATATCCTTGCGCTCCACTAGTATTAGAAAAACTTATGTAGAAATTATCTTTATAGTGTTGAATATTTTTATCAAATAAATAATGTAGTTTTATATATGAAAAACTACTTTTTTGTAGAATAGTGATAATATTTGAGTTGTTTAAAAACTCATCACTAAAGATGACATCATCTTCTAAAATGATGATAGGGTTATTAAGTTCTTGGCATTTTTTCCATAAATTATAATGGGATGCAAAGCATGATTTTTCACTATCGCTAAGTTCACGCCCAAGTACAAGTTGACACCACCATGGGAAGTGGCTTTTAAACTGCAAATGCTCATTTTTAGAACCATCGATAGCTTTAAAAAATTCAAATTCTAGTTGATTTTTTAAATCCGGATTGCATGTAAAGAGTTTTTGAATCTGTTCTTGCATAAAATTTTTTCTATCTTCTGAGCGTTCTAGATTGATGATAAAAACTTTTACTTTTTCCAAACTCTACCTTTCAATCCTAAAATTTCTTTCTCTAAAACTTCTAATATTTTTTCATTAAAATGCTTATGTGGAAAAATATTAGCTAATTTTTCAATGCATTTTAAACTTTGTTTTTTATGCTCATAATTTTGCCATAAAATTTCTTTATTTTTGTTTTCATATCTACCATTTTCATTAAATTCATAGTGGTATATACATTCTTGCGATACAAAAAAACTCTCACTTAACATAAAATTTATATAGTTAAAAAGCACATCCTCCCCATAGCAAAGCCTTTCTTTGAAATCAACATATTCAAAACATTTTAATATCAAATTTTTTCTGTATAATTTTGCCCAAACACTCCAGCAAAAATGTTTTTGCCTAAGTAAAAATTCCAAAAAATCATCTTTATTAAAAAGCTCATCTTGTTTAAATCTATAAAATTTCTTAAATTTTACTCTATGTACATACGCATCAAACACTACCATATCTATATCTTTAATTTTTTCAAGCCCAAGCTCACAAGCATTAAGCTCTAAATAATCATCAGGATCTAAAAACATTATAAAATCTGATTTTGCATTTAATACACCTATATTTCTACTAGCAAAGGTTCCTAAATTTTCTTCATTATGTATGATTTTTATTCTATCATCTTTACTAGCATATTCTTTGGCTATATCTATACTTTTATCATTACCGCAATCATCTACTACAATGATTTCTATATCTTTAAAAGTTTGATTTATACAACTTTCTAATGCTCTAGCTATATATTTTTCTACATTATAAGTTGGTAGTATGATGGAAATTTGACTCATTTTAGCTCTTTATTTTTTGATATAATTATAGCTTTTATTTTTAAGGAAAATCATGAATATTTTTATCAACCTTCCTACTTGGCTTGGCGATGCAGTAATGGCTAGTGCGGCTATTTATGCTATAAAAGAAAAATACCCCCAAGCTAAATTTACTTTTTATGGTTCTTTTGTAAGTACAGAGCTTTTTAAACGCTTTGAAAATGCTCAAATTTTAGTAGAAAATAAAAAGCAAAGATATAAGCAAATTTTACAAGCCAGAAAAAATCTTGGTAAATTTGATCTAGCTTTTTCATTTCGCTCGGCATTTTCAAGTAAGATTGTTTTAAATCTAATCAAAACAAAGAAAAGATTTTATTTTGATAAAAATATTCTAAAAGAAGAACACCAAGTCTTAAAATACTTAAATTTCATAGAAAAAGCTTTAAATTTTAAAGCCACTTCAAATGCTTTAAAACTCCCTATAAAAGCAAAATCAACTCAAAAAATTTTAGGTATAAACCCAGGTGCACATTTTGGAAGTGCGAAAAGATGGGAAGCGAGCTATTTTGCAAGGGTAGCAAAAGAATTTAGCTCCACTCATCAAATTTTAATCTTTGGAGTAGAAAGCGAGAGAGAAATTTGTGATGAAATTGAACAATTTCTTCTAAAAGAAGGCATAAGGGCAAAAAATCTTTGTGGTAAAACTAGCATTTATACTTTGTGTAAAAATATTTCTATACTTGATTTACTCATCACAAACGATAGTGGTCCTATGCATATAGGTGCAGTTTATGGGGTGAAAACGGTGGCTATTTTTGGCTCGACTAAATTTAGTCAAACCTCGCCTTGGCAAGAAAATGCTAAAATAGCACATTTAAATTTAGCTTGTATGCCTTGTATGCAAAAGATATGCCCTTTAAAACACCACAAATGTATGAAAGATTTAAAGCCTGAAATGGTAATAAATTTAGCAAAAACATTTTTTTAGCATATTTTTCTTTGTGATTTGGGTTTAAACCTCTTGCAAAAGCTTGATAAATGTGTTAAACTTAACAATCATTTTTAATCAAGGAGCTTTTTATGACTAAAGCAGATTTTATTTCTCAAGTTGCTCAAACTGCTGGGCTAACTAAAAAAGATGCAACTGCAGCTACTGATGCAGTAATCGCTACTATTACTGATGTATTAGCTAAAGGTGATAGCATTAGCTTTATCGGTTTTGGTACATTTTCTGTAGCTGAAAGAGCTGCTAGAGAAGCTAGAGTACCAAGCACTGGTGCTACTATCAAAGTACCTGCTACTAAAGTTGCTAAATTTAAAGTAGGTAAAAACCTTAAAGACGCAGTTGCTGCTGCTAAAACTGCTAAAAAAGCTAAAAAATAATTCTTTGCGCAAAAGTTTCTAACTTTTGCGTTTTTCTTCATAGATTAAGTATTAATTTTCTTTTGATATTGTTTTTAAAAAATTACAAGGAAAACAATGTCAGTTTATAATAATATTTTAGATTGTATAGGTAATACCCCGATTATTTCTTTAAAAGAATTTGCTCCAAATCTTTATGCTAAATGTGAGTATTTTAATCCAAGTCATTCTATAAAAGATAGAGCGGCTGTGGAGATGATAAAACAAGCTTTAAATGAAGGTAAGATTAATCAAGAAACAACCATTATAGAAGCCACAAGTGGAAATACCGGCATAGCTTTAGCAATGATTTGTGCAAGCTTAAAGCTTAAACTTATCATAACTATGCCTGAGTCTATGAGTATTGAGCGTAGAAAAATGATGAGTTTTTTTGGTGCAAAGCTAGAGCTTACTCAAGCAAGCAAAGGTATGCAAGGAGCGCTTGATAGAGCTAATGAGCTTTTGAGTGAAATTCCAAATTCGTTTATGGTAAGTCAATTTGAAAATATCAACAACAAAAACGCACATAGAAAAAATACTGCCTTAGAAATTTTAAAAGTTTTGCCTGATCTTGATATTTTTTTAGCAGGTTTTGGCACAGGTGGGACTATTAGTGGGGTAGGAGAAATTTTAAAAGAACACAATCCTAATATCAAAATCATAGCTTTAGAACCTACATCTTCGCCACTTTTGAGTCAAAATACCGCTGCAAGCCATAAAATTCAAGGTATAGGTGCAAATTTTATTCCTAAAATTTTAAATCAAAAAATTATAGATGAGATAGTTTGTGTAAGCAATGAAGATGCTATAAATACAGCCTTAGAGCTTGGTAAAAATGGCATAATGGCAGGAATTTCAAGTGGTGCAAATGTATATATGGCTAGAAAAATTGCTTTAGAAAATCCAAATAAAAAAGTCTTAACTATGTTAAATGATACAGCAGAGCGATATTTGTCAACTGATTTATTTGCAAATTTATAATTTGGAGTGCGTATGAGTCAAAATAATGAGCATTTTGATTTAGATCTTGAAAGGGCGATTTTAAGTTCTTGTATATATAGTGAAGATTCTTTTTTTAGCATTTCTTCAGATATTGAGATTAATGATTTTTCACTCAAAGCTCACCAAGATATTTATAAAGCGATTTTAGCTTGTGTGAATGCAGGCGAGCCTATAAGTGCAAGTTTTATAAGAAAACATAAAAAAATAGATGAGCAAATTTTAGCTGAAGTTTTAGCCACTACTTCCATAGCAGATGTGAGTAAATACGCTTATGAATTAAGAGAAAAATCCATTAGACGCCAACTTTTAAATTTTGCTTATACTATACCTACAAGGGTAAATGAAGATAAAAGCATTTCTCAAATTTCAGATGAAATAGGCAAAGAGATTTTTAATCTTACCAACCGTGTAAATAGTAATAGTATTAAAGATATGACTATGGTTATGTCTGAGCTTATGGATGAGTTTAAAAGGCAAAAAGAAGCTGAAAACAAGGATATTTTAGGACTTGATACGGGTTTTAGTGAGCTTAATAAAATGACAAAAGGCTTTAAACCTGGCGATCTTGTAATCATCGCTGCACGCCCAGGTATGGGAAAAACTACAATTTGTTTAAATTTTATAGAAAAAACACTAAGACAAAATAAAGGCGTTGTAATGTTTTCACTAGAAATGCCTGCTACGCAAATCATGCAAAGATTAATCAGTGCAAAAACTTCCATTCCTTTGCAAAAAATTCTAATCGCAGATTTAAATGATGATGAGTGGAGTAGGGTGGGTGATGCTTGTAATGAATATGCACAAAAAAATCTTTATATTTATGATAGTGGTTATGCTAGTATAGCTGATATTCGTTCGATTTTACGCAAAATTAAAGCTCAAGATGAAAGTATTGAGCTTTGCGTGGTAGATTATATCGGTCTTATGATGAGTAACTCAGCTTTTAATGATAGGCATTTGCAAGTGAGTGAAATTTCAAGAGGTTTAAAGCTTTTAGCAAGAGAATTAAATATGCCAGTAGTGGCACTCTCACAGCTTAATCGTTCATTAGAAAGTAGAGCAAACAAGCGTCCTATGCTTAGTGATTTAAGAGAAAGTGGTGCTATAGAACAAGATGCAGATACGATTTTATTTGTATATAGAGATGAAGTTTATAGAGAGCAAGAAGAAAAAGAAAGAGAAAATAAAGCCAAAAATGAAGGCAAGACTTATGAGAGAAAATTTATGCCAAATCCTGTGCAAGAAAAGGCTGAGCTTATTATAGGTAAAAATAGAAATGGCCCTGTAGGGCATGTGGATTTGCTTTTTTTGAAAGAAAAATCATGCTTTATTGAAGCTCCAAAAGAAGATTTTGTGGTTACAAACTTTGAGGGTTAATTCAAAGGGTAACCATAATTTTTATGCATAAAAAGTTCTAAATCTTTAAAATCGATTTTTCCCATCAGCTCTTTTACAAGCTGTTTGTATACTATTTTTCCATCTTTAATTACAAAAGCTGCTCTTGCTAGCAATCCTGCAAATATACTATCATTTATTAATACCCCATAGTTTATGCCAAAATCTTTAAAGGCAAAATCACTTGCGGTTATAATATTATCAATCCCTTCAGTAGCACAAAAACGATCCATAGCAAAAGGTAAATCCATGCTAATAATAATAACTTCAATATTTTTCATAGAAGCTAGTCTTTTATTGGTTTCTTTGGCTTGTTTTGAACATACTGGTGTATCCAAGCTGGGTAGAGTTAATAAAATTTGAGTTTTTCCAGGTGGTGCTATTTCTACTGGGGCAAGATTTTTGGTTCTTAGAACTACCTTTGGAGCATTATCGCCAACTTCTAATTCAATTCCTGCAAGTTCTATAATTTGACCTTTATATGTAATGCTTGACATAATTTCCCTTTTTTATAATAAAATCATTTTTGCTAAAAGTAAGAAGCTAAAAAATCCCAAACCATCAGTAATCGCAGTAATCACTACACTTGATCCTACCGCAGGATCGATTTTAAATTTTTTCAAAGTTAGAGGTACAAAAGAACCTACAAAACCGGCTAAGGCTAGATTAATTAGCATTGATAAGGCTATAACAAGTCCCAAAAGAGCTGTTTTAAACCATATGAAAGCTATAATGCTCATAATACTAGCAAATATAAATCCATTGAGTAAAGAAATTCCACTCTCTCTTAATATAACTTTTTTAGCATCTTTAAATTCTACTTCATTGAGTGAGAGCTTTCTAACTGTTACTGCTAAAGCTTGTGAGCCTGTATTGCCTCCCATGGAAGCTACGATAGGCATAAGTACTGCTAGGGCTACAAGTTGTTCTATTTCACCTGAAAAAAGACTAATGATATTAGCTGAGATTAATGAAGTAGTAAGATTAATCATAAGCCAAAAAGCTCTAGCTTTAGCCGCTTTAAAAGCACTTTCTTCCTCAACATCTGCATCAACTCCGGCTAAGTTATAAATTTGTTCTGTTGCATTTTCTTGGATTAAATCATGGATATCATCATAGGTAATTCTACCTAAAAGCACTCCATCATCATTTACAACCGCTAAAACACTCAAATCATAATCTTCTACTATATCAATAGCCTTTTGTATATCCTCATGATCTTTTATGCTATAGCTTTTATATCTTTCATTATTGTTTTTAATAATATCTGCAAAACTTAGTTTAAAATCCCAAAGCAAAAGATCGCTTAGGTTGATAGCATTGCAAAGCTTTCCTTGATTATCTATGATATAAACTTGAAAAATTTGATCTACTTGTCCTGAATGTTTTAAAATTCTATATCTTTTAATAGCTTTTTCTATACTCTCATCAATAGAAGCTGTGAAAATTTCTGTTTGCATATAAGCACCAGCAGTATTTTCATCATAATTTTTAAGGCGTAAAATTTCTTCTTTATCTTCAGAGCTTAAGCGGTTTAAAATAGCTAAAGTTTTTTGCGGATTTAGCTCTTCAAAACGCTTAATTAAGTCTGTTGCATCATCACTTTCAAGCTCTTCTACTGCTTTTGCAATCTTTATAATGCTTAAGTGTTCTAAAATATCTTCTAAGATATGTTCAGGCGTTATAGTAGCTACATTTGCAAGTGTGTAAGTATCAAAAGATTTAAGAGTTTGCAAATAAAGCTCTTCGTTATATCTTTTGATAGTCTTTAGGGCTTCATTGGTTTCATAGGTGCTTTGATCTTTGGAAATATTTTTTAAAAGTTCTTGTGCTTCTAAAAAATCATTCATCATCTCAAAGCTCCATAGAATTTTCTATATTTTGTTCTTTTGGTGGATTTTTATAGTTTTCATCAATGCTTTGCAAGCGATTTTCATACTCTTTTGCCATTTTTAAAAATTCTTCTTTATTTTTACCGCTTAGGCTTGATTTTGGAATTTTCACTATGGTTTCAGGATTAATTGCTTTGTTATTTAGATAAAGTCCAAAATGCAAATGTGGCCCAGTACTCATACCAGTAGAGCCTACATAAGCAATCACTTGACCTTGTTTGACTTTTTGACCACGTTTGATTTTTGCAAAACGGCTAAGGTGAGCATATAAAGTCATATAGCCTGATACATGTTTTACTTGTACAACCTTACCATAGCCACCTTTTGTCCCAACAAAACTAATCGTTCCATCTCCTGCGCTCTTAACCGGAGTACCCGTTGGAGCAGCATAGTCAATACCTAAGTGAGCCCTGTAGCGTTTTAATATAGGATGATATCTTGCCCTAGTAAAGCGATCTGAAATTCTTGTGTATTTAACAGGTTTAGTTAAAAAGAAATTTTCAAGCTCTTTTCCTTGAGCATTATAATAAGAATCTTTATATAAAAACACAGAATATTCTTTACCTCTAATGTTAGCTAAAGCTGCTTGGATATTAATATCGCCAAAAAGTCTTCCTAGTCTTCTTTTTTGCTCATAAATTAATACTACGCTATCGCCTTTTCTGACATTTTTAAAATTAACACTATTTTTAAAAGCTCTCACCATAGCTCTTGCTAAGGTTACACTGCCACTTTCATCATAAACATCTTGATAAGCTGAGTTGTTAATAGCTACGCGAATGGTTCTTTTTTCTTTAGTGTAAGAAATAGGGGTAAAACTCAATACGAATTTATTTTCTATATTTTTGTAAATATGAATTTGTAAATCATCACTAATTGGGATTAAAACTTGCTCGAGCTCACCTTGCTCATCTTTTAGCATTTGGTATTTAATGCCACTTGCAATTTCTGCGCTTAGTTCTTTATCTTCGGTGTCAAGATTATAATATAAATTAAGCGGTATAGAATGATCTTGTAAAAAATCAAGTAAAGTTTTGCCATTTTCCCAAGAAAGTTCTTCAACACTTGAAATAGCAAAAAGTTTTATGGATATAAGTAAAGATATGAAAATTTTTTTCATGATAATCTAAAGCCTTCTAAAATTTAAACATAAATTTGTATTTTACTTAATTTTTCTTACAATTTTGTAAGGAAAAAACAATATAATTTATTTTTTACACTTTTTAAGGAGTATAAATTGTCAAGAATTATCTTAATGCTTTGCTGTTTTTTAGCATTTTTACAAGCTAAAAATTTTGATTTAATACAAACAAAACTTGAAAAAGTAGATGATATTTATGGTTATATAAAAGATGATCCTAGAATTTTATTGCACTCAAGTGGTATAGTTGTGCATGAAATTGATACACAAAAATCTATCATTGCAAGAGCTAGTGTGATAGGGCGTGAAAATGGCTTGGTTAAATTACAATTTAAAGTTTTTGATATGCTAGCTCAAGATGCTATGCCTTTGCCAAATGTATTGCCACAAGTAGGGGATAAAATAGTTTTAAATTATTTATACGATAGAGCTTTGATTGTAGCTCCTGATAAAAGTGTGTATGATTTTATAGCTCAAAAATTAAATGGAATTTATTTTTTACATCCTGATTTATTTGGTGCGCATATGATACAAGAATACCGCCAAACTCCAAGAAGATCAGATTTTAGATCTTTTTGTTCAAAAAATGCTGTAGGGCTTTTAGTAGTAGCTTTAGAAAATAAAGCTGAGATAGTTGATTGTCAAGATTTTGGCAAGATAGAAGAATTTGCCATACCGCAAGCTCAAAGTTTGCAAATTCCATTTTATTCAAGAATTACAGGTTATAAAAGTGATATTTTTAGCTTAAATGATGAGGCTATTGGAAATTATTATGTATATTATGAAAAATTAATTAGCTTAACTAGAGAAAAATAATGCAAGAAATTCATCAAAAATTCTTTCAAGATCTTTTAGGGGTTGAAAATGCGCATTTTGATCCTATCCATAAAAGAGCGTATAGTTATGATGCTACTAAAAAGCATTATTTGCCTGATGGAGTGCTTTTCCCAAGAGATGAAAATGATATTAGTCAAATTCTAAAATATTGCAATGAAAATAAAATCATCGTCATTCCTAGGGGCTCAGGCAGCGGATTTACCGGTGGAAGCTTGGCTGTTAATGGCGGAGTGGTGCTAAGCTTTGAAAAGCATATGAATAAGATTTTAGAAATTGATCTTGAAAATTTAGTCGCAGTGGTACAACCTGGTGTGATAAATGTGGCTTTACAAGAAAAAGTAAAAGAATATGGCTTATTTTATCCACCTGATCCTGCTAGTATGGAGTATTCTTCTTTAGGGGGCAATGTAAGCGAAAATGCAGGGGGTATGAGGGCTGCTAAGTATGGTATAACTAAAGATTATGTAATGGCTTTAAGAGCTGTTTTACCTAATGGAGAAATCATTAGAGCAGGTAAAAAAACTATAAAAGATGTAGCAGGTTATAATCTAGCTGGAATTTTAATAGCAAGTGAGGGATCTTTGGCTGTGCTTAGCGAGATTACTTTAAAACTAGTAGCTTTGCCAAAGTTTAAAAAGACAGCTATGGGGATTTTTAATAGCATTGATGAAGCGATGAATGCAGTTTATAAAACTTTAGCTAAAGGTGTAACTCCTGTATCTATGGAATTTTTAGATCAACTAAGCATACAAGCACTAGAGCAAAAATTTCAAAAAGGCTTGCCTATGGATGCGGGTGCGATTTTAATCGCTGATGTAGATGGTAATGCAAAAGAAGCTATTGAAGCAGATTTAAAAATCTTGCAAGAGAGTTTTTATGAATCTGGCGTAAGAGAGTTTAAAATAGCAAAAGATGAGCAAGAAGCAGCTAATATTTGGTTTGCTAGAAGAAATTGTTCTCAAAGCATAGCAATGTATGGAAATTTAAAACTTAATGAAGATATTACAGTGCCACGTTCAAAACTACCTGAGCTTTTAAAAGGCATAGCTGAAATTTCTAAAAAATATGGTTTTAAAATCCCTTGTTTTGGTCATACTGGCGATGGGAATGTACATACTAATGTAATGGTAAGTGACAAAAACAATCCTGAATTAGTTAAAAAAGGTTATGAAGCTGTGGAAGAGGTGTTTAAGCTTACGGTCTCTTTAGGTGGGACTTTAAGTGGAGAGCATGGCATAGGCATTTCAAAAGCTCCTTTTATGAAGCTTGCTTTTAGTGAAGCTGAAATGGACTTAATGAGAAATATCAAAAAAGCATTTGATCCAAATAATATACTCAATCCTTTCAAAATGGGACTTTGATGAGTTTTAAAAACTTATTTAAAATTCTTTTAGCTTTAAGAGATAAAGAAATTTTAAATTATGCTGCGGCTTTGAGTTTTTATACTATCTTGTCTTTAATACCACTTTTGTTTTTGTGTTTTTGGGTTTTTACTCAAATTCCAAGTTTTGAAATGTATCAAGAAAGAATTAAAAATTTAATTTTTACTTTTTTAATCCCAACTCAACAAGAATTAATCATACAATATATCAATACCTTTTTAAAAAACAGCGTAAATTTAGGACTTATAGGACTTTTGGCTATGGCTTTGACTTCTTTGGCTTTTTTTTCAGGTTATGATTATGTGATTAATAAGCTTTTAGAGGAAGATTCTAAAAGTCTTTGGCACAGTATAAGTTCTTATTGGACTTTAGCAACTTTAACTCCGCTTGGACTTGGTGTGAGTTTTTACATTTCAGGTTTTATACAAAAAACCTTAGATGATTTTAATATTGCTTTAAATTTTTTTGAGATTTTACCCTATGTGATTATATGGGCTTTATTTTTTGTCTCTTATTCAAGTTCAGTAAGCAAAAAAGGTGATTTAAAAACCTTACTTATTAGTTCTTTTGGCGCTTCTGTGATTTGGTATATTTCTAAGATGATTTTTGTATATTATGCTGTATATAATAAAACTTATTTAAATGTATATGGTTCTTTTTCTGTAATATTATTTTTCTTTTTGTGGATTTACATTTCTTGGATTATTTATCTTTTGGGATTAAAGGCTTATTTGCTTTTAAATCAAGAAAATAAAGGGAATAAACCCAAGAGAAACTACAAAAAGAGCTAAGTATTTATTAAATATAGCGATTAAAGATAAAATTAAATAAATATAATAAAACACAAAAGGTATTGATAGATTAATCGCATGCATTTTAAACTCAAAAAAATGTATTAAATATAAATCTAATAAATTTCCATAAGAAAAAATATGCAAGATTAAAACCAAAGGATAAAATACCACAAAGGCTAAGCTTAAAGGTATGGCTAAAAATTGCTGAAAGCTAAGTAGAGGAAAAAAGTATAAGACAGGGATAATCATTGCTAAAAAAGTCCAGATATTTAGCAAAAAAACATGAGTAAAATTTGAAAATTGATCTTTAAAATGATGAAGATATAAATAAATATAAAAAACTCCCAAAATAGAAAATAAAAATCCAACACTAAAAAGAAGTTTTGGAAAAATGCTAATACAAAATGCTATACTTAAAAATAAAAATTTAAAACTGAGTATTTTAATATTTTTACTAAATAAATAAAAAGCAAAAAGACTCATCAGTAAAGCTCTTGTATAAGAAGGGCTAAAATCTATTAAAAATATATAAAAAATTAAAAGCAAGAAAGCAAAAATACTAATATCAAGTTTTAAACTTCTATAAGGAAAATATCGTTTATGAAAAAAAGCATATAAAGGAGCAAAAATCAAAAAACAAAAGCTAAATAACAAGCCCAAATGATATCCACTAATAGCAATTAAATGTGCGATATTGTAAAAATTTACATCATTTCTAAGCTCACTTGATACATTTTTGGCAAAAAATAAAGCCCCATAAAATTCTTTGACTTTTTCATTATGATGTTGATTTAAAAAATACTTTATTAAGGTATTTTCTTTTTGTGTTTTGGTTTTGTTAAAATCATAACTTGGTGCATAAAAACTTTTACTAAGATAATCTTTAAAGTTAATATTTTTAGTGATAATTCTAAGATTTATTACATCATTTTTACTTAAATTGAGATCTTTAAAGCTAGTGGTGTAAAAAATAAAATCAGAATTTTTGAGTTTTAAAACTTGATATTTTTTACCTTTTTTATTAGTTTTTTCATAAGAAGATAAAACGATGTTATCTTTAAGTAATAAATGCTTAGTAAGTTTAAAATTTTGATATTTTTTATACTCATAGATGAGATTTAAACTAAAAATTGCTAAAAAACACAATAATAAAATAAAAAATTCTCTATAAGTTTCTTTTATAGAGAATTTTAAACTCATTTTTTCTTAGAAAAGCGTGATAAATATAACCATATAATAAAAATTAAAGTGATTATAAAAACAGGAGCTATGTAAGGATAGTTGGCAAATGCTTCAAAAGCTTCTTTTAGGGTATTTCCAAAAATAAAACCAGCATAACCTAAAATAACAGCCCAAATTAAACTAGCTAAGGTATTGATGATAAAAAATCTTACAAAGCTAAATTTACAAAGACCTGCTGCTATAGGAATGATAGTTTTTACTCCATAGATAAATTTTTGCACTACTAAAAGTAAATCACCATATTTTTTGATTTTCATCATAGCAAGAGCGATTTTTCTTCTATGATTTTTAAAATAAGGCATTATGTCTTTTTTATAGTATTTTCCCAAGATAAATAATAAAGTTGAGCCTATGGTATTAGCTAAAAAGGCTAAAAATATACACAAATGCAAATCAAGTTTAGTAGAACTTGCACAAAGCACTCCTGCAGCAAGTATAGCAACCATACCTCCACCAAAAGAATAAAAAAATAAAATCAAATAGCCATAAGTACTTAGATTATCTATCATTTCTTGCATGAAAAACCTTATCTTGCAAAATCAATCGCTCTAAGTTCTCTGATGACATTGACTTTTATTTCACCAGGGTATTGTACTTTTTCTTGAATTTCTTCAGCTATTTCTTTGGCTAAAAGCACAGATTCATCATCATTGACTAATTTTGCATTAACAATAACTCTAATTTCCCTGCCAGCATTAATAGCATAAGCTTTTTTAACCCCTTCTTTACTCTTTGCTATATCTTCAAGCTCACTCACTCTTTTTAAGAAGGCTTCTAAAACTTCACGTCTTGCTCCAGGGCGTGCAGCGCTTAGTGTATCTGCTGTACAAACTGCAGCTGATTCTATGCTTATAGCTTCTTCATGCCCATGATGAGCATAAATTGCATTAATCACAACAGGATGTTCTTTGTATCTTTTGCAAAGTTCAGCTCCTAAATCCACATGAGAGCCTTCAAATTCATGTGTTAAAGCCTTACCTATATCGTGTAAAATCCCAGCTCTTCTTGCTAATTTTTCATCCCCTCCACACTCAGCTGCTATGATTCCAGCTAAATGTGCCACTTCTAAAGAATGTGCTAGAGCATTTTGGCCATAACTTGCTCTATATCTTAATTTTCCTATTAATTTAACAATTTCAGGATGTATATTATTAAGTCCTAAATCCATTACTATAGTTTGACCTTCTTCTAAGATATTATCTTCAAATTCTTTGCAAACTTTTTCATGAATTTCTTCTATTTTTGCAGGTTGAATTCTGCCATCTTCAACTAAAAGTTCAATCACTTTTGTAGCAATGGCGCGTCTATATAGATTAAAACAACTTACTATAATCGCTCCAGGTGTATCATCAATGATGATATCAACACCCAAAACCATTTCTAAGGTTTTAACATTTCTTCCTTCTTTACCTATAATACGACCTTTTAACTCATCATTTTTGATATTTACTACATTGATTAGCCTTTCGGCAGCAAATTCCCCTGCAAATCTTGAAGTAGCTTGCGCTAAGATAAAATTAGCTTTTCTTTTGGCTTCATTTCTAGCCTCTTCTTCGTATTTTCTAACAATATGAGCAATCTCAGCTCTTGAGTTTTCTTCTACTTTTTGTAAAACTATATTTTTTGCTTCTTCTTGTGTAAGACCAGCTGAATGTTCAAGAATTTTTAATACTTCACTAAGCTTTGTTTCATAATTTTGTTTTAAATTTTCATTTTCCTCATGTAAAGCTTTTATAGCTTGCTGTTCTTTTGCTAGCTTGTTTTTATTTTCCTCATGAAGTTTTTCTTGATAATGAAGATTTTGTTCTTTTTTATTAAGCTCTTCTAGCTTAATAGAATGTTCTTTTTGAAGTTTTTGAATTTTTTCATCAAATTTTTTCTTTGCCGCAAATTCAGCTTCAGCAACCGAATTTTTAGCATCTTTAAGTGTTAGTTCAGCTTCATATTCAATGGCTTTTGCTTTTGCTTTTGCTTGCTCTAAAAAGATATTGAAATTTGCATCATTAATCTTTTTGGCGACTATATACCCAATCCCTCCGCCTATAAAAACGGCTATTAATGCGACTAATATTTCTATCATTGTTTTTAACTTTCCTAAAATATTTTTTATAAGGGTTTATATAAAAATTTCCTTTTATATCATGATCTTGGCTAAAAAATTGATCAGATTTTGCATCGATTATTTGCGTAAAAATAACCAAAGGTTTTTTATAAGAAATGCTTTCAAAAAACCTATCGTAAAAACCTTGACCATGACCGATTCTTCCTAACTTTGCATCTACGCCTATTACAGGGATAATCGCAACATCAATGCGAGTTTGCAAAAAAGAATCTTTTGGCTCATACACCCCAAAGCTCTTTTTTTCAAGAGCTAATCTTAATTTTACTACCTTTAAACTTTTATCTTGCATAAATGGGACGAAAATTTGATATTTTTTTGTTAGAAAATGCCTGAATTTATAAAGATTAATTTCATATTTTAAAGGGATATATATAAGGATATTTTTACAATTTTTGCATAAATTTAGAATTTTCTTTATTTCTTGAAAAACCAAAAAATCCCTTTTGTATTGATACTTTAATTTTAAATGCATTTTGGATTTTTGTTTTATTCTAAAATTGTTTTTTATCAAGGCTTTCCTTAAAGTTTTTAACTTTTTATGTTATACTTTTAAGCTTAAAAAATTATAAGGATAAGACTTGAAATTTAAATTTTTTTTAGTAATTTTTATTATGATATTTTTTACTTCATGTTCGAGTGATAAAGAAAATTCTAGTACTGAAAATACAGACAATGCGAGTTTGACTCAAAGTGAAAATACTGATTTTACTTTAAAATTTTTAGATGATAGAAAAATGTATGTGAAATATCATGAGCAAGCATTTAATTTTGATGATATAGCTAAAGCTAAATTGTTTGTTTTTTTTACGACTTGGTGTGCACCTTGTAAGGCTCAAATTCCACATTTAAATAATTTAAATGATAAATATCAAGATAGATTTGAAGTAATAGCGCTTTTTTTGGAAGAGAATAAGGAGCAAGAAATATTAACTTTTATAGAAGATGAAAAAATTAAATTTCCAGTAGCTATAGGAGAGAATAATTTTGTTTTTTCTAAAGTTTTAAATGTCAGTTCTATTCCAACAATGGTGTTATTTAATACAAAAGGTGAAAAGATTAAAGAGTATTTAGGGATAATCCCTGAAGAAATGTTAGATATAGATATACAAAAAGCGATAATGTAATGTTTGGATTTTTAAAAAATGGTTTGAAAAAAACCTTAGAAAGTATTCATTTAGTTAAGGCTTCAAATAAAATCATTACTAAAGATTTACTTGAAGAAATGCTTTTAGAAGCTGATGTGGCGTATGAAATAGTTGAAGAGATTATTTACTATCTTCCTCCAAATGATGAGGTCAAAAAGACTGATTTAGAGCGTGTTATGGGAACTTATTTTATTTATGATAAGCCAGAACTTGCTAATGCCAAACCTTTTGTGGATTTGATTTTAGGTGTAAATGGAGTGGGTAAGACCACAAGCATTGCTAAAATGGCACATTTGCATAAAGAAAATGGTGAAAAGGTTATACTTGGAGCTTGTGATACTTTTAGGGCAGGAGCTATAGAGCAGTTAAAATTATGGGCGCAAAAATTAGATATAGATATCATAGCTACTTCACAAGGACATGATCCTTCAGCAGTTGCTTATGATGCTATTTCTAAAGCTTTGGCAAAAAACTATGATAGGGTTATTTTAGATACAGCAGGACGCTTGCAAAATCAAAAAAATCTTGCAAATGAGCTTGAAAAAATTGTTCGTATAAGTGATAAAGCTATGCAGGGAGCTCCTCATAGAAAAATTCTTGTGCTTGATGGTACTCAAGGTGTGGCAGGAATTTTGCAAGCAAAAGCTTTTAATGATTTAGTAAAACTTGATGGAGTGATTATTACAAAACTTGATGGAACTGCTAAAGGTGGAGCTTTATTTAGTATAGCAAGAGAACTTGAGCTTCCTATTTTATATGTAGGAATAGGGGAGCAGTTAGGACAAATTCATGAGTTTAATCCTAATGAATACGTTAAAACTTTAGTTGAAGAGATTTTTGCATAATTTATGGCTAAAAAACATATTTTATTTGAATGTCAAGCTTGTGGAAATCAGCAAAGTAAATGGCTAGGCAAATGTCCTGAATGTGGTTCTTGGGATAGTTTTATTGAGCTAAAGCAAGAGCAAATTAAGGTTTTAAAAGAGTTAAATTCGCTCTCAAATACTCCAAGTTCTGCAGTATGTATAAATGATGTTATAGTAGAAAATTTCACTCGCATTAGCACTGATGATAATGAGCTTGATTTAGTTTTAGGTGGTGGGCTTGTTGTGGGCTCTTTGGTGTTAATTGGGGGTTCACCTGGGGTTGGAAAATCCACACTTTTATTAAAAATTGCTTCCAATTTGGCAAAAAGTGGTAAAAAAGTACTTTATGTAAGTGGAGAGGAGAGTAAATCTCAAATCAAACTGCGCGCAGATCGTTTGAATGCAAATTGTGAGAATTTATTTTTACTTACTGAACTTTGCTTGGAAGATATTTTAAGTGAGCTTTCTAAAAAAGATTATGAAATTTTAATTATTGATTCTATTCAAACTTTATATTCTAATAAAATTACTTCAGCAGCAGGTAGTATCACTCAAGTTAGAGAAATTACTTTTGAGTTAATGCGCTATTCTAAGGCTAATAATATTAGCACTTTTATCATAGGACATATCACTAAAGATGGGGCTATAGCTGGACCTAGAATTTTAGAGCATATGGTAGATGTGGTGCTTTATTTTGAAGGTGATGCTAATAAAGAAATAAGGATTTTAAGAGGTTTTAAAAATCGTTTTGGAAATATTTCCGAAGTTGGTATTTTTGAAATGACTCCTAAGGGTTTAATTAGTGCTAAAGACATAGCTAATAGATTTTTTACGCGTGGTAAGGCAGTAAGTGGTAGCGCTTTGAGTGTAGTGATGGAAGGAAGCAGAGCTTTAGTACTAGAAATTCAAGCCTTAGTTTGTGAGAGTGCTTACCCAAAACGCAGTGCAACAGGCTATGAAAAAAATCGTTTAGATATGCTCATAGCTTTACTTGAGAGAAAGCTTGAAATTCCTTTGGGACATTATGATGTGTTTATTAATGTAAGTGGTGGGGTGAAAATTAGTGAAACTGCGGCAGATTTAGCGGTGATTGCAGCGATTATTTCAAGTTTTAAAAACCGCCCTTTAAGCAAAGATAGTGTTTTTGTGGGTGAGCTTAGTTTAAATGGTGAGATTAAAGAAGTATTTTCACTTGATGTGCGTTTAAAAGAAGCTAAAATGCAAAAATTTAAAAATGCCATAGTGCCGGTTAAACCTATGGAAGAACTTGGTTTAAAATGTTTTGTAGCTAAAGAATTACGTGAGGTTTTAGAATGGATGTAAAATTTGATGTAATCATTATAGGTTCAGGACTTGGAGGCTTAAGCGCGGGTGCTTTTTTAGCTAGAAATGGTAAAAAAGTTTTAGTTTTAGAACAGCATTCTTTAATTGGTGGTTGTGCTACTTGTTTTAAAAGAAAAGGTGCTTTGATTGATGCGGGGCTTCATGAAATGGACCTAGGTGAAGCAAAAACTGATATGAAGCATTTGATTTTTGAAAAACTTGGTATAAAGAATAAAATTGAAATTTTACTTTTACCAAGTGCATGGAGTATTAAAAGTAAAAATTATAATCTAACTTTGCCTCATGGTATAGAAAACGTAAAAGAGGTTTTGAAAAAAGAATTTCCACAAGAAAGTAAAGGCATTGATAAATATTTTAAAGCTATAAAAACGCAAGCTTATGCTATTCGAAGGTTTCCTTGGGATTTAAAATTAAGTGAATTATTGTTATTTCCATTTAGCACTTCTTGGATATTTATCAAAAATAGATTGTTTAATAAAAAAGTTTATGATGTTTTAAATGCTTATATTAAAAATGATAAGTTAAAAAAGATTTTAAATGCAAATATGAGTTATTATCATCATGATAGTAAGGAATTTATTTTTAGTTTTCATGGCATTGCTCAAAAGCATTATTATGATGGTGGGGTATATATTAAAGGTGGTTCACAAGCTTTAAGTGATGCTTTGGCTGAGGTTATCAAAGAAAATCAAGGACAGGTTTTAGCTAAGGCTGAAGTTGTTAAAATACTCACAAAAGATCAAAAAGCTTATGGAGTAGAATACATTCAAAATAATCAAAAACACACCATCTATGCGCAAAATATCATTGCAAATTGTGATCCTTTAATCGTATATAAAGACTTGCTTAAAGATTTAAATTTAACCCAAGAAATCAAAGCAATAGAGTCTAAAAAGCGTGCTTGTTCTTTGGTAAGTGCTTATTTTATTTATGATAAAGATATTTCTAAAATTTATGAAAATATGGATTATTGTAATTTTATATTTGAAGATGATTTTTTAAATAGTTCATATGAAAATACTAATATTTTAAAACTAGATATCAAAAAAAGACCTATGGCTTTTGTGAATTATTCTAAAATTGATAGTGGTTTAGCTAGCGATAGATACATAGGTGTTGTAGCTTTTAGTTCAAATTATAATGAATGGGATTTAAATAAACAAGATTATAAAGCTAAAAAAGAAGAAGTATTAAAAGCTATAGTGCAAAGACTAGATGAGATATTTCCAAATTTAAGCTCACACTTAATCCATCAAGAATTAGCTACCCCAAAAACTATACAAAGATATACTAAAGCTTATGAGGGTGCAATTTATGGATTTTCTCAAGATCAAGAAGGGGTTAAATATAGATTGCATTATAAAAGTAAAAGTATACAAAATTTGTATTTTGCTAATGCTTTTATATTTCCTGGTGGTGGTTTTACAGGTGCGATTTTAGGAGGATATTTTTGCGCTAATAAAATGAATTTTCATTAAAATATAAGCAATTTTTTTTTATAATATTAGCTTTGAAATATTTATTCTGCTAAGGATTTTTAATGAAAGATTTATTTTTATTTAGTTCTTTTATAGATTCTAGTCACACCTTTGCATACTTTTTTCATTTGGGTATAGTGGTTGTGATTTCTTTGATTTTAGCAAAACTTGCTACAAGATCCATGCAAATTGTTCCAAGAGGTAGTCAGAATTTAGCTGAGGCTTATATGGAAGGCATTTTAAGCATGGGTAGAGATACCATGGGTAGTGATGAAGCTGCTAGAAAATATTTGCCTTTGGTTGCAACTATAGGTTTTATGGTGTTTTTTAGTAATATTATAGGAATTATCCCAGGTTTTGAAGCTCCAAGTGCTAGTTTAAATTTTAGTGCTTCTTTAGCTATTATAGTATTTGTGTATTATCATTTTGAAGGCATTAGAACTCAAGGATTTTTTAAGTATTTTGCACATTTTATGGGACCTGTTAAAATTCTAGCACCTTTAATGTTTCCTATAGAAGTGGTTTCTCATTTTTCAAGAGTTATTTCTTTATCTTTCCGTTTATTTGGTAATATCAAAGGAGATGATTTATTCTTAGCAGTTATTTTAGCTCTTGTGCCTTGGGTTGCGCCATTGCCTGCTTATATGCTTTTAACTTTTATGGCATTTTTACAATCTTTTATTTTTATGATTTTAACTTATGTTTATTTAGCAGGTGCAACTGTAGTTGATGAACATCATTAATTTTTAAAAAGCAAAAAATATTTTTTGCTTTTTTCTTTTTTAATATTCCTCTTTTATTCTTTTTTAAACTCTTTTTGAAATAAAAAACGCTAGAATAAACAAAAAATTCTAAGGAAAATTTTAATGTTTGAAGTTGTTATAGGACTTGAAGTTCATGCACAATTAAATACCAAAACAAAAATCTTTTGCTCATGTGCGACTTCTTTTGGAGAAAAATCAAATACTAATGTATGCCCAACATGTTTAGCTTTACCAGGTGCTTTACCTGTATTAAATCAAGAAGCAGTGAAAAAAGCTATAGCATTTGGAAAAGCAGTTAATGCAACTATAAATAAAAAAAGTATTTTTAATAGAAAAAATTATTTTTATCCTGATTTACCAAAAGCTTATCAAATTTCGCAATTTGATATTCCTATAGTGGAAAATGGTGAGTTATTTATCAATGTATATGGAGAAAATAAACGCATAGGTATCACTAGGGCTCATTTAGAAGAAGATGCGGGGAAAAATATACATGAAAGTAATTTTTCAAAAGTAGATTTAAATAGAGCAGGTACACCTTTGCTTGAAATCGTTAGCGAGCCTGAACTTAGAAGTTCTGATGAAGCAGTGGCTTATTTGAAAAAGCTTCATTCTATTATAAGATTTTTAGATATTTCAGATGCAAATATGCAAGAAGGTAGTTTTAGATGTGATGCCAATGTTAGTATTCGTCCAAAGGGTGATGATAAGCTTTATACTAGAGTGGAGATTAAAAATTTAAATTCATTCCGTTTTATCCAAAAGGCGATTGAGTATGAAGTAAAACGCCAAAGTGAAGCTTGGGAAGATGGAAAATACGATCAAGAAGTTGTGCAAGAAACAAGATTATTTGATACGGTTAATTTAGTTACTAGAAGTATGAGAGGCAAGGAAGATTCTGCTGAATATAGATATTTTCCTGATCCTGATCTTTTACCTGTAATTTTAGATGATGAAATGCTAAGTCAAGATATACCTGAACTTCCTGATGAGAAAAAAGCTAGATTTGTTAGTGAGTTAGGTATTAAAGAAAGCGATAGTGAAGTAATTGTTTCTTCATTAGAGCTTTGTAGATATTTTGAGTATTTAATTGATCAAAAATTAAATCCAAAACTTTGTGTTACTTGGCTTACAACTGAGTTAATGGGACTTTTAAAAGGTGAGTTAACTATAGAAAACTCACCTATAAAACAAGAAAAATTAGCTGTTTTAATCAAACGCATAGAAGAAGGTGTTATTAGTGCTAAAGCAGGTAAGGATATTTTAGCTTATGTGTTTGAAAATACAGAAGTTGAAATTGATAATGCTATTGAAAAACTTGGTTTAAAACAAGTAAGCGATGATGGTGCTATTGAAAAGATTGTTGATGAAATTTTAGCAAACAATGAAGATAAAGTAGCTGAATATAAAAGTGGTAAAGATAAACTTTTTGGTTTCTTTGTTGGTCAAGCAATGAAAGCAGGCAAGGGTGCGTTTAATCCTGCTAAGGTAAATGAAATTTTAAAAGCAAAACTTGGTTAAATATGAAAATAGCAGTTGTTGGTGCAGGAAAATGGGGAAGTGCTTTATATGATGTATTGAGCGTTAAAAATGAATGCGTAATAACTTCTTTTCACGAAAAAGATCTTTCTTATTTTGTTAGCACCAAAGAAGCTTTAGGGTATGAATATTTGGTTTTTGCTTTATATGCTCAAGGAATACATGAGTGGCTTGTAAATAATTTTAAAGATTTAAATCAAAAAATTCTTGTAGCTTCTAAGGGCATTGATTGCAAAAGTTTAAAATTTATGGATGAGGTTTTTGGTGAGTTCATAAGTAGTGATAGACTTTGTTTTTTAAGTGGACCTTCTTTTGCAAGCGAAGTGCTAGAGAAAAAACCTTGTGCTTTGGTTATTAGTGGTAAAAATCAAGAACTCTGTAATCAATTTGCGAGTTTTTTTCCAAACTATATTAAAACCTATACAAGTTCTGATGTTAAAGGTGCTGAAATTTGTGGTGCTTATAAGAATGTTTTAGCAATTGCAAGCGGAGTTTGTGATGGCTTAAATTTAGGCAATAATGCAAGAGCTTCTTTAGTCTCAAGAGGTTTAGTAGAAATGCACCGTTTTGGGCAGTTTTTTAATGCTAAAGAAGAAACATTTTTAGGACTTAGTGGGGCTGGAGATTTATTTTTAACAGCTTCAAGCAATCTATCAAGAAATTATAGAGTAGGTTTGAGTTTGGCTAGTGGCAAAAATATAAAAGATATTTTAATGGAGCTTGGAGAGGTAGCCGAAGGAGTGCAAACTGCTTATGCTATACATGCCTTATCAAAGCAATTTCAAATTTATACCCCGATTGTTAATGAAGTGGTTTTAATGCTAGAGGGTAAAAATGCTTGGGAATCTTTGAAAGATTTGATGTCATCAAAGGAGGAAATATCATGATTATCAAAAATGCAAAAATTTATGGTGAACAAGTACTTGATCTTAAAATAGAAGATGGAAAAATCACTCAAATTGCCAATGATTTAAATAATGATGAGTATATTGTTGATATAAAAGGCAAAACTTTGCTTCCTTCGTTTATTGATTTAAATGTTAGTTTGTTTGATAATGAATTTAGTATAGATAAATTATATGATCTTGAAAAAGCATGCTTAAAAGGCGGGGTAGGGACTATTGTTTTAAAAGATAGTTTAGAAGCTAACACTCAAGGCTATGCACTTTATTTTGATAAATTAAAATCTTTAGATATTAATGTTTTACCTACTATTAATGTATTAGATAAAACAGAAAAATTAAAAAATATTGCCACCTTAATTGATATGGGTGCAAAAGGCTTGGAACTTTCAAGTACTTTAGGTGCAAATTATTTAAGACAGTGCATGCAATATGCTAATATGAAATCAACTCCGGTGTTTTTAAAGTGTTTTGATGAGAGTTTTGATGATCATGGGGTGATGAATGATGGGCAAACAAGTTTTGAATTAGGACTTATAGGAATTAGTGATATAGCTGAGACTAGTGAAGTAGCAAAAATGAAAGAATTGGTGGAGTTTTATAAAAACAAAGCTTGTTTTAACTCTTTAGCAATTACAAGATCATTTGAATTACTACATGATCAATATAGTGAAATTTCAATCCATCATTTAATCAAAGATGAAAACGCTTGTGAAAATTTCAATACTCAAGCAAAAATTTTACCTCCACTAAGAGCAAAAAATGAATTAATAGGTCTTAAAAAATTACTTCAAGATAAAAAAATTACTTTCTTAAGCTCTTTGCATACTCCTAGCTCTAAAAAAGATTTAGCTTTTGATGAAGCAGACTTTGGAATTAATGCCATAGCTATGTATATGAGTTTATGTTTTACATATTTAGTAAAAGAAGGTATTTTAACTTGGAAAGAATTATGTGATTTTACAAGTTACAATCAAGCGCAATTTTTAGGATTAAACAAAGGTAAAATAGAACTTGGTTTTGATGCTGATTTAGTTGTATTTGAAGAAAATCTTTCTTTTAAAGGGGAGGGTTTATATGCAAATGATACCTTGCAAGGTAAGGTAGAAAAAAGCTTTATAGCAGGAAAAGTTTTTAGCTTTTGAGCTAAAAACTCTTATTTATTTTGCATAGCTTGTGCTACTTGAGCTGAGCTATTTCTAATTTTTTCCATACATTCTCTAGCTTCTTTGGCTAAATCCACACTTTGATTTACACCACTTAAACCATCTTTAATGCTTTGTACAACTTCAGCTGTTACATTTCTGATAGAATTAATGGTGGTAGTAATTTCATTTACTGAATGTCCAGTTCTTTCAGCTAGATTTCTAACTTCATCAGCAACCACAGCAAAACCACGTCCATGTTCTCCAGCACGCGCTGCTTCTATGGCAGCATTTAGCGCTAAAAGATTGGTTTGATCTGCTATATCACTAATAGTTTGAATGATATTTTTGATTTCTTCTGATTGTTCATTTAATGATGAAACTAAATTACTACTATTATTCATCATCTCGGCAATATTTTGAATATTTTGAACAGTATTTTCTATAACACTATCGCCTTCTTGTGTTAAATTATCATTTTGTTCTGCTAGTTCGCTAATGAGCTTTAGTTTTTCCTCATCTCTTACAACTTGCTCGGTAATATCTGTTGCAAATTTAATAACTTTATAAATTTCTCCATCATCATTTTTGATAGGATTATAACTTGCTTCTAGGTGGATTAGTTTATTGTTTTTACCAAAGCGTATAAATTTTCCTGATTGGAATTTACCACTTCTTAATTCTTCCCAAAAAATTGTATATTCTTTTGAGTTTCTAAACTTTTCTTCGCAAAACATACTATGGTGTTTTCCTTTGATTTCATTTAGTGAATAACCCATAGTTTGAGTGAAGTTTTTATTAGCATTTAAAATCTCTCCATAAGGATTAAATTCAATAATAGCCATAGAACGATTAGCTGCATCTATGGTATTTTTTAAATCAAGCATTTCATAGTGTCTTTGAGTAATGTCATTGGCGAATTTAATAACCTTATATACTTTGTTATTTTGATCTAAAATAGGAAGATAATTAGCTTCAAGATAAATGTCTTTTCCACCTTTTGCGATGCGTCTAAAAAGACCATTTCTTGATTTACCACCTTTTAAATCTCTCCAAAAATCAACATAGCGTTGAGACTTTACTACTTCAGGTAAGCAAAACATACTATGGTGTTTTCCTTTAATTTCATCTAGAGAGTAATTCATAGTTTTTAGAAAATTTTCATTAGCACCAATGATGGTCCCATCTGTTTGAAATTCTATCATCGCCATAGTTTTGCTAATAGCATTAAGTATATCTTGAAAAGCTTGATTAGATTGTTCTAATTGAATAATTTGCTCATTGATTTTTTTCTTATTGACAAACATGAATTTCCTTTATAAAAATAGCTTAAAATTATAAAGTGTTTTTTGAAATAAATAATTTGTTTGTGTTAGTTTTTTGTTAAATTAGAAAATTTTTCTTGCAAAGAAGTTCTGATTGAATCATTAATCTCATCACTATTCTTTAAGTATTGTTCATTAAGCTTTTCGAGCTCTTTTAAAAAGTCAAAAAGAGCTTCTTCCCACAAAGCATTGCTTTTTTTACTTAAATTCATAGTTTGAATATGGTTAAGCTTTCTGCTCATATCGCTTAAATTTTCCAAAAATTCATCTTTATTATTTTCATTTTGAAGTGTAAAAGTGTTTTGTAAAAGATTGTTTTTGATATTTCTTATTTCTTCGTTAATAAGATCACAAAATTCAGGATAGATATCATTTTTAATGGGTTCAAGTAAGGCTTGCTCATCTAATTTTAGTATATATTTTTTAATAGCAAAAAAAAGAATTAAAAAAGCCATTGCACTAATTAAGAGATAAAAAACCATTTTTTAAAATTCCTTAAATGGTGCGGTTAGCGAGATTTGAACTCGCACACGCTGAGCGCACCACCCCCTCAAGATGGCGTGTCTACCAGTTCCACCATAACCGCATAAAGCCCTAAAAGGGCTTTTGTGATTAAGCTGCTACTAATGCTTGGAATGGATTAGCATAAAGAGCGATAAGAGCAATAACAAGTGCATAAATAACCTGAGCTTCAATCATCGCTAAAGCAATAAACATAGTAGTCATTAATTTACCACCAAGACCAGGGTTTCTAGCAGTACCTGCTATAGTTGCTGCCGCAGTATTACCCATACCAATAGCACCACCTAAAGCTGCAACACCAAGTCCTAAACCTGCTGCTAAGATAGAAAAAGAAGCTAACCATTGATTCATAGAGCCTTCAGCAGCGAATGCAAAACCACTTAAAGCTAGCATTAAAAATACGATTTTTTTCATAGTATTCCCTCGATATAAAATTTAAATCCTTTCGGCTTGCGTATCCCTACTCGTGATTTATAAAAGCGAAATTATATATTAATATAGCTTTAAAATTATTGAAATTTAAATTAATAAGCATATTTTAAAATAAATTAAAGTTTTTTTTAGCTACATTAAATGTTTTTTATGTGTTTATAAAATTTAAGGTTATTTTTATGAATGATAAATTTTCTAAAATAGGCTTTGTATTAGCAGTGGCAGGTTCAGCCGTTGGGCTTGGAAATGCTTGGAAATTTCCAACTTTAGTAGGGCAAAATGGAGGCTCAGCCTTTGTACTTTTGTATTTATTTTTGACTTTGGGTGTAGGTTTTGTGATATTTTTAGCAGAACTTAGTATAGGAAAACTTAGTGAAAAAGATCCTGTAAATGCTTATTATACTTTAGCACCAAAACACAAAAGAGCTTGGTCTATAGTCGGTTTTTCTTTAATAGGCGCTATTTTGATTGTTTCTTTTTATAGTGTGATTATAGGATGGATTGTGAAGTATGCTTATTTTGGATTTTTTCCTTTACCAAAAAGCATAGAAGAAAGTAGCGCTATTTTTGGAAATTTACTTTCTAATGATGTTTTATCTCAATTTATATGTTTTACTTTTGTATTTATAGTTATTTTTTATGTAGTATCAAAAGGTGTTAAAAGTGGTATAGAAAAACTTAATGTTTGGATGATGCCAAGTTTATTTATACTACTTATTTTAATGCTTGGGTATTCTTTTAGTATGGATGGTTTTTCTAAGGCGAGTGAGTTTTTGTTTTCTCCTGATTTTTCTAAGCTTGGTGTAGGGGCGTTTTTGAGTGCTTTAGGACTTGCTTGCTTTTCTTTATCTATTGGAGTAGGTTCGATTATAACTTATTCTGCAAGTTTGCCTGATAAAACAAATTTTATTACAAGTACTATTAATATTATTATTATTAATATTATCATTGGTATTATGATGGGACTTATTGTATTTACTTTCATATTTGAATTTAATGGCAATCCAGCTCAGCAAGGTCCAGGTTTGATTTTTGTATCTTTAATGAGTTTGTTTTCAAATATTGATCCAATTGGCTTTTTACCTTTGGGAAATATTTTAGCCATAGCCTTTTTTATAGCTTTATTTTTTGCAGGGATTACTTCGGCAGTTTCCATGATAGAACCTTTAACTTTTTACTTAATTAATTCTTATAATTTTACAAGAAAAAAAGCTTTGATTTTTATAGCTTTCATTGTATATTTTTTAGGAAGTTTATGTATTTTATCAGGAATTGAGTGGAGTAAAGATTCTTTGGAATTTTTTGGAAAAAGTTTTTTTGATATATTAGATTTTATAGCTTCAAATTTAATGATGCCTTTGGGCGGGTTATTTGGTGCAATCTTTGTAGGCTTTGTACTTAAAAAAGAAGCTTTGCAAACTTTATTTTATCCTTATATGAGGGGTAAATACTTTGAGTGCTGGTATTTTTTTGTAAGATATATTTCACCTTTGGCGGTGATTTTAATCATGATAAAACAATTATTTTTTTAAGGTTAAAAGATGAATGAAAAATTTTCTAAAATAGGTTTTGTATTAGCAGTGGCAGGTTCAGCCGTTGGGCTTGGAAATGCTTGGAAATTTCCAACTCTGGTAGGTAACAATGGTGGTTCAGCTTTTGTAGTGGTGTATTTACTTTTAACCTTGGGTGTGGCTTTTGTGATATTTTTAGCAGAACTTAGCATAGGAAAACTTAGCGAAAAAGATCCTGTAAATGCTTATCATACTTTAGCACCAAAAAATAAAAAGGCATGGTCACTAGCGGGATTTTTTATGCTTGGTGCTATTATTCTAGTGTCTTTTTATAGTGTTGTGATAGGTTGGATAGCAAAATATGCTTATTTTGGATTTTTTGAACTACCTAAAGATACAAATGAAGCAGGCGCTATTTTTGGAAATTTACTTTCTAATGATGTTTTATCTCAATTTATATGTTTTACTTTTGTATTTATAGTTATTTTTTATGTAGTATCAAAAGGTGTTAAAAGTGGTATAGAAAAACTTAATGTTTGGATGATGCCAAGCTTATTTATACTACTTATTTTAATGCTCGGGTATTCTTTTAGCATGGATGGTTTTTCTAAAGCAAGTGAGTTTTTGTTTGTACCTGATTTTTCAAAATTAAGTGTTAATTCTATATTAGATGCACTAGGGCTTGCATTTTTTAGTATGTCTTTGGGTGTTTGTGTGATTTTAACTTACGCAGCAAGCTTGCCCGATAAAACAAATTTTATAAGTAGTGCTTTAAATATTATCATCATTAATACTATCATTGGCTTAATGATGGGGCTTATTGTATTTACTTTTATATTTGAATTTGGGGCTGATCCTACCCAACAAGGTCCAGGGCTTATATTTATATCATTAACAACACTTTTTGCAAAATTAGGATTTTTAGGAAATGTTTTAGCCATAGCCTTTTTTATCGCATTGTTTTTTGCAGGAATTACTTCAGCTATTTCCATGATAGAACCTTTTACTTTTTATCTTATAAATCGTTATCAAATTTCAAGAAAGAAAGCTTTGGTTTTTGTAGGTGTGATTGTTTATTTTCTTGGAAGTTTATCTATACTTTCTTTTTATCATGTAAGTGCGCCAAGTTTAAATTTCTTTGGAAAAAGTTTTTTTGATATTTTAGACTTTTTCATACAAAATTTATTAATGCCAATTTCTGCTTTAATTACAGCGTTTTTTGTGGGTTTTGTGCTTAAAAAAGAAGCTTTGCAAATTTTATTTCATCCCTTTATGCGTGGGGTGTATTTTGAAATTTGGTATATCTTTTTAAGATATATTTCTCCATTAGCAGTGATTTTAATCATGGCCAGACAGCTTTTTTTCTAAGGCATTAAAATGAATGATAAATTTTCTAAAATAGGCTTTGTATTAGCCGTTGCAGGTGGTGCTATAGGGCTTGGAAATGCTTGGAAATTTCCAACCTTAGTAGGGCAAAATGGTGGTTTTGCTTTTGTGCTTTTGTATTTGCTTTTGACTATTAGCGTGGGATTTTGTGTATTTTTAGCTGAAATTGCTATGGGAAGATTAAGTCAAAGTGATCCTGTAAATGCTTATAAAAGTTTAGCAACCAAGTATGCTCAAAAATGGAAATTTGCGGGATTTTTTATGCTTGGTGGAATTTTTGTATTATCTTTTTATCTTGTTATTATGGGTTGGGTTTTAAAATACATGATAACTTCGATTTACTATCTACCTAGCAATACCCAAGAGGCAGGAGCTTTGTTTGGAAAATTAATACAAAATAGTATTTTAGAAAGTAGTTTGTATTTTTTAATTGCTTTTTTTCTTACTTTATTTGTTGTCTCAAGAGGGGTTAAAAGTGGTATAGAAAAACTCAATGTTTGGATTATGCCAAGTTTATTTATCATGCTTGTATTAATGCTAGCGTATTGCTTTTTTCAAGACGGTTTTAAAGAAGCTTTTGTTTATTTGTTTTATCCTGATTTTACTAAACTTAATCTAAACTCGGTTTTAACAGCTTTAGGCCTTGCTTTTTTTACCTTATGTTTAGGTATAGGTTGTATTACTACTTACGCAGCTTCATTAAAAGATGATACAAATTTAATCACAAGTTCAGCCATAATTGTGCTTTTAAATATCAGCATAGGCTTAATGATGGGGCTTATTGTATTTACTTTTATATTTAAATTTAATGCCAATCCCGCAGAAGGTGCTGGACTTGTATTTATATCTTTAACGACTTTATTTTCCAACTTAGGTGCTA
Source organism: Campylobacter sp. RKI_CA19_01116 (assembly GCF_025771405.1). NCBI lineage: Bacteria > Pseudomonadati > Campylobacterota > Epsilonproteobacteria > Campylobacterales > Campylobacteraceae > Campylobacter > Campylobacter sp. RKI_CA19_01116. The sequence continues at coordinate 227,451 of NZ_JAKMQF010000002.1, forward strand.
TCTTTGGGCATTTTTTAGCCTTTTATTTTTTCTTGGCTTTGTTTTTTGCAGGGATTACTTCAGCAGTTTCTATGATAGAACCTTTTACTTTTTATCTTGTGAATGAATATAAAATTTCAAGAAAAAAAGCTTTGGTTTTTATAGGTTTTGTGGTTTTTCTTTTAGGGATGAGTTGTATTTTATCTTTTAGTGCTAGTTATGGGGCTAGTTTTAGTTTTTTTGGTTTTAGTTTTTTTGATATTTTGGATAAATTAACTTCTAATTTTATGCTCCCACTTGGAGCTATTGCTAGTGCTATTTTTGTAGGATTTTTTGTAGATAAAATGAAAATCTATAATTTGTTTTCTAAATTTATGAGTAAAAGTATTTTTGAAATATGGTATTTTTTACTCAGATTTGTTGCGCCTGTTGCGATTATTATCATTATGTTAAATCAAATTTTATAAATTTATTTTTTAAGAAATAAGGTTATAATTGCAAAGATGCAAAAATAAGGAAAAATTATGGCTAAAAAATTAATTGATGTGATGGATACCACATTTAGAGATGGTTTTCAATCTGTTTATGGTGCTAGAGTTTTGATGAATGACTTTTTTCCTGCCCTAGAAGCAGCTAAAGAAGCAGATATTAAGCATTTTGAATTTGGCGGTGGAGCTAGGTTTCAAAGCTTATTTTTTTATTTAAATGAAAATGCCTTTGAAATGATGGATAAATTTAGAGCCATCGTTGGAAAAGAAGCAAATTTACAAACCCTTGCAAGAGGGGTTAATACTGTAGCACTTGATACAGGTAGTAAAGAAATTATTGATTTACATGCAAAAATGTTTGCAAAACATGGTACAACTACCATAAGAAATTTTGATGCATTAAATGATGTAAATAATTTGAAATTTAGTGGAGAATGCATAGTTAAACATGGTTTAAAACATGAAATCACTATTACTTTAATGGATTTACCTCCAAAATGTAAAGGCGCGCATGATGTACCTTTTTATGAAAGAATTTTAAAAGAAATCCTACAAGCGCAAATTCCTTTTGATAGCATTTGTTTTAAAGATGCAAGTGGAACTTCAAATCCAAATAAAATTTATGAAGTTATTAAAATGGCTAGAAAAAACTTGCCTGAAAATATGCATATAAGGTTACATACGCATGAAACTGCAGGGGTGAGTATAGCATGCTATTTAGCGGCTTTAGAAGCAGGTGTTGATGGTATAGATTTGGCTGCTGCTCCTGTTAGTGGTGGTACAAGCCAACCTGATATTTTAACCATGCTTCATGCTTTAAAGGGAAGCAATTTTGATCTTGGTTTGGATGAAGAAAAAATTTTAAAATATGAAGAAGTGTTAAAAGATTGTTTAAAAGATTATTTTCTACCACCTGAAGCAACAGCGGTAAATCCTTTAATACCTTTTTCACCTATGCCAGGTGGAGCATTAACTGCTAATACCCAAATGATGAGAGATAATAATATTTTAGATAAATTTCCTCAAGTTATAAAAGCCATGCAAGAAGTAGTAGAAAAAGGTGGTTATGGTACTTCGGTTACTCCTGTATCGCAGTTTTATTTCCAACAAGCTTTTAATAATGTAATGTTTGGTCCTTGGAAAAAAATAGCAGATGGATATGGAAAAATGGTTTTAGGATATTTTGGAAAAACCCCTGTTGCTCCAGATCCTGAAGTAATTAAGCTTGCAAGCGAGCAATTAAAATTAGAACCAACTACAAAATTAGCTACAGATATTGCTGATGCAGATGAGAGTAAAAGTATAGCTTATATTAAAAACTTATTGGAAAAAGAAAATTTAGAAGCAAGTGAAGAAAATATTTTTATCGTTGCAGCTTGTAAAGAAAAAGGCATAGCTTTCTTAAAAGGCGAAGCTAAGGTTAATGTTAGAAAAAATAGTAAATTAAAACCAAGTCTTATTAATGAAAATCAATTTACCGTTTCAGTTAATGGTAATAAATATCATGTGGAAGTAAGTGCAGGTTTTGATAGAGATGTTAATGTCAAAAGTGCCGTAAAGGTAAACTCAGATAAGATAGAAGTGAAAAAGGCACAAGTAGATGATAGTGCTAATGCCATCGTTGCGAGTATGAATGCAAATGTATTTAAAATTTTAGCAAAAGAAAATGACAGTGTTAAAGCAGGTCAAGTTGTAGCTGTGCTTGAAGCTATGAAAATGGAGATTGAAGTTAGTGCAAGTAAAGATGGAGAAATTGCAGAACTTTTAGTAAATGCTGGTGAGAGTGTAAGTGAAGGCCAGGTTTTAATGACTTATAAATAAGGAGGCAAAAATGATAGGTTTAGAAAATTTAGGTTTAGAAAATATCGGGCAAGTTTTTCATAATCTTAGTTATGATGAGCTTTTAAAACATGAAAAAAATAACAATGAAGGTGTATGTACTAAAAATGGCACTTTTAGTGTGGATACGGGAATTTTTACCGGAAGAAGCCCTAAGGATAAATATTTTGTAAAACAAGATCCTTCACAAAAATATATTGCTTGGGGTAAGATTAACCAACCTATTAGCGAGGAATTATTTGAAAAACTTTTAGCAAAAGCTAAAAAGCAACTTAGTAATAGTGATATTTATATCCAAGATGCATATTGTGGTGCTTCGTTAAAAAGTCGCAAAGCTGTGCGTTTTGTAACACAAATTGCTTGGCAAGCGCATTTTGTAAAAAATATGTTTATTCGTCCAAAAGAAGAAGAGCTTGGTGAGTTTAAACCTGATTTTGTGGTGTATAATGCTTGCAAATGTGTGAATGAAGACTATGAAAAAGATGGTTTAAATTCAGAAGTTTTTGTCATTTTTAACATAGAAAAAAATATAGCAGTAATTGGTGGGACTTGGTATGGCGGAGAGATGAAAAAAGGAATTTTTTCTATGATGAATTACTGGCTTCCGCTAGAAAATAAACTTCCTATGCATTGTAGTGCTAATGTTGGAGAAAAAGGTGATGTGGCGCTTTTCTTTGGACTTAGCGGTACAGGTAAAACTACTCTTTCAACCGATCCAAAAAGAAAATTAATAGGCGATGATGAGCATGGTTGGGATGATGAGGGTGTGTTTAATTTTGAAGGAGGTTGTTATGCAAAATGTATTAACCTTGACCCTCAAAGTGAGCCAGAAATTTATGGAGCTATAAAGCAAAATGCACTTTTAGAAAATGTAGTTTTAAAAGATGATTTAAGCGTTGATTTTAATGATGGTTCTAAAACTGAAAATACTAGAGTTTCTTATCCGATAGAACATATTTTAAATCACGAGCCAAGTCTTAGCGCAGGTCATCCTAGTAATATTATTTTCCTTTCAGCAGATGCTTTTGGTGTTTTACCTCCGGTTAGTAAACTTAGTAAAGAACAAGCAATGTATTATTTTCTAAGTGGTTATACTGCAAAAGTAGCAGGAACTGAAAGAGGTATTACTGAGCCTGTTGCGACTTTTTCAGCTTGTTTTGGAGAAGTGTTTTTGCCATTACACCCAACTGTTTATGCAAAACTTTTGGGCGAAAAAATCAGCAAGCATAATGTGAATGTTTATCTAGTAAATACCGGTTGGAGCGGTGGAGCTTATGGTGTAGGCAAAAGAATGAGCATTAAAGCTACTAGAGCTTGCATTAATGCGATTTTAGATGGTAGTATACAAAATTGTGAGTTTGAAAATTATGATTTATTTAATCTTGCAGTTCCAAAAGAATTAGCAGGTGTTGAAAGCAAGCTATTAAATCCTATTAATACTTGGGAAGATAAAAAAGCTTATGAGGAAACCAAATTAAAGCTTGCAAAAATGTTTATAGAAAATTTTAAACGCTATGAAGATGTAAAAGAAGGAGCAGAATTTAAATTAGCTGGTCCTGCTATCTAAAAAGAGTTAAGCTCTTTTTAGAATAGTGATTCAGGATTGATTTGGGTTTCTTTATTTTTTGGAAGCTCAAATCCACCTAACATATGAAAATGTAAATGAAAGACTTCTTGCCCGCTATTTTTTCCACAATTTGTGATTAATCTATACCCGCTTTTATCAAGCCCTAAAAGAATAGCTAGTTCTTGAATAAATTGTGTCATTTCACTCATTAATTCAGGTCTTAATTCTTGAAAGTTTTCAAAATGTTCTTTTGGAATGATTAAAATATGAATAGGTGCTTTAGGATTAATATCATGAAAGGCTAAAAATTTTTCACTTTCTAAAACTTTATTAGCAGGGATTTTTCCTTCTATGATTAGTTCAAATACGGTTTTTTCTCTCATTTAGTAGTCCTTTTTTTGTTATTTTTGCTAATTTTAAATAATTTTACATTAGAATGTTTAAAAAAAATTTAGTTGGAGCTAAAATTGCAAGATATGATAGAAAAAATTGCTTCTGCAAGTACTTTAGCAGAACTTGAAAATATAAAAGTAAGTGTTTTAGGAAAAAAAGGTATTTTGACTTTGGAATTTGCAAAGTTAAAAGATTTGCAAGGTGAAGAAAAAAAAGAATTTGCTAATGGTTTAAATAAAGCAAGAGATGAATTTAATGAAGCTTATCAAGTAAAATTAAAAGAATTGGAAGAAAAAGCTTTAAATGAAAAAATGAAACAAGATGTGCAAGATTTTAGTTTTTTTGATGAAACTTCAAATGCAGGTGCTTTGCACCCAATCATGCAAACTATGGATAAAATCATAGAATATTTTACAGCTTTAAATTTCAGCATAGAAAAAGGGCCTTTGATTGAGGATGATTTTCATAATTTTGAAGCATTAAATTTACCACAAAATCATCCTGCAAGAGATATGCAAGATACTTTTTATTTTGAAGATAAAACCTTGCTTAGATCTCAAACTTCTCCAGTTCAAATTAGAACTATGCTATCTCAAAAACCACCTATTAGAATGATAGCACCAGGTGCAGTTTTTAGAAGAGATTTTGATATTACCCATACACCTATGTTTCATCAAGTGGAAGGACTTGTGGTAGAAGAGGGTGATAAGGTAAATTTTGCAAATTTAAAAGATATGCTAGAACATTTTTTAAAACATATGTTTGGTGATGTAAAAGTGCGTTTTAGACCTAGCTTTTTTCCTTTTACAGAGCCATCTGCTGAAGTAGATATTTCTTGTGTATTTTGTAAAGGTTGTGGATGTAGGGTTTGTAAGCAAACAGGATGGCTTGAAGTTTTAGGATGTGGTGTTGTTGATCCTAATGTTTATAAATTTGTTGGTTATAAAAATGTAAGTGGCTATGCTTTTGGTTTGGGTGTGGAGCGTTTTGCTATGCTTTTGCATAAAATTCCTGATTTGCGTTCTATGTTTGAAGGTGATTTAAGATTATTGGAGCAATTTAGATGATTATTAGTAGAAATTGGTTAAATGAATGGATTGATTTAAGTGAAATATCAACGCAAACTATAGTAAATACTTTAAATTCTATAGGATTAGAAGTTGATAGTTTCAAAAGTGTCAAAGCTCCCCAAAAAGTTGTAATAGGTAAGGTTTTAGAAAAAGTTAAACATGAAAATTCAGATAAATTGAATATTTGCAAAGTAGATGTTGGGAATGAAATTTTACAAATTGTTTGTGGTGCAAAAAATGTTGATAAAGATCAATTTGTAGCCGTATCTTTAGTGGGTGCAGTGCTTCCAAATGGACTTGAGATAAAACCTGCCAAACTTAGAGGGGTTGAATCTATGGGTATGATTTGCTCTTCTAGTGAGCTTGGTTTTGGAAAAAGCAATGAAGGCATTATGGTTTTAGATGAAAGCATGGGAGAATTAGTTCTAGGAAAAGCTTTAAATGATTATGAACTTTTTAATGATGAATTAATTGAAATTGAGCTTACTCCAAATCGCGGAGATTGCTTGAGCTTATATGGTGTTGCTAGAGATTTAAGCGCAGCACTTGATTTAAATTTAAAAGAATTAAATCCTTTAAAAGAAAGCGAAAATAGCGTAGGTATAGGAAGAATATTAAGTGTTAAAAATCAAAGCGATGTTGAAGGCTTTTTTGCTTATAAAGCATTAGAGATTAAAGAAGAATTTAAGCTAAATATTACGATACAAATTCGCCTTGCCTTGATTGAAGCATATAAAAATAATAACATAGAAAATCTTTTAACATATGCAACTCATGCAAGTGGAGTGATTTTTTGTGCTTATGATTTTCATAAACTTTGTCAAGATTGTCAAATCGATGAAAAGATTGTTTTAGAAATTAAAACTCAAGAACATGGAGAATATGGAGTTTATTATAAAGATGAGTTGATTGCTTTAGCGGGTATAGAGCAAGAAGATAAATTTAAAATCAATGATGAGAGTAAAATCATCATTATAGAAGCAAGTTATACTCATCCTCAAACTATAGCAAATGCAATAGCTTTTTATAAAAAGAAAAATGATACTATATATCGTTCTTTAAGAGGTAGTGAGCCTAAGCTTTCTTTGGGAATGGAGTATTTATTTAATGAGTGCTTGAAAATTAGCATGATGAGTGTTTTTTCTGGAAGTCAACAAGTTTTTAAAGAAAATGAAGCAAATATTATTGGTATTTTTGGTGCAGAGATTGATAAAATCATTGGTATGCCTATAGATAAAAATAATTTAGTAAAAATTCTTAAAAAACTAGGCTTTGAAATAAGTGTAGTAAATGATGAACAATTTAATATCAAAATCCCACTTCATCGCAGTGATATAGCAAATATAGCTGATATTAGTGAAGAGATAGTAAGAATTGTTGGCATTGATAATATCCCATCAAAAGCTTTAGAATTTAAAGAAAAAAATCGTCTAAATCAAGTATATTTTGATTATCAAGAGCTTAAAAATTTAAGATTAAAAGCAAGTAGTAATGGATATTTTGAAAGTGTGCATTATGTTTTAGATAATGAAGAAGAATTAAGTCAATTAGGATTTAAATGCATTAAAAATAAGCTTATTAATCCTATCACCAATGAACTTAATACTTTAAGAAGCACTTTGATAAATCATCTTTTAAATGCAGCAAGCTTTAATCTAAGAAATTCAAAAAAGAAAATCAAACTTTTTGAATGTGGTAGTGTTTTTGATGAGTTTTCAAATGAGCATGCTAAATTTGCGATGATCTTTAGTGGCTACAAAGAAGAAGCTAAAATCACAAATAAAGCCAAGCCTATTTTGGTAGATTTTTATACTTTTTTAGCAGAATTAAAGAGCATTATAGGTGAGTTTAGTTTGCAAAAATCAGAATATGCATTTTTAAGTCCATATGAGCAAGCAAATGTATATAAAAATGGCAAGCGTATAGGTTTTGTAGGTAGAGTGCATTTAAGTATAGAAAATAAAAGAGATCTGGTTAAAACTTATATTTGTGAGCTTGATTTAGAAGGCTTAAAACAAGACTTTAAAACCGCTAAAGCTTATTCTAAATTTCCATCTATGAGCAGGGATTTAAGTATAGTTATACCTAAGGGTTTTGAATATGAAAAAATCAAACACACTATTGCTAAATTAGATATTGAAAGATTAGAAAGTTTTAGAGTAGTAGATTTATATACAGATGAGAATTTAGGCGATTTTTATAGCTTGACTATTAATTTAGTATTTAGAGATTTTGAAAAAACCTTAGAAGATAATATTATTCTTGGATATATTGATAAAATCATCAAAGCTTTAGATGATGAACATGGTTTAAAACTTCGATGAAAATCAGTCCTATTGATTCTTTTACAGCAGAGCTTGAATATATAGCTTCTGATAAGTCTATATCTCATCGCTTTGCTATCTTTTCTTTGCTTACCCAAGGAACTTGTAAGATTAAAAATTATTTAAAAGCCCAAGATACTTTACATACTTTAGCAATCATTCAAGCTTTGGGAGCTGAGGTTGAAGAAAATGATGAATTAATTTGCATTAAAGCTCCAAAATATATAAAATCTCCAAATTGTGTTTTAGAATGTGGCAATTCAGGTACAGCTATGAGACTTTTAATAGGTCTTTTAAGCGCTATTGAAGATGAATTTTTTGTACTTAGCGGGGATTGTTATTTAAATGCTAGGCCGATGAGACGTGTAAGTGAGCCTTTGATGAGTTTAGGAGCTAAAATTTATGGAAGAGCTAATACAAATCTAGCACCTATTTGTATACAAGGGGCTAAGTTAGATGGTTTTGATTTTAGTAGTAATATTGCTTCAGCTCAGGTAAAATCAGCTTTAATCTTAGCAGCTTTATTTGCCAAAAAAGAAAGTTATTTTAAAGAAATTGAGCTTTCAAGAGATCATAGTGAGATTATACTTAATAAAATGGGAGCTTGTATTGAATATTTAAATGAGGAAAAAACTTTTATCAAAATCAATCCTTTAAAAGAAAAATTAAAAGCATTTGAAGTATGTGTACCAAATGATCCATCATCGGCCTTTTATTTTGCTTTAGCTGCTTGTATTTTACCTCATTCAAAAGTAGTTTTAAAAAATGTTTTGTTAAATAAAACACGCATTGAAGCCTTTAAAATTTTAGAAAAAATGGGTGTAAAAATCACCTATAATATTACCAATGAAGATTTTGAAAGTATTGGAGAAATTTATGTTGAAAGTGCGCCCTTAAAGGCAGTAAGTGTGAGTGAAAATATCGCATGGTTGATTGATGAAATTCCAGCTTTGGCCATAGCTTTTGCTTGTGCAAAAGGAAAAAGCATTATAAAAAATGCTAAAGAATTGCGCGTAAAAGAAAGTGATAGAATCAAATCAATTGTATTAAATTTGCAAAAATGTGGAATAAAAGTAAAAGAATTTGAAGATGGTTTTGAAGTAGAAGGTGGCGAAGCTAAAAGTGCTAAAATAGAAAGCTTTGGAGATCATAGAATTGCGATGAGTTTTTTAATTTTAGGTTTAAGATGTGGAATGGAAGTAGATGATAGTGAATGTATTAAAACTTCTTTTCCAAATTTTATTGAGATTTTAAAGCAAATAGGAGCTAAATTTGGAGATTGAACTAGCAAAAAGCTATGGATTTTGTTTTGGAGTAAAAAGAGCTATTAAAAAGGCTGAACAGATTAAAGATGCAGCTACCATAGGCCCTTTAATCCATAATAATGAAGAAATCACAAGACTTTGGAAAAATTATAATGTTAAAACATTAAATGATATTAATGAATTAAGCACAGAAAAAAAAGCCATCATTAGAACCCATGGTATTACAAAGCAAGATTTAGAAAAATTAAAGCAAAAAGATATAGAAATTTTTGATGCAACTTGTCCTTTTGTAACTAAACCTCAAAAAATTTGTGAGCAAATGAGCAATGAAGGCTATGAAGTTGTGATTTTTGGAGATGAAAATCATCCTGAAGTAAAAGGGGTGAGAAGTTATGTAAGTACTAAGGCTTATGTAGTGCTTGATGAAAAAGAATTATTTGATATTAAATTGCCTTCTAAAATTGCAGTGGTATCACAAACTACAAAAAAGATAGAAAAATTTATGGAAATTGTAAATTATTTAATGCTTAGAGTTAAAGAAGTACGTGTTTTTAATACCATATGTGATGCGACTTTTAAAAATCAAGAAGCAATCAATGAGCTTGCTAAAAAAAGTGATGTAATGATAATAGTTGGAGGAAAAAATTCAGCTAATACTAAGCAACTTTTTTTAATAGCAAAAAATTACTGCGAGGATAGCTACTTAATCGAAAATGAAAAAGAAATTCAAAAAGAATGGTTTAGCGGTAAAGAAAAATGCGGTATTAGCGCAGGTGCTTCTACACCGGATTGGGTGATTGATTTGGTTTTGGAAAAAATCAAAGAATACACCAAAATTAACTAAGTTTAAAGAAAACAATACTATAATCAAGAATTAAAATTTAAAACAAAGGACCACGATGAGCGAGGTGAACAAAAAAGTTCAAAACAGACTAGAGGATATTATCATAGAAGAAGATTTTGAGCAAATGCTTGAGGAATCTTTCAAGTCTGATGAGGAGGCAACTACACAGGGTATAATTGTCGCGATTAAAGGCGATGAAGTATTTGTAAATGTAGGGCAAAAATCAGAAGGTATTTTGGCAATAGAAGAAATTCAAAACGACAAAGGCGAATTTATCTTCAAAGAAGGCGATACATTAGAAGTTGCTATAGTGGGTTCTCGCGGTGGCAGATCTTTACTTTCTCATAAAAAAGCTTTAAGAAAGCAAAAAGTTAAAGAATTTATTGATAATTATAAAGATGATGAAAGTATGTTTGATGTAAAAATCATTGGTAAAAATAGAGGCGGTTTTGTAGCTGTGGATGAAAATGGAGTAGAATTTTTCTTACCAAAATCACAAAGTAGTTTTAAAGATTCAAATAACATCATCAATAAAACTTTCAAAGTTAAAATCATCAAAATAGATAAAGAAGCTCAAAGTATAGTAGTTTCTAGAAAAAAAATAGTAGATGAAGAAAGAAAAAAACGCAAAGAGATTATCTCAAATGTGTTAAATCAAGAAGAAATCATAGAAGGTATTGTTAAAAAAATCACCACCTATGGTATGTTTGTTGATGTAGGCGGTGTTGATGGTTTGGTTCACTATAGTGAAATTTCTTATAAAGGACCGGTAAATCCTAGTTCATTATATAATGAGGGTGATAAGGTTCCTGTAAAAGTGATTAAATATGATAAAGATAAAAAACATCTTTCTTTATCTATCAAACTTGCTATGCCTGATCCTTGGGATGAAATTAAAGATGGTTTAGAGGTTGGTGACACTATTAAGGTTACAGTTTCAAATATAGAGCCATATGGTGCTTTTGTTGATTTGGGAAATGATATAGAAGGATTTTTACATATAAGTGAAATTTCTTGGGATAAAAATGCTAAAAATCCAAAAGATTATATTAGTGAAGGCCAAGAGCTTGATGTGGAAGTAATTGAGATTAATGCTAAAGAAAGAAGACTTAGAGTTTCTTTAAAAAATTTATTAGCAAAACCTTTTGATGAGTTTTTAAAATCACATAAAGTAGGTGATGTGGTAAAAGGTAGTGTTACTTCTGTGACTAATTTTGGTGCCTTTGTAAAAATTGCAAACTTAGAAGGTTTATTGCATAATGAAGACGCTTCATGGAATAGAAACGATAAATGCAAAGATATGTATAAAGTTGGTGATGTTATAGAAGTTAAAATCATCAAGCTTGACAAAGAAAATCAAAAAATTTCTTTAAGCACTAAAGAATTGCAAAAAAGTCCTGTGCAGGTTTATGCACAAAAACACCAAGTAAATGATATTATCTCAGGAAAAATTAGAGATATTAAGGATTTTGGAGTTTTTGTTGAGCTTGAAGAGGGCGTTGATGCACTAATTCACAAAGAAGATTTGGGTAATATTGATTTTTCAAGTTTAAAAGTAGGCGATACAATAGAAGCTTTAATTGTTTTCATTGATGAAAAGAAAAATAGAATTCGTTTAAGCGTAAAAAGTCTTGCAAGAATGAAAGAAAGAGAAGCGTTAAATGAAATCAATGATAATGATAAAGTAACTTTAGGTGATATTATCAAAGATCAACTTTCATAATAACAAATGAAAAAATATACCCTTTATGGTATTTTAGGCTTTTTAAGCCTAGTTTTGATTGTTGCTTTTGTTTTTATGGTGAGATATGTAAGTGTTGGAAATTTACCTATCTCACAAAATGTTAAATATTCTTTTGATGAAATAAAAAAAGAATTGCCACAAACTTGGCAAGATAAACTTTCAAATCTTAAAGTTAATGATTTTTCTCCAGCAGCGAATGAATTTTATATGAGTTTTAATATGGATGATTCTGTAGTAAAACCAAAACAAAAATTCTATATGCTCGATGTAAATAAAAACGATGTTTATTCTATGTTTTGTTTAAAGCAAACTTTGCATTCTTTTTTTATCAAATACACTTTAACACAAAGCAAAGATGAAGTGGCAATTTATTTAGATACAAATAATGAAAAAGTTTTAAACGCACTGATCGACAAATTAAAAATTTACAACATAAATGCAAAATTAAAGGAGGTTTGGTTATGAAAAAAATTATTGTATGTGATGCAATATTAGACAAAGGTGTGGAGCTTTTAAGAAAAGCTGATGATGTAGAACTTATTGAAGCAGCGCATTTACCTAAAGATGAGCTTTTAACAAAATTAAGTGATGTGGATGTAGCTATTACTAGAAGTTCAACAGATGTGGATTTGAAATTTATCAATGCGTGTTCTAATTTAAAAGCTTTAGTTAGAGCAGGCGTTGGAGTTGATAATGTTGATATAGATGAATGCTCTAAAAAAGGCATTATAGTTATGAATGTGCCAACGGCTAATACCATAGCAGCAGTTGAACTTACTATGAATCACCTATTATGCTCTGCGAGATCTTTTGTAAATGCTCATAATTTTTTAAAAATACAAAGAAGATGGGAAAGAGAAAAATGGTATGGTGTTGAACTTATGAACAAAACTTTAGGGGTTATAGGTTTTGGTAATATAGGTTCAAGAGTAGCTGTACGCGCAAAAGCTTTTGGTATGAAAGTTATAGCTTATGATCCTTATGTGGTAGCTTCTAAAATGACTGATTTGGGTATTGAGTGCGTGAATTCTTTAGATACAATTTTAACTCAAAGTGATTTTATTACTATACATACACCAAAAACAAAAGAAACAACAGATATGATTTCTTTTGAAGAAATTTCTAAAATGAAAGATGGCGTAAGATTGATAAATTGTGCTAGAGGTGGTCTTTATAATGAAGATGCTTTGTGTGAAGGATTAAAAAGTGGTAAAATAGCTTGGCTTGGTATCGATGTGTTTAATAAAGAACCTGCAACTAATCATCCGTTTTTAGATTTCGAAAATGTTTCTGTTACTTCTCATCTTGGTGCAAATACTTTAGAAAGTCAAGAAAATATAGCTATCCAAGCATGCGAGCAAGCTTTAAATGCTGCAAGAGGAATTTCTTATCCTAATGCTTTAAATTTACCAATTAAAACTGAAGATTTGCCAAGTTTTGTAGCACCTTATATTGAGCTTATTTCTAAAATGGGCTTTTTGGCTGCTCAGCTTGATAAAACTCCTATTAAAGCTATTAAACTTGAAAGTGAAGGACAAATTAGTGAGTATAATGAGTCTTTGCTAACTTTTGCAACAGTGAGTGTTTTAAGAGGAATTTTAGGTGAAAATATTAATTATATCAACGCACATTTTGTAGCTAAAGACAAGGGTGTGGAACTTTCTTCTTGTATTTTACCAAGTAGTGGTTATAGTAACAAAATCACCATAAAGGTAATTACAGATAATTCTAACCTTTCTATCTCAGGGACTATTTTTGGTGAAAATGAACAAAGGATAGTAGAGTTAAATGGTTTTGATGTAGATTTTAAACCAAAAGGAAAAATGATAATTTTAAATAACAATGACATACCAGGAGTTATTGCTAATGTTAGCGGAATTTTAGCTAAAAATAATGTTAATATAGCTGATTTTAGACTTGGTAGAAATGGCTTTGGAAAAGCTTTAGCTGTGATTTTACTTGATGCAAAAATTTCAAAAGCTTTGCTTGAAGAATTAAGAGCAGTTGATGCTTGTATTTTTGCAGAATATGCAGAAATTTAAGGCTTTTTATAAGCCTTAATTGTTACAATTATTTTTTAATTTTAAAATTAAGGAAAATATATGGCTTCTTATGGAATGGGAGATTTAAAAAAAGGTTTAAAAATAGAAATTGATGGTATTCCTTTTAAAATCGTAGAATATCAACACGTAAAACCAGGAAAAGGTCCTGCTTTTGTACGTATTAAAATTAAATCTTTTATCGATGGTAAGGTTTTAGAAAAAACTTTCCATGCAGGAGATAAATGCGAATCTCCAAATTTAGAAGAAAAACAAATGCAATATCTATACGATGATGGTGAAAATTGTCAATTTATGGATACTCAAACTTATGAGCAAGTTGCAATTAGCGATGAAGATGTGGGTGAAGCTAAAAAATGGATGCTTGATGGAACCATGGTGGATGTTTTATTCCACAATGGAAAAGCAATAGGTGTGGAAGTGCCTCAAGTAATGGAGCTTAAAATTATCGAAACAGCACCAAATTTCAAAGGTGACACTCAAGGCTCAAACAAAAAGCCAGCTACTTTAGAAACAGGTGCAGTAGTGCAAATTCCTTTCCATGTATTAGAAGGGGAAGTAATTCGCGTTGATACTGTGCGTGGAGAGTATATAGAAAGAGCAAATAAATAATCCCTTATTTTAAGGGATTATAAAGTTCTTAATTTATTAATCTCATCTCTAAGCATTGCTGCTTTTTCAAATTCAAGATTTTTAGCTGCTTCTAACATTTGTTTTCTTAATTCTTTTACTATTTTAGCGCGTTCTTTTGCAGGCATTTTTTCAAGTTCTTTGCCTTTACGATAAATTTCTCCTTGCTCAAGTTCATGTTTTAAACTTTCTTCTATATTTCTTTTTACTGAGGTTGGTGTGATGTTGTGTTTTTTATTATAAGCTTCTTGTAAAGCCCTTCTTTTGTTAGTAGTATCGATAGCTTCTTGCATAGATTTTGTGATTTTTTTGGCAAAAAGTAAAACTTTTCCATTGACATTTCTAGCAGCACGCCCCATCGTTTGAATGAGTGCAGTGGTACTTCTTAAAAAGCCTTCTTTATCTGCATCCATAATCGCTATAAGGGAAACTTCAGGTAAATCAAGTCCTTCTCTTAAAAGATTAATCCCGATTAAAATATCAAAAGCACCACTTCTTAAACCACGGATGATTTCATTACGCTCTATTGCGTCAATTTCTGAATGCATGTATTTTACTTTTAATCCAAGTTCTAAGTAGTATTTGCTAAGCTCTTCAGCCATTTTTTTAGTTAAAACGGTTATTAAAACTCTTTCATTACGCTCTATAACTTTTTTAGCTTCATCGTATAAAATTTCTACTTGATTTTCACTATCTTTGATTTCTATTTTAGGATCTAAAAGCCCTGTTGGACGCATGATTTGATAAAAAATATTTTCTTTGCTTAATTCTAGTTCTAAAGGTGCAGGTGTGGCTGAAACAAATAAAAATTTACAATTTTTATTAATAAATTCATCAAACATCAAAGGTCTATTATCTAAGGCACTTGGCAAGCGAAAACCATAATCAACCAAAGTTTGTTTTCTGCTTCTATCCCCTGCAAACATTCCGCGAAATTGTGGTAAAGATACATGAGATTCATCTACAATGACTAAAAAGTCTTGATTTTTAATGGCAAAATAATCAAAAAGCGTATAAGGTGTATCACCGCTTTTAAGTCCTGTTAAATGCAAAGCATAATTTTCAACTCCTTTGCACATACCTGTGCTTTGAAGCATTTCAAGGTCAAATTCTACTCTTTGTTTTAACCTTTGTGCTTCTACGAGTTTATTTTCATTTTCAAAATAAGCAAGGCGTTCATTTAATTCAGCTTTTATGCCTTTTATGGCCTCTTTAAGCCTAGCCTCACCTACGCTAAATTGACTGGTTGGGTAAAGTATGAATTTTTTTAAATCTTTACCTTTTTTATTTTCTGAGACATTATAATGATACATCGCCTCAAGCTCATCGCCAAAAAACTCAAGCCTAATAGCTTCATCTTCATAATAAGCTGGATATATATCTACTATATCTCCATTTACTCTAAAATCAGCCCTATCAAAGAAATTATCATTGCGTTTATAGCCCATATCTACAAGTTTTTTTAAAAGTTCTTTTTGTGAAATTTGCATATTAAGCTCTAAAATCAAAACCATACCCACATACTCACTTGGATTTC
Organism: Campylobacter sp. RKI_CA19_01116; assembly: GCF_025771405.1. Lineage (NCBI taxonomy): Bacteria > Pseudomonadati > Campylobacterota > Epsilonproteobacteria > Campylobacterales > Campylobacteraceae > Campylobacter > Campylobacter sp. RKI_CA19_01116. The sequence continues at coordinate 243,191 of NZ_JAKMQF010000002.1, forward strand.
CCAAACCATAATTTGCTGAAACACTAGCTATGCAAATAACATCATCATAACTTAAAAGCGAAGCACTTGCGCTTAGTCTTAATCTTTCTAAGTCTTCATTAGTAGAACTATCTTTTTCTATAAAAACATCGGTTCTTGGTATATAAGCCTCGGGTTGATAATAATCATAATAGCTTATAAAATACTCTACATGATTATTTGCAAAAAAACCTTTAAATTCGCTATAAAGTTGCGCGCATAAACTTTTATTGTGACTCATGATAAGAGTAGGCATGTTTAAGTTTTTAATGATATTTGCCATAGTGAAAGTTTTTCCACTGCCTGTAACACCTAGCAAGGTTTGGTATTTATTACCCGCTTTAATGCTTTTTACTATACCATCAATGGCTTGTTTTTGATCAGGACTTGGCTTAAAATCACTAGTAAGTTCAAACATAAATTTTCCTAACTTGTATTTTTGCTAATTTTACACAAAATTTTTTGTAAAAATTTAAATTTTAAAACAAAAAGCTATGCAAAATTAAATTTTTTTTTGTTACAATTATGTGTTTAAAATACTCTAAATATAAAATCAATAAAGGCAAGAAAATATGTATGATGAAAGAATAATCAACACAATGACAGATAAAGTAAATGAGCTTTTGGCTAAATATAATGAAGTATGTGAAATCAATGAAAATTTAAGAAATGAATTAGTAAGTGTAAAAGCACAAAATGAAGCTAAAAATAATCAAATCGCACGTTTAGAAGAAGAGCTTAAAAATAAAAATATTGAAAGCGAAGATGTGATCAAAAAAATAGAGGCAGTTCTTGGCAAACAATAACCAAAGAAAAGTTACAATTAATGTCTATGCAAAAGACTTTGTTGTAACATGCAGTAATGAATTTGCAAATCATCTTGAAGATGAAATTGCTTTAATTTCTGGAGGTACAGGCAAGATAGAGCTTGCAAATTTCATTAATGCTTTTGTAAAACTTAGCTACGAAAACTATATCTTAAAAAAAGAACTCAATAAACTTATCAATACTATCGATGAAGAAATAAAATAAATGCAAACAAAAAAAGCTTTTACATTGATAGAGCTTGTTTTTTGTATGATGATTATTGCTATTCTTAGCGTAATTGCTTATCCGTATTTTTCTTTTGGAAAAAACGATGCTAAACTCATTCAAGTAAAAAGTGAGGTGGAGCTTATCAATGCTTCTTTGTCTTTACTTAGAAATCAGTTTTTATTTAAAGAAAGTAAGGATTTTCCAGCAATTTTAGATGAAGCTTTAATAAATAGTGAAAATCAAAAATTATTTGTATGTTCTCATTCTCAAAATTATAAAAATACAAAACAATGCACTTACAGCGTTTTAGATAAACCAATCATTTCATCTAAAAAATCGTGGATGAAAATAGCAAATACTCAATATAGATTTTTTATAAATTCTAAAAATTACATAGATTTTTCTTATAATAGTGAAAAAGTTTTTTTAGAATGTGTGAGTTTAAATTGTAAGGATTATGGGTTTTGAATTTTTATCAACTTGCTATTAAAGGATATTATTTAGATACCTTAACTTATGAAAGTGAAGAAGAATTTGAAATTTTAGATGAGGTAATAGTTGATCTTGCAAGGAAAAAAAATCTCAAATCTATAATTTTACAAAAATGTTCAAAGCCTGATTTTAAAACCCAAGCTATAAAAGAAAAAACAGGTTTTAAACTAACGCAATATCAATACGAACTTGCTCAATTTATTGCTTATTATTATGCTAGTAAAATAGCTTTTGTTTTAGGTATGTTTGAAAGTATTAAAGAGTATAAAAATGAAAAAATTTATATAGAAAAAGCACCTAGTTTAAGTAAAAATCAGCAAGAGGCTTTGGGGTTTATAAAAACTAAACAAACTAGTTTGCTATTTGGTGATACAGGAAGTGGTAAAACTGAAATTTATATTAGCTTGATAAAAGAATATTTAGAGCAAGGAAAGCAAGTTTTGCTTTTAATGCCAGAAATCGCTCTAACTCCACAAATGCAAAAAAGATTAAAAGTGTATTTTGGCGAGCATTTTTTCTTGTGGCATTCTAAAATTACTAAGAAAAAAAAGCAAGAATGTTTGCAAGATTTAGCAAATTCAAAAGCTCTTTTAGTGGTGGGAGCTAGGTCGGCTTTGTTTTTACCTTTTAAGAATTTAAGTTTGATTATTATTGATGAGGAGCATGATAATTCTTATAAAGCTTCTAATAATCCAAAAATCAATGCAAGAGATTTAGCTTTATTTGTAGCAAAAAAAATGCACATAAAAGTTCTTTTAGGTTCAGCTACTCCAAGTGTTGTAAGTTTTTATAAACATCCTTGTTTTAGACTTAAAGGAACTTTCTTTGAAAGTAAAAAGCAGTTTTTATACGATGAGAGTGAGCTTAGTGTCTCGTCAAAATTACTTTTAGAATTAAAAATTAGCTTAAGAAATAAAAAGCAAGCCGTGGTATTTTTACCTACAAGGGCAAATTTTAGACAAATTTTATGCAAAGAATGCGCTAATACCATTAAATGCCCTTTTTGTTCTATTGCTTTGAGTTTACATAAAAATAAAAATGCATTAAAATGCCATTATTGTAATTTCACTAAAGAAATCGATCAAATCTGCCCAACTTGCAATGGAGTTATGCTTGAAGCTAAAAAAATGGGCACAGCAGAGCTTTGTGAGCTTTTAGAAAAAGAATTGGCTGAGTTTAATCCTATCATAAAAAGATTTGATAGTGATGAGATCAGTAGTGTAAAAAAGCTTGATATGATTTTAAAAGATTTTAATCAAGAAAAAATTGATATTTTAGTAGGCACTTCCATGCTTGCTAAAGGACATGATTATCACAACGTGGATTTGAGTGTGATTTTGGGTCTTGATGAGTATTTATTTAGACCTAATTTTAAAGCTTTGGAAGAGACTTTGGCTCTTGCTATGCAAGTAGCAGGTCGTGCAGGTCGAAAGGGTGAGGGTAGGGTGCTTTTACAAACTAAAAATAGATCTTTTTTTGAAAAATATATACAAGATTACGATAGTTTTTTAAAAGATGAATTAAATGTTAGGAGCGGGCTTTACCCTCCATTTAAAAGACTTTTAAGGCTAATTATTGAAGATGAGGATAAAAATAAAGCTTTAAATTTGTGTGAATTTATAGCTAATAAAGTTCAAGAATTAAAACAAGTGCAATTAGTAGGCCATGGTGCTTGTGGCATTGAAATGCTAAATAAAAAATGGCGTTTTTATGTGTTATTGCGTGCTAATACCCATCAAGAACTTGTAAAATTTGAACATTTTGCTTTAAATTTTAAAAATATTACTTGCGATATAGATCCAGTTGATTTTTCTTAAAAAATATATTTATTTATAAATAATTATTATTTTATAATAAAAACAATATTTTATTTTTAATTTTAAATTTATTTTGATAAGAATATACTTTTTTAATTTCTTAAATTTAAAGGAGGGAAAATGAAAAAGTTTAGTTTTCTTACAAACTGTGTATTTTTTGGTGCTTTGCTTAATAATGCTTTAGCTTGTACTACTATTTTAGTGCCAAATGAAGCAAGTAAAGATGGCTCTATGTTGGTTGCAAGAAGTGCTGATAGTAAAGCAGATAAAGCACAGGTTTTTTTAATCCATCCAAGAGCTGAAAATCAAAAAGGTATTTATAGCACTAAAGCACATCAAGGAATGAATGATTTTACTTACCCTTTACCTACTAAATCTTTTCAATATAGCACTATAGCTAATTGGCAAAGTAAATTACACGGTGCTACTGGTTTTAATGAAATGGGTGTTGGGATAAGTGCTACTGAATCAATTTATGCAAAAGATGAACTTTTAAAATTTGATCCTTATAATGAGAAAAATGGCATTAGTGAAGATGATATTTTAGATGTTTTACTTCCAAGAATTAAAAGCGCAAAAGAAGGTGTTTTGTTATTGGGTGATATTATAGAAAAGCAAGGAGCTGCTGAGGGTTTTGGAGTAGCTTTTGTGGATTCTAAAGAAATTTGGTATTTAGAAAGTGCCACAGCACATCAGTGGATGGCTGTAAAAATTCCTAATAATTCGTATTTTGTTAGTGCGAACCAAGGTAGGTTAAAACAACTAAAATTCAACGATGAAAATACCTTGCATTCTAAAAATTTAATAAATTTTGCCATAATACATAAAGCGTATAATCCTAAAGTGGATAAGGATTTTGATTTTTTTAAAGTTTATACAAGAAATGATGATAGAGATTTAACTTATAATTATCCTAGAGTTTGGTGGATACAAAAAATGTTTAATCCATCTTTAAATCAAGATGTAAAAAATGGTGCTAATTTTAATGTGTTTTTACAACCTGAGCAAAAACTTAGTGTGGATGATTTAAAAAAAGCTTTAAGATCGCACTATGATGGAACAAAATATGATCCATATGCAAATTTCAATGAAAATGAAAACATTTACCGTGTTGTGAGTGTGTTTAGAACTTATGAATCTCACATTATGCAAGTTAGGCCGTGGCTTCCTAAAGAAATAGGTAGGTTAAATTATGTCGCAATAGGAATGGCTGATTTGAGTGTGTATTTGCCTTATTATTTTGGTAATGATGAATTTATTGCAGGCTATCAACAAGGAGCAAATGAAGCTGATGATAAATCAATTTATTGGATTTATCGCAAGTTGCAAACTCTTGTAATGAGTGATTATAATAAGTATGCTCCTATTGTAAAAAATGCTTATGCTAAATTTGAAAAAGATACATCTTTAAAACAAGAAGCTATGGAAAAAGAATATTTAAGTCTTTATAAAAAAGATAAGAATAAAGCAAAGCAAATTTTAGTTGATTTTTCATTGCAAAATCAAATGGAAGCTAAAAAACTTACTCAAGATTTGACAAATCAAATTTTTACCCTTTTAACAAGAGATATGGATATAAAATATAAATCTCTTAATAAAAATAAAAAAGATTAATGATATAGCCCATTTTTGGGCTATAATACTCTAAAAATATTTTTAGAGTGATTTTAATGACAAGGTACAAAACAAGACAAATAAAAGTAGGTGATGTTTTAATAGGTGGTGATGCTCCTATTTCGGTGCAATCTATGCTTTTTACCAAAACAAGAGATATTGAAGGTTGTTTAGAGCAGCTTAACAAGCTTTATTTTGCCGGTGCGAATATAGTGCGTTTAGCCTGCTTGGATATGGCAGATGCAAGAGCTTTAAAAGAAATCAAAGCAAAAAGTCCCTTACCTTTAATAGTGGATATACATTTTAATCATAAGCTAGCAGTTTTTTGTGCTGAATTTATCGATGGGGTGAGAATTAATCCAGGAAATATAGGCTCAAAAGAAAATATCAAAGAAGTAGTGCAAGCTTGCAAGCAAAGAAAAATTCCTATTAGAATAGGGGTAAATCATGGTTCTATAGAAAAGCAATTTAGCGATAAATATGGTTATAATATAGAAGCTATGCTTGAGAGTGCTTTGTATAACATAAAATTACTAGAAGATTTGGACTTTTTTGACATTAAAATTTCTATGAAAACTTCAGATGTGCAAAATACTATAAAAGCTTATGAAGCTCTAAGACCACTTTGTGATTATCCATTTCATTTAGGAGTTACTGAGGCAGGAACCAAATTTCATAGCACGGTTAAAAGCTCGATTGCTTTGGGAAATTTGCTTTTAAAAGGTATAGGCGATACAATGAGAGTTTCTATGACAGGGGAGCTTGAAGAAGAGATCAAAGTAGCAAGGGCTATTTTGCAAGATAGTGGAGTGCAAAAAAGTGGAGTAAATATCATCTCATGTCCAACTTGTGGAAGAATTCAAAGTGATTTGATTAAAGCGATTAAAATAGTAGAAGAAAAAACCAAACATATAAAAGAACCATTAAATATAAGTGTTATGGGTTGTGTTGTAAATGCCTTGGGTGAGGCTAAGGGTGCTGATGTGGCGATTGCTTTTGGAAAAAATCAAGGTTTAGTTATAAGACATGGTGAAGTGGTGGCAAAATTAAAAGAAGATGAGCTTGTGGATAGATTTTTACTTGAAGTAGAAGATGAGGTAAAACTTAGAGAAAAAGATTAATTTTTTTCTAAGTAAGTTTTTTGCATATTTTGTAATTTTTTAGAAATTTTTACTTTATAAATACTTGGATTTTGAAGTTTTTTTAGTTTAAAATCTAAACCATCAATACTTTTTTTATGATATTCTTGAATATTTTTCAAGTTAGGAAGCTCATAAACTAATTTTCCATCTTTAAAAATAAGCTCATGTAAATTTTTATATATATAACCTTGATAATTTTTGATACTCTCATCATGTGTATATAAAATATCAAAACTTGCTTTATTGTTTTTATAATACCTTATAAGTTTTTTAAAATGCGGTAAGGTTGTTTTGCTTGAGCTTGCGCTAATTTTTATTTTAGGGATGATTTGATTGTTTTTTTCTAATGCAACAAGCTTATAAACAGCTCCAAAAATAGGCGAACTTGCCGAAGTAATAAGCTTTTCTCCAATGCCAAAAGCATCGATTGGAGCTTTGTTTTTTAGTAATTTTTCTATGATAAACTCATCTAAAGTATTACTAGCTATGATTTTGCATTTTGTTAATCCAGCAAGATCTAGTTTTTTTCTAATATATCTAGAGATCTTAAACAAATCTCCTGAGTCAATACGGATAGAATAATTTTGCATAGAATCTTGCGCATTTAATTCATTAAAAACTAAAATAGCATTTTCAATACCATTTTTATAATCATAAGTGTCAATCAAAAGACTTATATCATCTTTATAAATTTGACAATATGCTCTAAAAGCACTTAGTTCATCATCAAACATTTGCACCCAAGCATGAGACATGGTTCCACTAATAGGAATATTAAATTTTTTCCCAGCTAAAGTACAAGCACTTGCATGAAAACCACCTATAAAAGCAGCTCTAGCACCATTTAAAGCCGCACTTTCTCCATGGGCTCTGCGAGAGCCAAATTCTAAAAGCAATTTTTCTTTTGCAACTTGAGCAATTCTACTGGCTTTAGTGGCAATTAGACATTGATGATTTAGGGTTAAAAGTATGAAAGTTTCTAACAATAAAGCCTCTATTATAGGTGCTTTAATGGTCATTAAAGGAGTATTAGCAAAAACGCATTCACCTTCTTTAACGCTTAGTATATCTCCACTAAATTTTAAAGTTGAAAGGTAGTTTAAAAATTCATCATCAAATTTTTTAGTATTTTTCAAAAAATCTATGTCATCTTTAGAGAAAGAAAAATGATTAATATGATTTATGATTTGTTCTAATCCACAAAAAACAGCATAAGAAGCATTATCAGGAGCTTTTCTAAAAAAAACTTCAAAATAAACAATTTGCTTATGCATATTTTGTTTAAAATAAGCATAAGCCATACTTAGTTCGTAAAAATCACATAATAATGAAAAATTCATATAAGGATTTTTACTAAAAAATTAATCCATTTGGCGACGCAAGAAAGCAGGAACATCAAGCTGAGAAATCACTTCTTCATCAAATCCACCGCTAGCTTTACGTAAATTCATATAGCTATTTTTTTTACTTTCTTCTTGTTCTTTAGCACTTTCTATTTCAGCTTTATCTTCAAAACCTGTAGCAATGATAGTAACTTCAACACGATCACCCATACTCTCATCAGTCGTTGCACCAAAGATTACTTTTGCGTTTTCATCTGCTATATCGCTAATACTTTGAGTAGCTTGTGAAATTTCTATCAATGAGCACTCAGGACCAATTTTATAATGGATGATTACGCCTTTAACGCCTTTCATAGTCATGCCGTCTAATAATGGAGATTCTATAGCACTTGATAATGCATCCATGATAGCATTTTCACCTTCTCCATGACCCACGCCCATTAGTGCTAAACCTCTGTGGCTCATAACAGTTCTAACATCAGCAAAGTCAACATTAATATCGCCATCTTCTAAAAGGATAGACACCATACCCCTAACAGCTCTAGCTAAAATATCATCAACTAGTTTAAATGCTTCTTTTATACCTGCTTTTTTTGGGAGTATACTAAGAAGTTTTTCATTTTGGATTACAATGATAGAATCACTTTCTTTTTTTAATTCAGCTAAACCAGCTTCTGCTAATTTTTTTCTTTGTTTTCCTTCAAATGCAAAAGGCATAGTTACAACTGAAACAGTTAGCGCACCTACTTCTTTAGCAGCTTGTGCTACAACAGGAGCTGCACCTGTACCAGTTCCACCACCAAGTCCTGCTGAAATAAATACTATGTCGCTTTGACTTAAAGCAGCTTTTACTTCTTCAAAACTTTCTCTTGCGCTTTCTGCCCCAATTTCTGGTTGCATTCCAGCACCCAAACCTTTGGTTTTTTTCTCACCTAGTTGAATTCTAGTTTTTGCTAAAGATTTAGCTATAGCTTGTGCATCAGTATTAGCTGAAATAAGATCAAGATCATGTAAACCCATATTTACCATATGATCTATCATGTTACCGCCACCGCCACCGCAGCCTATGACTTTTATTTTTGCACCTTTTGCGTGTTGCATTTCTTCCACTAGATATTCGCTCATTGTGTCTCCTATTAGAACTGGTTTATTAATTTATTCCAAAATTTATGCATTAAATTCGTTTTTTTATCTTTCTTTGTTTCTATTTTTGCTAACTCTGTTTTTTCATCTTCAAATTCTTTTTGATCTTGAAAAATTTCTTCAAAATCTTTATTTTCTTCTTCGTTTTCATCTATGGTAAGATTTTGTTTGATTTGTTTATTGATAAATTCAGGCTCTCCTTTGTATCTTAGTTTCTCATTAGAATCTAATTCATAAGGAGTAAAATGCCCACCACCATATAAACAAAGACCTATAGCACAGCTATTTTCTGCATCTTCAAAAATTTCTTTAAAACCATCCATAGTATCTTTTTTTGCAGTCGCTATTCTAACAGCTTTATTATCAAAATAAGCTGAAGCAAGCTTGTCAAGTCCTGCAAATTTTGTCATTCCACCTGTTAATACTATACCTGCTCCTGCTTGATTTGCACAAGCATTATCGCTTAGCATTTTAGCTAAAATAATAATAGTTTCTTCAATTCTTGCATAAATTACATTGGATATGACTTCTACTGAAACTTCATTTTTTCTTTTTTCATCACCCATGTATGGAATTTGTATAATTGAGTTTTCATTTTGCGCTAAAGATGCATAATTTAATTTTAGTTTTTCTGCTTCTTTTGGCGGGGTATGTAAAGCTATGGATAAATCATTGGTGATATTTACTGAGCCAATTTGTAAGCATTCATTATATCGTATAGAATTACCCGCATGAATGACCATATCGCAAACTGCTCCACCCATATCGATTAAAATAGCGCCTAATTCTTTTTCACTATCATCAAAGCAAGCAATAGAAGAAGCATATCCTGAAAGAACAATGTTATCTACTCTAAGATCAGCAAGCTCCACAGCTTTTTTTAGATTTTTAATATGCACTTCTTGTGAGATTACAATATGCGTAGAAACTTCAAGGCGATTTCCACTCATTCCCAAAGGATCTTCTACATGTTCAAGATCATTTACTTTAAAATTATAAGGTAATACATGAATGATTTCATATCCACTAGGTATATTTGCAGTATGCTTTGCTGTGCTTACTGCTCTGTGAATTTCTTTAATACCTATTTCATGATTTGGTATATTAACTACACCTATACTATCTACACTTTTTGCATAAGCACCTGAAATAGATACAATTACTTTATCATAATGCACGCCTGACATCATTTGTGCATCAGCTACTGCTTCTTCTATGGATTTTGAAGCAAGTTCTATATTAGTAATTGCTCCTTTTTTTATACCATTTGATTTTGATTTTCCAAAACCAATGACTTTTAGTCCTTCTTCGCTTTTTTGTGCTAATATGGCGCAAGTTTGTATTGAGCCTAAATCAATTCCTAAAATATTCAATTTGTATTTCCTTTATAATAGCGTTGAATTGGATATAATTCTATAAGTTTTTTTAATAATTCTTCCTTAAGTAAAGCTTGCTTGGTTTGTTTAGCACTTTGCTCTATGATAAATTTATAAATTTCTTCTTTATTTTTATTTTCTAAAGTTTGCTTTGTGATTTCATAAACAATTGCTTTATCATCAAACAATACATAAGATTTAGCTTTGTTTGAGTCAAATACATGCATTAAAAACTCGCTAAATTCAGCATCATTCATCATATCACCTACTTTTGCATTTTTAGCTGAGTCGCGACTATAAGTTCCTATGTCTATGCCTTGGAAATTATCTAGGGCAAGTTTTGCTTTTTCTTCTAATAAGGCTTTAGTTTTTTCTTTAATGTAAAGTTTACTTACTTCGTTTTTAGCTTGCTCAAAAGTCATAGTTTGTATAGGATTTATTTTTATAACTTTTGCAATCATATAGCCGTTTTCAAATTTAAAAGGCTTAATAAAATCATTTTCTTTAGCTTTTTGTATATTTTCTAAAGGATAATAAATATCAGCATCGCTGATTGTGATATTTTTATCAAAATTAAGCTCGTTTTTTCTCAAAGCCACATAGCTTTCATTGGCTTTAAGTTTAAGTTTAGAAAGTTTTAAATCTTTTATAACTTTATCTTTGCTTTGTTCTAGACTTAGAATTTTCCCTGCAAAATCTTTATAGTCATTTTTATTTTCTTCATAGTAAACTTGGATTTCTTTGTCATCAATTTTGATTATATCAGGGTTTAAAAAATAAGTTGCAAGCTCGTAACTTTTTTGCGTCTTATAAAGCTCTTTATTTTTCTCCCAAGTTTGTTTTAACTCTTTTTCATCTATTGTTATGTTTTTATTATCAAGTTTTATAGCTTGAACTTTTAAACTATCTTGCATTAAAAAACTTGCGCCAAACATATCAAGTTCATTTGGTTTGATTTGTAAATTTAAAATAGCATTGATTTTTTTAAGTAATAACTCATCGTGAATGATTTTTTCATAAGTTTTTGGTGTATAGTTGTTTCTTGCAAGCAGATTGTAGTATAAATTTTTGTCAAAAACACCTGAAGCATTATGAAAGATTTTTTGATGTGCTAAATCATAAGCAATTTCTTCCTCGCTCACATTTAAACCCAAGGTTTTAGCATAAGAAAGTAGTAGTTTTTCTTGTATAAGTTCATTAATAGCTTGGGTGTCTAAGCCATCTTTTTGTGCTTGTTCTTGTGTGTAATTGCCATTGTTTAGCTGAGAATAATAGCTAAATAATTGAGAATATTTAAGATTAAACTCATCATAACTTATTTTTTCATCGCCTACCTTTGCAACAGAACTAGATCTATCGGTGTTAAAATCATAACTCCCCCAACCAACAAAACCTGCTCCAACAAAAGCAATAACGCTAATCCAAATAGTTACAACTAAGTATTTTTTATGATGCTGCATCCAAGTGAGCATTTTTACCCCAATCTGATTAAATAAATTAAACTATAAATTATAAATAATTTGTGATTAATAAAAGATTAATTTTAAATTATTATGATAAATTTGTTTCCGCTAAATGGATAATTTTGCAAGAATTTTCAATTAAATCTATAATTTTACCTAATTCATAACTTGTTCTACCATAGGCAAATATACCATAGCCCTTTACAACAACAAAATTTTGTTTTTGTTCTAACATATAACGATAAATTTCAGTTTGTGATCTATCCTCCCAATCTTCATAATTTTTAGGATTATAAACTCGAATTTCTTCTAGAAAAATTTCACCAAAATAATCTTGAGGTGTTATAAAATCATGATTTAAACTCATAGATAAGGTATAGGTTGGGCAGGCAAAACATATAAATTTGGCTTCAGGTATGTTCTCATATATACTTTTATGGATTTCACTATCGCTACTTGCCTCATCCCAGCTATAATCTTTTGCAAATTTTAAAATACTTAAACTTTTTTCATCTAGTTGATTTAAAAAAGTGTCATTTTTATTTATAATAAAAGAACTTTGAGATAGTTTTGCTGAAACTGATCCGTGGCAAATTCCAAAAAAATTTTTTTTAAACATTGAAGTAGAAAGTATTTTGATTTGAGAAATGATATTTTCTTTATTCATTAAAAACCTTGTTTTAAACTTAACTAAGATATTATACTAAAAAATATTTTAAAGGTTTATTTTGCAAAGTCCACATATTCCTGTTTTACTGCAAGAAGTTTTAGATGTTTTTGATGATTTTGATAGTGGGGATTTTTTAGATTGCACTTTGGGTTATGGAGGGCATTCTAAGGCGTTATTGCAAGCTCATGAGAAACTAAGATTAATTGCTTGTGATAAAGATTTAGAAGCTTTAAATTTTTCTAAAGAATTTTTAAAAAAATTTCAAGATAGGATAAGTTTTAATCATATAGGTTTTAAAGATATTTTAACTCAAATTCCAACGCAAAACTTAAGAGGAATTTTAGCTGATATCGGTGTATCTTCTTTGCAGCTTGACAAAAATGATAGAGGTTTTTCACTAAATTCTGATTTTTTAGATATGAGAATGGATCAAAATAATCCTTTAAGCGCTAAAGAAGTGGTAAATTCTTACAGCAAGGAAGCCTTGGAGCAAATTTTTAAAGACTATGGAGATTTAGCACCGGTTGCTTCAATGCTTGCTCAAAAAATTATCAATGCAAGAAATCAAAAAGAGATTGTAAGCGCAAAAGAATTAAGTCAAATTATAGGAAATGCTAAGTTAAAAGGACGTAATGTATCTCTAGCTTTGCTTGTATTTCAAGCTTTACGTATAGAAGTAAATAATGAACTTGGTGAATTAAAATCCTTACTTGAAAACATAGAAAATGCAAAATTAAAAAATTGTAAATTAGCTATTATTAGCTTTCATTCTTTAGAAGATAGAATAGTAAAAAATACTTTTAAAAGATGGGAAAAAGACTGTATTTGTGATGAAAGAGCCATAAAATGTGAATGTGGTAAAAATCATAGTCTTGGGAAAATTTTAAGTAAAAAAGCTATAAGTGCCTCCAAAGAAGAAATAAGCTATAATAGCAGATCAAGTTGTGCAAAAATGAGAATTTTTTATTTTAGGTAAATAATGATTGAAGATGATTTTTTAAAAGAAAAGCAAAATATACGCGAAAAAATGTTGAAATATTCTAGGGCTATTAAAGAAGGTAGGCCTTATGAAGAGTATGAGCAAAATTTTAATGAAAGTGACCGTATATTAAAAAATAGAATACAACGTAAAAAAAGACCTAAATTTACAGATTTTGATGAAGAATATGAAGAAAAACCCAAAAAACAATCCGCTATTTATTTAAAAGAAGATTTGATTAATGTTAAATTAGAAGAAAAAAAACCTTTTAAATTACAATTTAATTTTTTCAAAAAGCAAAAAGAAAAATTCGATAAAAAAAATATTGCAAATTCTAAAACGCTTAAAAGTAACAAATCAACTCAAGAAGTAAGAAAAATAGAAAAAAAACAAGAAAATAAAGATTCTCTTCAAATATCTAAAATTCTTACTCAAAGCAATGTTTTTGTCACTTCAAAATTTCAAGATTTAAAAGAAAAAAGAAAAGAAAAAGCTAAACTCAAACAAGAATTAAAAGAGCAAAAAAAAATCGAACAAGAAAAAATAAAAAAAGCTCAAGAGGAATTAAAAGAAAAAGAAAAATTAGCCAAACAAGAACAAAAAATTTTAGAAGAAAAAGTAAGACTTGAAGAAAATCAAGAGTATAATCAAGAAGATAAATATGAGCTTTTAGATAGCATAGTAAGTGAGGAAAATAAAAATTTAAGTCCTAAAAATTTATTATATGCAGGTTTAATGATAGCATTTGCTTTGTTGATATTTTTCCCACAAATTTATATTAGAAATCAAATTTATTATGTTAGTAGAGATATAGCGGATTTAAGATCGCAAGAACTTGTTTTAGATGAAGAAAACAAAGAGCTTCAAAGACAGCTTGAAGCACTGTATTTTCAAAATCAAGTTTTAGACTTTTTAGATTAATCTTGTGTTTGAATGATTTTTTCTAAAACATATTGCTCGAGTTGGTTTTTTGGGATTTCTTCTTTAATGGCTTGGTTATAAATATTTTCTGCTATTTTTGAATATTTTTCATAAGCAAAATATGGAAAATGCAAAGCCCAAGCTTTTTTTAATAATCTTTTGCTTATTACTTTTCTAGTGTAAATTTTAAAAATATCATAGCCAATAAAAACACAAGCGGTTACAAAAACAGCGCTTAAAATACTAATATGAAAATCAATAATTGTTAAAAAATAATGACTAATGATGAGCATAGGAACTAAAATAGCTATGCAAAAAAATGCATAAATAAGATAAGAATTAAACACCTTAAATTTAAAATTTAATTTCGCAGGATCTACCATCATGCCTTCATTAAGTAAGGCGTTTGCTTCTAATAAATCTTTTAAATTAACAGGTTGGTTTGAAACTTTAAAAATAAAGTTTAAAATAAATTCTTGTATTTTCATTTTTTACCCAATTAGTATGTGATTTTTGTGATTTTAACATTTTTGTTTTTAATTAAACTAAATTTTAAGTCTTGTAAATGAATTCTTGTGTTAAAATTTATATTATTTTAATATCAAAATGGAAGAAAAATGGCAGATTCTAGATTTATGATGAATGTAAAAGGCATAGCTAAGAGTTTTATACCTAGAAAAATTTATCAAAATCAATTACAAAATATTTTAAAAGAAATTTTAAAACTCAAAAATATAGATAATATTATTACTCGCTTGAATTATTATAATCTGCAAAATGATTTTTTTGATATAAAAAAATTTGAAAATTATGAAAAAATAGGAAAATTTCCTTTTAAAAAAACTTCTTATACTTATGATGCTTATGCAATCAGTAAGTATTTTGATGATGATTTTTTATGGGTTAAAGGTTTTGGGGATATTAGTTATAATCTTAAATATCCAAGTATAGCTAAATCAAGACCGGTTGAAAATGGTTTTAATAACATCATTTTAAAATTAGATAAAAACAGACATTTTGATTTTATACAGGACAAAAATCAATTTGAAGATAAAAAAGACTTGCTTTTTTTTAGAGGCGCGATTTATCAGCCCCATCGTATTAAATTTTTTGAAAAGTATTTTGATAATCCTCGTTGCGATATTGCTCATGTTGGTGGTAGAAAAATTCAAGCTGAAAAATGGATTAAAAATTTAAATTTTAAAATCAGTAGAGTCTATCAAACTCAGTTTAAATTTTTACTTTCTTTAGAAGGCAATGACGTAGCAAGCAACTTAAAGTGGGCGATGAGAACAAATTCTTTAGTTTTAGCTCCAAAAATGCGTTATGAGACTTGGTTTATGGAAGGAAAGCTAGTTCCAAATGAGCACTTTGCTTTGATTGATGATGATTATGAAAATGTAGAAGCTTTGCTTGATTATTATTTAATTAATCCGCATAGAGCAAAAGAAATCATTCAAAATGCCCATGCTTACATAGAGCAATTTTTGGATGAAAAGATAGAATTTTATATAGGAATTTTAGTTTTAGCTAAGTATTTTTATTATTCTAATCAGCTTGATTTGCCAAAAGATATTGTTGATTTATTTGATTAAAAGGAGGACTTATGCAAGAAATGGAAGTGGTGTTTTTAAATGATGAGTTTGTAAAAGCTAGTGAAGCTAAAGTGAGTGTTTTTGATAGAGGTTTTATCTTTGGAGATGGAATTTATGAAGTAGTTCCTGTGGTAAATGCAAAAATAGCTGACAAAGAAGAATTTTGGGAGCGTTTTGAGCGTAGTTTGGCTCAAATTGAACTACAAATTCCTTATACAAAAGAAGAATTTGAAAATATTTTAGAACAATTAATCATTAAAAACTCTCTTAAAGAAGGTGGGCTTTATATGCAAGTTACTAGAGGGATTGCTAGTAGAAATTTTGCTCTTTTGAAGGGATTAAAACCTACTATTATGGCTTTTGCTTTTGAATGCAAGGTGATTGAGCATGAGCATGCTAAAAATGGGGTGAGTGTTATTTCAACAGCTGATTTAAGATGGAAAAGAAGGGATATAAAATCAATTTCTTTATTGGCTCAATGTCTTGCAAAAGAAGAAGCTATAAAAGCTAAGGTTTTTGAAGCTTTTATGGTAGAAAATGCTTTAGTAACGGAAGCTTCTAGTAGTTCAGCTTTTATTATAAAAGATAAAACTTTAATTACTAAGCCATTTTCTAATGAAATCTTACCAGGAATTCGCCGTAAAAATATCTTGAAATTTGCCAAAGAACTTGATCTTAAAGTAGATCAAAGAGCTTTTAGTATGAAAGAAGTATATGAGGCTGATGAGGTATTTATTTCTGCGGCTACTTTTTTGATTTTAGGTGTTATAAAAGCAGATAGCAAGGTGATTAATGATGGTAAAGTAGGCTTTTATACCCAAAAACTAAGAGAAAAATATGTAGAAAAAATACAAAAAGAGGTTTTTTAATCAAAACCCGCATTAGTAAATTCTTTAGGATTATCAAGAGCGTAGCGAAACTTTTCCCAGTCTATTTGTTTATCCCAAATAGCTACGATTAAAGCTGCTACGCTATTACCGCATAAATTTCCTACTGCACGAATTTCAGACATAAACTTATCCACACCCAAGAGTATAGAAATAGCAGCTACTGGTAAAACCTCGCCTAAACTTGCTCCTAAGCCATTGTTAGCTTCTGCAATATGCATATTAGATAAAGCTGCCAGCGTACTTCCTAGTATAATAAAACCTGAACCAGTTACACCAACAGCACCTTTTGAAGCTATCATCAGTACGATTAAAATGCTAATTTCATGCGTTAAAGAAAGCTCTACATTAAAAGCTTGTGCAAGGAAAATCAAACTCATAGCCAAATAAATATTAGTACAATCAAGATTAAAACTATATCCAGTTGGCAATACTAAACCCACGGTGGCTTTTGAAATTCCTGCTTTTTCAAGCTTTCTCATGAGTGGAGCTAATGCTGATTCGCTAGAGCTTGTAGCAAAAACTATCAAAACTTCTCTTGAAATAAAACGCATAAATTTAAAAATATTAACTTTGGCAATAAAACAAATAAGTCCTAAAACTCCAAAGATAAAAAGCAAAGAAGCAAGCAGCATAACAACAAGTAAATATCCTAAATTTAACAAAGAGTCAAGCCCATATTTTGCTACTAAAAATGCCATCGCAGAAAAAGCAGCAATAGGAGAAAAATACATAATGATTTCTAGGATTTTAAAAACAAAACTTTGCATTATTTCTAAGGTTTTTTGTATAGCTTTTCTCTCATCAATTCTCATAAGTGAAATAATAAAAGCACAAGCTAGGGCTATAACTAAGATTTGCAAGGTTTTTCCCTCGCTAAAAGCAGCGATGATATCAGTAGGTATGGCGTCTTTTAAAATATGTAAAATTTCATTTTGTGCGCTTATTTCTATATTGTTATTGACAAATTGAGCTACACTATCTTTATCTAAGGTGCTTGGATCAAGATTCATTCCTTTTCCAGGTCCCATGATATTTGCCATAAAAATACCAATAGCTAAAGCAAAAGTACTCACTACTTCAAAGTATAATAAAGCTTTAGCACCTATACTTCCAACTTGCTTTAGACTTTCAAGGCTAACAACTCCTAAAACAATAGTCAAAAATATAATAGGCCCTATTAAAAATTTTAAAGCTTGTATAAAATAATCTACCCCGATTTTACTAGCTAGTGCAAGTTCTTTATCTAATAAACCAAGGCTAATACCAGCTATTATTCCTATAATCACCCAAAAACCTAAATTTTTTAACATTTTTTTGAGCTTGCTTGGTTTTTCATGGGTAATTACTAGCACAAAAACTCCTTGAATTTTTAAAACCACCACATATTAGCAAAGAAAAACTTATTTTTATGATTAAAACAAATAAAAAATAAACAATACTCTTAAAAATAATAATTTTTTAGCTTATTTTGTAGCTAAAAGTAGCATTTTGTAGTATTTTTATCTGATTTATTATGAAATAAATAATGATAATGTTTATCTAAATTTAAGAAAGCTAGTACTATACTTGCGACTATGATTTTAAAAATGAATATCATTTCGGAGTAAAATAGTGTTTAAAAAAATAAGCTTGTTGATAATTTTTTTATTTTGTACTATTGTTTATGCTAGAGAGATTGATTATCAAAAAGAAGCCCAAGCAATCAAACAAATTTTAAATGAAAGTATGATTTTATACAAAGAAAATAAAAATTTAGAAGCAAAGAAAAAAGCAGAAGATGCATACTTTCAGCATTTTGAAACCATGGAAGGCTCTATTGGGCGTAATGTTGGTAGAAAAGCCATTGTTATGGAGCGTAAATTTGTTAATTTAAGAAAGTTATATAAAGATAAAGAAGATTTTTCTAAAATAGAAGCTTTGATTAGTAGTTTGTATTTTGATTTAGATGAAATAGTTCCTATTTTAGAAAAAGGCTTCCAGCTTAAAGCTGAAGCTAGTGATGTAAATTATGATAAAAAAGCAGCTGAAAACTCATCTTTAAAAGCAGAAAAAGAACGCCAAGCACAAGCTGAAGCGATGTTTGCTGCTTTGCTTGGAGAGAATGTTAAAGAACAAACTTCACAAAACTCAACTCAAAGTTTGATTGCTCAAGAGCAAGACACTCAAAAAGATGAAGCATTGCTAGCTTTACAAGAAGCTTCGACTTTGGATGCAAGGTTGCAATTTTTAATGGATTCTATGATTTCAAAGCTTGATCAGGCTGCATTAGCTTTTGTAAATAAAGACTATCAAAAAGCTAAAGATTTGATTCAATCAGCATTGTTTGAAGACTATAGAAATTCAAAAGTAGAAGTTTTAGTGGCAAGATATACTAAGGCAGGAGTGGATAAAAAAATTCAAACTAAACTTAGAACTATTATAAGAAAAATCAATGCTAATATTTTAGATGAAAAAACTATTAGAGATGAAATTTCAAACATATCAGATTTATTATATGAAGCGTTTTTAGCTCTACCTAAAGAAGAATTAGCCTTGCTTCAAGTTAAAGGCTTTGATGAAAGTGCTATGAGTACTAAAAACTATACTAAAGTATATGATGATATGAAAATTGCTCTTAATGATATTTTGCAAAATTATGAGGGATTTAGTTTAAATAGTATAGATGCTTTGCAAAATGTGTATTTGGATATTTTTGAAGCAAGTGGCATGGAAAGTAAAATTGGTGCTATTGATAGTGCTTTAAAATTAAAAATAGAAAGTTATTTTTCAAAAGGTGTTGCACTTATTAAAGCAAGTGCTTCTAAAGAAGAATTAAAACAAAATTTCGATGAGCTTAGTGCCTTAGTGGAAGGCTCTTTAGATAAAATTCAAGAATCCTCACCTATGTCTTTATTTATATGGGCTTTGGGTATTATCTTAAGAGAGGGTTTGGAAGCTTTAATTATTATTGTAGCTATAGTTTCATACCTAGTTCAAAGTGGCAATAAGAAGCGTTTAAATATAGTATATTCAGCACTTTGGAGTGGGGTATTTTTAAGTTTTGTAACAGCATTTTTTATTTCATGGATTTTTAAAGAACAAGCAGGGCAAAGCAGAGAGTTACTAGAAGGCATTACTATGCTTGTGGCTGTTGCATTATTGTTTTATGTGGGTTTTTGGCTTTTATCAAATGCGCAAAATAAAAAATGGGCAAATCACATAAAAACTCAAGCAGTTGAAGCTATATCAAATAATTCAGCAAAAACCTTATGGTTTAGTGTGTTTTTAGCTGTATATAGAGAAGGTGCAGAAACTATTCTTTTTTATCAGGCTTTATTATTTGATGCAAAAACAAGCACGGATTATAGTTTTATATTTATAGGATTAGCTAGTGGATTAATTATACTTGTCATACTTTATTATTTATTAAAAGCTGGTGCTTTAAAAATACCAGTAAAACAATTTTTTTATATAACTTCATACATTATTTTTTATATGGTCTTTGTCTTTACGGGCAAAGGCGTTGGTGAGCTCATAGAAGCTAAGGTTATCACCCCAAGCTTGCTTCCTTTTGATTTTGAAGGAATTTTGTGGCTTGGAATTTATCCTTACTATGAGAGTATCATACCTCAGTTTATGGTTTTAATCTTACTCATTATGGGTATTTTTATAACAAAGCAAATTTCAAATAAAAGGGAAAAAATATGAAAAAAACTTTATTAAGTTTAGGCGCAGCAGCTAGTATTTTAGCTAGTTCAGTTTTTGCAGCAGAGGTGCCAATTGGCGATCCTTATGAATTAAATGGTATGGAAATAGCAGCGGTTTATTTACAACCAATCGAAATGGAGCCAAGAGGGATTGACCTTGCAGCAAGTTTGGCAGATATTCACCTTGAAGCAGATATTCATGCATTAAAGGGTAATAAAAACGGCTTTCCAGAAGGCTTTTGGATCCCTTATTTAACTATAGCTTATAAGCTAACTAATCTTGATAATGGTAAAGTAAAAACAGGAACTCTTATGCCTATGGTTGCAGATGATGGCCCTCACTATGGTGCAAATTTAAAAATGGATACAGGCATAGGAAACTATGAGTTAGTGTTTTTAATAGAAAGTCCAGAAAAACAAGGTTTTGGACGCCATGTTGATAAAGAAACAGGTGTTGGTAAGTGGTTTGAGCCATTTTCAGTTAAATATAACTTCAAATACACAGGAAAACCTAAGTGATTTTTTCCCTAGCTTTTTGCTAGGGTTTATTTATGAAATTATTGATTTTATAAATAAATTCTATCAAAGAAGAGCCTATGTCGATTTATTTTGTACATTTTTTTGGAGTATTTTTTTCTTATGCACTTTTAAGTGCTTTATTTTTTTATAATCTAAAAAATTCTTTAGTGTTTAAACTTGCTTTTGTGGGTTTTGTTTTTTCTTATTTTGCTTTTTTTATTAGCGCTAAAACACTAAGTTATGATTTGCTATATTTTTCTAATGATATTTTATTTGTTTTATTGTTTTTGGGTATTATCATTTTTTCTTTTATAAAAAATAATTTTTTAAAAGAAAAAATTCAAGCAATATTACTTTTTTTACTATCTTTTGCTTTTGGTATAAAATACTTACATATTTCTATTGACTTTCCTATATTAAGCACTAATTTTTTAGATTCTTTAGCGATTAGTTCTTTTGGGTTAATTTTGCTTGCTTTTGTTGTGTGTTTTGGGATTTATCTTTTTACAAGATGGTTAAGGGAATTTAAATTTAAGTTTTTAAATTTATTTTTATTTATTATCGTGATTTTTTATCTAAATGAAGCTTTAGCGCAAATTTTATTGCACCTTATGAGAGAAGGCGTGGTAGAAACAGAAAGTTTATATTTAAGCTATGTGGCAAAAAGTGTATATTATGCTAAATTTTATACTTATGTATGGTTTTTATTGCTAGGAATTTGTATAGTTTTAGCTCTAAAGCAAAGAGTGAGTGAAAACAGCAAGAAAAAAGATTTTGATATAGAATTTAGAAAAAATCAAGCAAAAAATTCAACTATAACTAATTTTAGTGCAAGTATTTTTAGTGCTATGGTTTTAAGTCTTTGTATTTTTCTCTTTTATGACTTGCATGCTTCAAGACCGGTAACCATAGACGAGCCAACCTATGTAGAGCCAAATGAAAATGATGAATTTGTTTTTGATGTAGCGATTTTAAGAGATAATAACTTACATCGCTTTGCTTATATTAGCGATGAGGGTAAGGTGGTGAGATTTTTTTTAATTAACAAAAGAGAAGATAAAGACTCGCCAGTAGCAGTTTTTGATGCTTGTAGTATATGTGGGGATATGGGGTATGTTAAAAAAGGTGGAGAATTAATTTGTATCTCATGTAACGTTAGAATTTTCTTACCAAGTGTAGGTAAAGCAGGTGGGTGTAATCCTATCCCTATGAAGTATAAATTTGAAAATGGTAAGGTTATCATACCTTTTTCAGAAATTTTAGATGGGGTTAATTTTTTCACTCAAGTAGTAGAAAAGAAAGTTTATGATCCTATTGATCATACTGAATTAATTAATTTAAAAGCGCCAAGATCTTATGTTTATAAAGGTAGAACATATTTTTTTGCTAATGAAAAAAACTATGAAGAGTTTAAAAACGATCCTTTAAAATACATCGATATGAATAAATCTTCAAAATATAGAATTCATAATTTATTAGGAAATGACTATGCAAGTTAAGATTGTAAAAAATTCCATTTTTCAAAATAAAATTCAAAAATCTCTAGCTTTGTTAACGATTTTTTTAGCTACTTTACTTATGGCTACTATGTTAAATCTTACTTTGGGTATAGGTAATGAAATCACAAAAGAATTAAGAAGTTATGGGTCAAACATTTTAGTTTTACCTAAAGGTGCAAGTTTAAGTGTAGAAGTGGGTAATAAAATCTATGAGCCTTTGAAAAATCAAAATTTTTTAGAAGAAAACAAGCTTCATACTATAAAAGAAATTTTTTGGAGAAATAATATTAATGCCTTTGCGCCATTTTTAGATACCCAAGTAAAAATTCAAACTCCAAATGCAAATTATGAAAATATCTCTTTAGTAGGAACTTATTTTGATAAGGCTATAAAGATTCAAGATGATGATGATTTTTATGCGGGTATTAAAGAATTATACAAATATAGTCAAATCAAAGGAAATTACCCAAAAGATGATAGTTTAGATGAAATAATGCTAGGAATAGATTTAGCACAAAAGTATGATTTAAAAATAGATGATGAAATCACCCTTGTGCAAAATGAACAATTTTTTAAAGTGAAAATTGTTGGTATTATGGATTTAACCCAAGCTTTTTCAAATAAAATCATCACTTCTTTACTTTTAGCGCAAAAACTTTCTAAAAAGGAAGGTTTATTTGCTAAAGCAGAAGTTTCAGCTTTGACTATACCTGAAAATGATTTAGCACAAAAAGCAAGACGCGATGTAGATAGCCTTGATCAGCTTGAGTATGATCAGTGGTATTGTACTGCTTATGTAAGTTCTATTGCTTATCAAATCGCAGAAGATTTTAAAGGTGCTAGCACAAAAGTAGTGAGTGCGATTTCAGATGCAGAAAGTTTGATAGTATCTAAAATTCAATCTTTAATGGCAGTAGTTAGTATTATATGCTTAATCGTAGCTTCCATAGCCATATCATCTTTAATGAGTGCGGATATTTTTAGAAGAAAAAGTGAAATAGGGCTTTTAAAAGCTTTAGGTGCTAGCACTTTGCAAATTTATATGATTTTTGCGTTAGAAGGGGTTGTGGTAGCTTTAGTTGGGGCTGTTTTGGGCTTTGCTTTTGGTATAGGTATGTCAGAGATTATCGCCTTGAGTATATTTGAACATACCATTGAAATTTCCTGGATTATCTTACCAATTTGTTTATTTTTTGCAGTGCTTATAGTATTTTTAGGATGTTTGTTTTCTATCAAAGGAATTTCTAAACTTTCTACTTCAGAGGTTTTATATGGCAAATAATTTTTTTATGCAAGAGGTTTTTAAATCTCTTATTTTTTCTTATAAAAGAGTTTGTATTATTTTTATAGCTGTGTTTATGGGTGCTATGGTTAGTGCTTCATTTTTTAATATTTATTTTGATATTGACACAAAATTGTCCAAAGAATTAAAAGCTTATGGGGCTAATTTTATCATCACGCCAAAAGATGATGAGTTTTTAAGCATGGATGAATTTAATCAAGCCAAAGAAAACTTGAAAGCAAAGGCTTTAACCCCATTTTTATATGGTTTTTATAATCTTGAAAGCTCAAGTGCAGTGGTAGTTGGGGTTGATTTTGCAAATTTAAAGCTTACCAAGCCTTTTATGGAGGTTTTAAAAGGAGGCTTTTCTTTGAGTGATTTTAGTGAAGATAGTGCCTTTGTAGGGGCTGATTTAGCTAAACAACTTGAACTTAAAATAGGACAAGAATTGCAAATTTATAATCCAAGCATTTCCAAAATAGTCAAAGTAAAAATCAAAGCTATTTTAAGAAGTAACGATGAGCAAGATGGGGTTTTAATCATCTCTTTAAAGAAAGCTCAAGAGTTAGCAGCTAAAGAAGTGATAAATTATGCTCAAGCTATTTTGCTAGGTGATTATGAAAGTTTAGATCAAAAAGCAAAAGAGCTTAGCAAGGGCAATGTAGAAGCTAAAGTCATAGCTTCAGTATCTATTAGCGAAGGTGTGATTTTAGAAAAGATCAAAGCTTTAATGGCTTTGATTAGTTTAACTATTTTGCTCATTAGTTCTTTGAGTGTAAATACCACTCTTAGTGCGGTGATTTTTTCAAGAAAAAAAGAAATAGCCTTGCACCTTGCACTAGGAGCTAAGCATAAAGAAATCATCAAGCTCTTTGGAGCTGAAGTGTTTATTTTAAGTTTAAGTGCGAGTTTGCTTGGTGCTTTTTGTGGATATTTTTTGGCAAATATTTTTGGGTATTTGATTTTTAATGCAAGTATAGATTTTAGATTGCTTTCAGTATTTTTTGCGGTACTTGTTTCTTTGGTATTTGCATTTTTTGCAAGTATTTTGCCGCTAAAAAAAGCTTTAAAAATCAATGTTTGTGAAAATTTAAAGGGTGAGTGATGAAAAATATTATAAAAATTTCAAATTTAAATCGTAATTTTAATGAAGTTAAAGCTTTACAAAATATCAATCTAGAAGTAAAACAAGGCGAATGGCTAGCCATTATGGGTCCATCAGGTTCAGGTAAATCAACACTTTTAAATATACTTTCTTTAATGGATACTCAAAGTAGTGGGGAGTATTTTTTAGATGATAAAGAAGTTGGAAATTTAAGTGAAGAAGAAAAAAGCGTAATTAGAAGAGAAAAAATAGGTTTGATTTTTCAACAATTTCATTTAATACCTTATTTAAATGCTTTAGAAAATGTTATGCTAGCGCAGTTTTATCACTCAAGTATAGAGCAAAAAGACGCTATAATGGCGCTAGAAAAAGTAGGGCTTTCACACAGACTTACGCATTTACCAAGCCAACTAAGTGGCGGGGAACAACAAAGACTATGCATAGCAAGAGCTTTAGTAAATGATCCTGAAATTTTATTAGCAGATGAGCCAACTGGAAATTTAGATGAGGCAAATGAAAAAAATATTCTAGAGCTTTTTTGTAAATTAAAACAAGATGGTAAAACCATAGTTTTAATCACTCACAATCCAGACTTAGCAACCTTTGCTGATAGAACGATCATTTTAAGCCATGGAGTGATGAAAAGTGAAAATTAAAAGTATAATTTTAGCTTGTTTATGTTTAGTTTTTTTAAGTGCTTGTTTTGAAAACAACAATAAAAATGGCGGTAAAATAGGCCTAAAAGCACCAGAAATCGCAGCTAAAAATTTAGAAGGTGAGAAAATCAAACTAGCTGATTTTGATAATCTTATCGTTTTAACTTTTGTGGAGCAAGGTTGTGCATCTTGTTTAAAAGACTTACCACTTTTGGAAAAACTAGCTAACCAATACCCTAAAAAAATGACTATTTTAGCGCTTGATTCTATAGATAAGGGTAAGGATTTTGAAGAATTTGCTACAAAATATGATTATAAAAATATCACATTTTTGCAAGATGATTTAGATATCTCATGGCAAAGATTTAGCGTTTTTGCAGTGCCAACTACTTTTGTCATTAAAGATGGAGTTGTGCAAGATAAAATTATAGGAGAAAAACCATGGTCGCAACTAAAAGCTTCTATTGCTTCTTGGCTTTAATAAGCATTTTTTTCTTTAGTGCATGCTCAAATAATGAATTTCAAACCTTAAATTCAAATCAAAACTATACTTTTAAATATGATGGTTTTGAAAAAACCTTAAAAACACAAAATACAAATCAAGCTTACGCTTTATTTTTTTTCACGCAAGATTGTGGCGCATGTAATGCACAAATTCCTATGTTAAACGAGCTTAATAAAAAAAGAAACTTTCCTATTTTAGCGGTGCTAAATGGAGCTAATTCAAAAGAAGAAGCTCAAAAAATTCTTTTGGAAAAAAAGCTAGATTTGCCACTTTTATATGAAGCTAAAGCAAGCTCATTTTTATCTAAAGCTGTGGGTGGAATTTATGGTGTGCCTGTGATAGTTTTTTATGATGAAAAAGGCAAAATAAATGAAAAATTCATCGGACTTACCCCAAAAAGTATTTTAGAAAATAAGATTAAATTTTTACAGTAATTTTTTTATTGAAAGTATTAATATTGTTATGTTTAAAGTATTTAAGATAAC